>NZ_LR594675.1:5462455-5784910 GCF_901827205.1 Variovorax sp. PBS-H4 | reverse complement strand
GCCCCAGGACAAGGAAATGGTCATGCCCGGTGACAACGTGTCCATCACGGTGAAGCTGATCAACCCCATCGCCATGGAAGAAGGCCTGCGCTTCGCCATTCGCGAGGGTGGCCGCACCGTGGGCTCGGGCGTGGTGGCGAAGATCCTGGACGTCTAAAGCGATTTCGCGGAGGGGTATAGCTCAATTGGCAGAGCGTCGGTCTCCAAAACCGAAGGTTGTAGGTTCGATTCCTACTGCCCCTGCCACTGGAAGGTGGCGTTGAAAAGCCCAGCAAGACATCGGCGGGCTGAAGAAACCCAAAGAGCCCGTCATGACCTGACGGGCTTCGGCGTCTGAAATGACGCCATGAATTGAAGAGGCCGCAAGGCTGCAGGAACAAAGCCCAAGATGGCTACTTCTCAAATCGAAACCGTAAGCACCGGCGCAGACAAGGCCAAGTTGGCCGTGGCTGTCGTGCTCGCGGTCGGCGCCATCGTGGCGTTCTACCTGCTGTCGCGCCAGGGCGCGCTCGTGCAGTGGGCCGTCCTGCTGGTGGGCCTTGCGGCCGCCGTGGGTGCGTTCGCGAGCTCGGAGAATGGTCGCCAGCTGTGGGCCTTCGGTCGCGATTCGTGGCGCGAGGTCAAGAAGGTCGTATGGCCGACCCGCAAGGAAACGATTCAGATGACGGCTTATGTGTTCGCCTTCGTCGTGGTGATGTCCGTCTTCCTTTGGCTGACGGACAAGACGCTCGAATGGGTGTTTTTCGACCTCATCCTGGGCTGGAGAAAATGATGACTGACGACGCTGTCGATACAACGCCGGAACATGTGCCTGTGCTGGCGCCGCCGGCCAACCCCGATCTGCGCTGGTATGTGGTGCACGCGTACTCGGGCATGGAAAAGGCCGTGGAACGCAACATCACCGAGCGCATCAACCGCGCCGGCATGCAGGACAAGTTCGGCCGCATCCTGGTGCCGACTGAGGAAGTTGTCGAGATCAAGAACGGCCAGAAGCGCACCACGGAGCGACGCTTCTTCCCGGGCTACGTGCTGGTCGAAATGATCATGGACGACGAGAGCTGGCACCTGGTGAAGCACACCAACAAGGTGACTGGTTTCGTCGGAGGCGCGAAGAATCGGCCTGCTCCCATTTCGCAGAAGGAGGTCGAGGACATCGTCTCCCAGATGCAGCAGGGCACCGAGAAGCCGCGCCACAAGGTGGAGTTCATCGTTGGCGAATTCGTGCGCGTCAAGGAAGGCCCGTTCACCGACTTCAACGGCACGGTCGAGGAAGTCAACTACGAAAAGAGCAAGGTGCGCGTGTCCGTCATGATCTTCGGCCGCGCCACGCCTGTTGAACTGGAATTCTCGCAAGTCGAGAAAACCTGAAGCAGTTTCCGGCTGCGCGTTGTCCGACTCGGCGCGCGGCTTTGATCGAAGAGTCGTCAATCCCGGGGAGCTGCGGTCGAGAAGACCAAGGCGCTAGGACCCGCAAGGAGTAAAGCATGGCGAAGAAAATCGTCGGCTTCATCAAGCTGCAAGTGCCAGCTGGTAAAGCCAATCCGTCGCCGCCCATCGGCCCCGCACTGGGCCAGCGCGGTTTGAACATCATGGAATTCTGCAAGGCGTTCAACGCCCAGACCCAGGGCGTCGAGCCTGGCCTGCCGCTGCCGGTGGTCATCACCGCGTTCGCCGACAAGAGCTTCACCTTCATCATCAAGACGCCGCCGGCGATCACGCTGATCAAGAAGGCCATCAAGCTCGAGAAGGGTTCTGCACGCCCGCACACCGACAAGGTCGGCAAGATCACGCGCGCGCAGCTCGAAGAGATTGCCAAGACCAAGATGAAGGACCTGACCGCCGCCGACCTGGACGCCGCGGTCCGCACCATCGCCGGCTCGGCCCGTTCGATGGGCGTGAATGTGGAGGGCGTGTAAATGGCCAAGATCACCAAAAAGCAGAAGGCACTCGCAGGCAAGGTCGACAGCAACAAGCTGTACCCGCTCGTCGACGCGATCGGCATCGTCAAGGAAGCCGCTACTGCGAAGTTCGATGAGTCGATCGACGTGGCCGTACAGCTCGGCATCGACGCCAAGAAGTCCGATCAGGTGGTGCGTGGCGCGGTCGTGATGCCCAACGGGACCGGCAAGACCAAGCGCGTGGCCGTGTTCGCGCAGGGCGCCAAGGCCGAAGAAGCCAAGGCCGCCGGCGCCGATATCGTCGGCATGGACGACCTGGCTGCCCAGGTCAAGGCCGGCGACATGCCTTTCGACGTGGTGATCGCCGCGCCGGATGCCATGCGCGTGGTCGGTGCGCTGGGCCAGATCCTCGGCCCGCGCGGCCTGATGCCGAATCCCAAGGTCGGCACCGTGACGCCGGACGTCGCGACCGCCGTCAAGAACGCCAAGGCCGGGCAGGTGCAGTTCCGTGTCGACAAGGCCGGGATCATCCACGGCACGATCGGCCGCCGGTCCTTCGATGCGGACAAACTGCAGGGCAACCTGGCCGCGCTGATCGAAGCGCTGGTCAAGGCCAAGCCGGCCTCGAGCAAGGGCATCTACCTGCGCAAAGTGGCTGTGTCGTCGACGATGGGTGTGGGTGTCCGCGTGGACACGCAGACCATCTCGGCCCAGGGCTGAGGTGCATGAAAGCGGGCCCTGCTTCGGCAGGGTTCGATGAGATCGGCCCCGTTGCCTGTCAAAAGGCGGTGGGGCGATGTGGTGGGTCGAGGCGGCGTCCAAGCGCTGTCCCGGGCCATCCAAGACCGTTGGCGTGCAGGAGGGCCTGCACTTAATCGCCTCGACCTTCGCGAGGCAGCCAGCGCAGATGGCGATCCCGCTGCAAGGAATTTGTTTCCGAAACAGTTGGTCGCTGCATGAAGCGCGTCCCGAGGTTCCGGCCGAAGGACGCATTGAAAAGGAGTAGACCTTGAGTCTGAATCGCAGTGAGAAAGAAGCGGTCATCAGTGATGTGACCAGCCTCGCCGCAAAAGCTCAAACGCTCGTGATGGCGGAATACCGTGGCATCACGGTCGCTGACATGACTCGTCTGCGCAACGATGCGCGCAGCAAGGGTGTGACCCTGAGTGTTCTCAAGAACACCCTGGCACGCCGTGCTGTCGCTGGTAGCGCATTCGAAGTTGTCGGTGACCAGATGACCGGCCCGCTGATCTATGGCTTCTCCGAGGATGCCGTGGCCGCCGCGAAGGTGGTGGCCGATTTCGCGAAGACCAACGACAAGCTGGTCATTCGCGGCGGCGCCTTCGGTGGCAAGGCCCTGGATGTCGAAGGCGTGAAGCAGCTGGCCAACATCCCTTCCAAGGAAGTGTTGCTGGCGCAACTGCTGGGCTTGATGCAGTCCCCGATCTCGCGCACGGCACGTGTCCTGGCCGCGCTCGCCGAGAAGCGTGGTGGCGGCGAAACCCCGGCCGAGGCTCCGGCCGCAGAAGAAGCCGCCGCATAAGCGTGCGACCTTCATCCAACATATTTAGGAAACCCAAATGGCATTCGATAAAGACGCATTTCTGACCGCGCTGGACAGCATGACGGTCCTGGAACTCAACGACCTGGTGAAAGCCATCGAAGAGAAATTCGGCGTGAGCGCCGCAGCCATGGCTGCCCCGGCTGCCGGCGGTGGCGGCGCCGCTGCCGCTGCTGTCGAGGAAAAGACCGAGTTCAACGTCATGCTGATGGAAGCCGGCGCGAACAAGGTCGCCGCGATCAAGGCCGTGCGCGAAATCACCGGCCTTGGCCTGAAGGAAGCCAAGGACCTGGTGGAAGCCGCCCCCAAGGCCGTGAAGGAAGGCGTGGCCAAGGCAGACGCCGAAGCGATGAAGAAGAAGCTGGAAGACGCCGGCGCCAAGGCGGAACTGAAGTAATTCGGTTCCCACGCAGGGCTGGAGTGCGCCGAAAGGCCCTCCAGCCTTTGCCGCTTTCAGAGCGCACCCAAAAGCCAGCTAAGCCAGGGCGGTTTTTGAGTGTCTTCTGACCCCGACTGCAGAAGACCCCTTGGTTCGGGTGATGTGCAACGCATCACTGTCCGCCAACGGCTGGTAGTGGCCAGCCGCCAAGCAGTGGCGCGAAAGCGCTGCTGACAAGTCGCTGAAGATCTCAAGCTCCGGAGCTCTCATGGCCCAAACGTCCACGTACAGTTATACCGAACGCAAGCGCATCCGAAAGAATTTCGGTAACCGCGACAGCGTCGTCGAAATTCCCTACCTGCTGCAGATGCAGAAAGACGCGTACACCGCGTTCCTGCAAGCGGGCATCCCTCCTCAGAAGCGCACCGTTGAAGGCCTGCAGGCGGCGTTCGACGCTGCTTTCCCGATCGTCTCGCACAACGGTTTCGTGGAAATGAAGTTCCTCGAGTACAACCTCGCGAAGCCGGCCTTCGATGTTCGCGAGTGCCAGACCCGCGGCTTGACCTTTGCCTCGGCCGTGCGCGCCAAGGTGCAGCTGATCATCTATGACCGCGAGTCATCCACTTCACAGTCGAAGGTGGTCAAGGAAGTAAAGGAGCAGGAGGTCTACATGGGCGAAGTGCCCCTCATGACCGAAAAGGGTTCCTTCATCATCAATGGCACCGAGCGTGTGATCGTCTCGCAGCTGCACCGCTCGCCGGGCGTGTTCTTCGAGCATGACAAGGGCAAGACGCACAGCTCGGGCAAGCTCCTGTTCTCGGCCCGCGTCATCCCCTACCGCGGCTCCTGGCTGGACTTCGAGTTCGACCCGAAGGACATGCTGTACTTCCGCGTCGACCGTCGCCGAAAGATGCCGGTCACGATCCTGCTGAAGGCCATCGGCCTGAACCCGGAATCGATCCTCGCGAACTTCTTCGTCAACGACAACTTCCGCCTGATGGACAGCGGTGCGCAGATGGAGTTCGTCTCCGAACGCCTGCGTGGCGAGGTCGCGCGCTTCGACATCACCGACAAGTCGGGCAAGGTGGTGGTCGCCAAGGACAAGCGCGTGACCGCGCGCCACACGCGAGAGCTCGAGCAGACGGGCACCACGCACATCAGCGTGCCGGAAGACTTCCTGGTGGGCCGCGTGCTGGCACGCAACATCGTCGACGCCGACTCCGGCGAGATCCTGGCCAAGGCCAATGACGAGCTGACCGAAGCACTGCTGAAGAAGCTCCGCGCCGCCGGTGTGCAGGAGCTGCAGGCCATCTACACCAACGAGCTCGATCAGGGCGCGTACATCTCGCAGACCCTTCGCATCGACGAGACGGTGGACGAGTTTGCCGCCCGCGTAGCCATCTACCGCATGATGCGCCCCGGCGAGCCTCCGACGGAAGACGCGGTGCAGGCGCTGTTCCAGCGGCTGTTCTACAACCCCGACACCTACGACCTGTCGCGTGTCGGCCGCATGAAGTTCAACGCCAAGGTCGGCCGCGACGAGTCGACCGGCCCGATGGTGCTGACCAACGAGGACATCCTCGCCGTGGTCAAGATCCTGGTGGACCTGCGCAACGGCCGCGGCGAAGTGGACGACATCGATCACCTCGGCAACCGCCGGGTGCGCTGCGTCGGCGAACTGGCCGAGAACCAGTACCGCACCGGCCTTGCCCGCATCGAGAAGGCCGTCAAGGAGCGCCTGGGCCAAGCCGAGCAAGAGCCGCTGATGCCGCACGACCTGATCAACAGCAAGCCGATTTCGGCCGCGCTGAAGGAGTTCTTCGGCGCCTCGCAGTTGTCGCAGTTCATGGATCAGACCAACCCTCTGTCCGAGATCACGCACAAGCGTCGCGTCTCGGCCCTCGGCCCGGGCGGTTTGACGCGCGAGCGCGCCGGCTTCGAAGTGCGCGACGTGCACGTCACGCACTACGGCCGCGTGTGCCCGATCGAGACGCCTGAAGGCCCGAACATCGGCCTGATCAATTCGCTGGCCCTGTACGCCCGCCTGAACGAATACGGCTTCATCGAGACGCCGTACCGCCGCGTGGTGGACGGCAAGGTGACGAACGAGATCGACTACCTCTCGGCCATCGAGGAAGGCAAGTACGTGATCGCGCAGGCCAACGCCGCGCTCGACAAGGACGGCCGCCTGACGGGTGACCTGGTGTCGGCGCGCGAGACGGGTGAATCGATCCTGGTCTCTGCCGAGCGCGTGCAGTACATGGACGTGTCTCCGGCGCAGATCGTTTCGGTGGCCGCGTCGCTGGTGCCCTTCCTGGAGCACGATGACGCGAACCGCGCACTCATGGGCGCCAACATGCAGCGCCAGGCGGTGCCGGTGCTGCGTCCCGAGAAGGCCTTCGTCGGCACTGGCATCGAACGCGTCTCCGCGGTCGACTCAGGCACGGTCGTCACGGCGAGCCGCGGCGGGGTGGTCGACTACGTCGACGCCACCCGCATCGTGGTGCGCGTGAACGACGCCGAAGCGGCGGCCGGCGAGGTGGGCGTGGACATTTACAACCTGATCAAGTATCAGCGTTCGAACCAGAACACGAACATCCACCAGCGTCCGATCGTCAAGCGCGGCGACAAGATTGCCAAGGGCGACGTGATCGCCGATGGCGCATCGACCGACCTGGGCGAGCTGGCGCTGGGCCAGAACATGCTGGTCGCGTTCATGCCCTGGAACGGCTACAACTTCGAGGACTCGATCCTGATCAGCGAGCGCGTGGTTGCCGAGGACCGCTACACCTCCATCCATATCGAGGAATTGGTGGTGATGGCGCGCGACACCAAGCTGGGCGCGGAAGAAATCACCCGCGACATCCCGAATCTGGCTGAGCAGCAGCTCAATCGCCTGGACGAATCCGGGATCATCTACGTCGGCGCCGAAGTGCAGCCCGGCGACACGCTGGTCGGCAAGGTCACGCCCAAGGGCGAGACCACGCTGACGCCTGAAGAGAAGCTGTTGCGCGCGATCTTCGGCGAGAAGGCTTCGGACGTGAAGGACACCTCGCTGCGCGTGGACCAGGGCTCGCAGGGCACCGTGATCGATGTGCAGGTGTTCACCCGCGAAGGCATTCAGCGCGACAAGCGTGCCCAGCAGATCATCGATGACGAGCTCAAACGCTTCCGACTCGACCTCAACGACCAGCTGCGCATCGTCGAGGCCGACGCATTCGACCGGATCGAGAAGCTGCTGGTCGGCAAGGGTGCCAATGGCGGTCCGAACAAGCTCGCCAAGGGCAGCAAGCTCGACAAGGCGTACCTCTCATCGATCGAGAAGTTCCACTGGTTCGACATCCGCCCGGCAGACGACGAGGTCGCTTCGCAGCTCGAGTCGATCAAGAACTCGCTGGAGCAGACACGCCACAGCTTCGATCTCGCCTTTGAAGAAAAGCGCAAGAAGCTCACGCAGGGTGACGAGCTGCCCGCCGGCGTGCTGAAGATGGTCAAGGTCTACCTGGCCGTCAAGCGCCGCCTCCAACCTGGCGACAAGATGGCTGGCCGCCACGGCAACAAGGGTGTGGTCTCCAAGATCGTTCCGGTCGAGGATATGCCGCACATGGCGGACGGCACGCCTTGCGACATCTGCCTGAACCCGCTGGGCGTGCCTTCGCGGATGAACGTCGGGCAGGTGCTCGAAGTGCATCTGGGCTGGGCCGGCAAGGGCGTGGGACAGCGCATTGGTGACCTGCTGCAGGAAGAAGCCAAGGTGGCTGAGCTGCGCCAGTTCATGGACAAGCTCTACAACGGCTCGGGCCGCAAGGAAGACCTCGCCAAGCTGAGCGACGCCGACATCCTCGAGATGGCAGGGAACCTATCGACCGGCGTGCCTTTCGCAACGCCGGTGTTCGACGGCGCTTCGGAAGAGGAAATCCGCGGCATGCTGCACCTCGCCTACCCGGACGAGATCGCCAAGGCCAAGGGCCTGACCGCCTCGCGGACTCAGGCCTACCTGTATGACGGACGCACGGGCGACCAGTTCGAGCGTCCCGTCACGGTCGGCTACATGCACGTGCTGAAGCTGCACCACCTGGTGGACGACAAGATGCATGCTCGCTCGACCGGCCCATACAGCCTGGTCACGCAGCAGCCTCTGGGCGGCAAGGCGCAATTCGGCGGCCAGCGTTTCGGGGAAATGGAAGTGTGGGCGCTCGAAGCTTACGGCGCTGCCTATGTCCTGCAAGAAATGTTGACCGTGAAGTCCGACGACGTGCAAGGCCGTACCAAGGTCTACGAGAGCATCGTCAAGGGCGAACACTCGATCGAGGCCGGCATGCCGGAATCGTTCAATGTGCTGGTCAAGGAAATCCGTTCGCTGGGGCTCGATATCGAGCTCGAGCGTTCGTAATCAGAAGGGAAAGAGTCAATGAAATCGCTACTCGACCTGTTCAAGCAATTCACACCGGATGAGCATTTCGATGCCATCCGCATCGGCATGGCTTCGCCGGAGAAGATCCGTTCGTGGTCCTTCGGCGAGGTGAAGAAGCCCGAGACCATCAACTATCGGACCTTCAAGCCCGAGCGTGACGGACTTTTCTGCGCCAAGATCTTCGGGCCGATCAAGGACTATGAATGCCTGTGCGGCAAGTACAAGCGTCTCAAGCATCGCGGCGTGATCTGCGAGAAGTGCGGCGTTGAGGTTACGCAGACCAAGGTGCGCCGCGAGCGCATGGGCCACATCGACCTGGCCGCGCCTTGCGCACATATCTGGTTCCTGAAGTCGCTGCCCTCGCGCCTGGGCCTCGTGCTCGACATGACGCTGCGCGACATCGAGCGCGTGCTGTACTTCGAAGCCTACGTGATCACCGACCCCGGCATGACGCCGCTGAAGAAGTTCGGCATCATGTCCGAGGACGACTACGATGCGAAGCGCAAGGAATACGGCGACGAGTTCATCGCCAAGATGGGCGCCGAAGGCATCAAGGATCTGCTGATGGGCATCGAGCTCGACAGCGAGATCGAGAAGCTGCGCGGCGACCTGACCGGCTCCGAAGTCAAGGTCAAGAAGAATTCCAAGCGCCTCAAGGTGCTGGAAGCCTTCCGCAAGTCGGGCATCAAGCCCGAGTGGATGGTGCTAGACGTGCTGCCGGTGCTGCCGCCGGACCTGCGCCCGCTGGTGCCACTGGACGGCGGCCGCTTTGCGACCTCCGACCTGAACGACCTGTACCGTCGCGTCATCAACCGCAATTCGCGCCTGCGCCGCCTGCTCGAGCTGAAGGCGCCTGAGATCATCGCGCGCAATGAGAAGCGGATGCTGCAGGAGGCTGTCGACAGCCTGCTGGACAACGGCCGCCGCGGCAAGGCCATGACGGGCGCCAACAAGCGCGCGCTCAAGTCGCTTGCCGACATGATCAAGGGCAAGAGCGGCCGCTTCCGCCAGAACCTGCTGGGCAAGCGCGTCGACTACTCGGGCCGTTCGGTCATCGTCGTGGGTCCGACGCTCAAGCTGCACCAGTGCGGCCTGCCGAAGCTGATGGCGCTCGAGCTGTTCAAGCCTTTCATCTTCTCGCGCCTGGAAGCCATGGGCATCGCGACCACCATCAAGGCTGCGAAGAAGGAAGTCGAATCCGGCACGCCGGTGGTGTGGGACATCCTGGAAGAGGTGATCAAGGAGCACCCGGTGATGCTGAACCGCGCACCGACGCTGCACCGCCTCGGCATCCAGGCCTTCGAGCCGATCCTGATCGAGGGCAAGGCGATCCAGCTGCATCCGCTCGTTTGCGCGGCCTTCAACGCCGACTTCGACGGCGACCAGATGGCCGTCCACGTGCCACTGTCGGTGGAAGCGCAAATGGAAGCTCGCACACTGATGCTGGCCTCCAACAATGTGCTGTTCCCGGCGAGCGGCGAGCCCTCCATCGTGCCTTCGCAGGACGTGGTGCTGGGCTTGTACTACACGACGCGCGAGCGCATCAATGGCAAGGGCGAAGGCCTGGTCTTCTCCGATATCGGTGAAGTCCAGCGCGCGCTCGACGCCGACGTGGTGGAGCTCACCGCCAAGGTCAGCGTGCGCATTACCGAGTACACGAAGGACAAGGACTCGGGCGAATTCACGCCCAAGACCGAGCTCGTCGATACCACCGTTGGGCGCGCACTGCTGTCCGAGATCCTGCCCAAGGGCCTGCCGTTCTCGAACATCAACAAGGCGCTGAAGAAGAAGGAAATCTCCAAGCTCATCAATATCTCCTTCCGCAAGTGCGGCCTGAAGGAGACCGTGGTCTTCGCCGACAAGCTGCTGCAGAACGGCTTCCGCCTGGCGACCAAGGCCGGCATCTCGATCGCCATCGACGATATGCTGGTGCCGTCCGAAAAGCACGGCATCATCGACCGTTCCGGCAAGGAAGTGAAAGAGATCGAGCAGCAGTACGTCTCGGGCCTGGTCACCGCCGGCGAGCGCTACAACAAGGTGGTGGACATCTGGGGCAAGGCTGGCGACGAGGTCTCCAAGGTCATGATGGCCAAGCTCTCGAAGGAGAAGGTCACCGACCGCCACGGCAAGGAAGTGGAGCAGGAGTCCTTCAACTCCATCTACATGATGGCCGACTCGGGCGCACGCGGTTCCGCCGCGCAGATCCGCCAGGTGGCCGGCATGCGGGGCCTGATGGCCAAGCCGGACGGCTCGATCATCGAGACGCCGATCACCGCGAACTTCCGCGAAGGCCTGAACGTGCTGGAGTACTTCATCTCCACCCACGGCGCCCGAAAGGGTCTGGCGGACACCGCGCTGAAGACGGCGAACTCCGGCTACCTGACGCGCCGGCTGGTCGACGTGACACAGGACCTGGTGGTGATCGAACAGGACTGCGGCACGATGGACGGCACGGTGATGCGCGCCATCGTCGAAGGCGGTGAAGTGATCGAGTCGCTGCGCGATCGAATCCTTGGCCGCACCGCGGCCGAAGACGTGCTGCACCCGGAGACGCGCGCCGTGCTGGCCAATGCTGGCGACATGCTGGACGAGGACATGATCGAGACGCTGGAAGTGGAGGGCGTGGACGAGGTCAAGGTGCGTACGGCCCTCACCTGCTCCACCCGTTTCGGCCTGTGCGCCAAGTGCTATGGCCGCGACCTCGGCCGTGGCGGCCTGGTCAACAACGGCGAAGCGGTCGGCGTGATCGCGGCGCAATCGATCGGCGAGCCCGGCACGCAGCTGACGATGCGGACCTTCCACATCGGCGGCGCGGCTTCGCGTGCGGCCGTGGCTTCGAGTGTCGAGGCCAAGTCCAACGGCGTGATCGGCTTCAACGCCACGATGCGCTACGTGACCAACAGCAAGAACGAGCTGGTCGTGATCGCGCGATCGGGCGAGATCGTCATCCATGACGAGCACGGCCGCGAGCGCGAGCGTCACAAGGTGCCTTACGGCGCGACGCTGGCTGTCAAGGCCGACCAGCAGGTCAAGGCTGGCAACGTGCTGGCCAACTGGGACCCGCTGACGCGCCCGATCATCACGGAGTTCGCCGGCAAGACCAAGTTCGAGAACGTCGAGGAAGGTCTCACGGTCGCGAAGCAGGTGGACGAGGTCACGGGCCTGTCCACCCTGGTGGTCATCGATCCGAAGCGCCGCGGCGCGGCCAAGGTCGTGCGTCCGCAGGTGAAGCTGATCGACGTCGCCGGCAACGAGGTGAAGATCCCGGGCACCGACCACTCGGTGACCATCGGCTTCCCCGTCGGTGCGCTCGTGCAGGTGCGAGACGGCCAGGACGTCGGCCCCGGCGAAGTGCTGGCGCGCATTCCGGTCGAAGGCCAGAAGACTCGCGACATCACCGGCGGTCTGCCACGCGTGGCCGAGCTCTTCGAAGCGCGTTCGCCCAAGGACAAGGGCATGCTCGCCGAGATGACCGGCACCGTATCCTTCGGCAAGGAGACCAAGGGCAAGGTGCGGCTGCAGATCACCGATCCGGACGGCAAGGTCTGGGAAGAGCTGGTGCCCAAGGAGAAGAACATCCTGGTGCATGAAGGCCAGGTGGTGAACAAAGGCGAGTCGATCGTCGACGGCCCGGCCGATCCGCAGGACATCCTGCGCCTGCTGGGCTCCGAGGAACTGGCGCGCTACATCGTCGACGAGGTGCAGGACGTGTACCGCCTCCAGGGCGTGAAGATCAACGACAAGCACATCGAGGTGATCGTTCGCCAGATGCTGCGCCGCGTCGTGGTCGAGAACCCGGGCGACACCAACTACATCGCCGGCGAACAGGTCGAGCGCAGCGAGATCCTCAACACCAACGACGCCCTGCGCGCCGAAGACAAGCTGCCCGCGACCTACACCAACCTCCTGCTCGGTATCACGAAGGCTTCGCTCTCGACCGACAGCTTCATCAGTGCCGCTTCGTTCCAGGAAACGACGCGCGTGCTGACCGAAGCAGCGATCATGGGCAAGCGCGACGAGCTGCGCGGGCTGAAGGAGAACGTCATCGTCGGCCGCCTGATCCCCGCAGGCACCGGCATGGCCTACCACCAGGCACGCAAGGTCAAGGACGCGATGGACGAGGCCGAGCGTCGCGCGATTGCCGACGCCGAAGCCGCCGAGCTCTCCGGCAGCATGGCCACGACAGCCGATGACCCGAGTACGGTCGACACCAGCGAAGGCGCTTCGGCCGAATAACTGGTTAGCATCGCCGGCATGACCGGTCTCCCACGCCCCCCTTCCGCCCGCGGATCGGGGGCTTTTTTCTGGCGGAGGATGGCGTGAGCGGTATGCCCGAGTCGCTCCCGTGGTGGATCCTCGCTGCGGTGGCGCTGTTCTGGTTCATCGGCGCCTACAACCGCATCGTGCGACTCCGTTCCGGAGCGTTGCAGGCGTATGCGACGCTCGACGTGACGCTGGTGCGCCAGCTCGAATTCGTTCAGAGGCGCCTGGCCGAGGAGCTCGCGCCGCCGCAGGCCTCTTCCGGCACTCAGCGGGAGGACGTCGGTCTCAAGGCGGCAGCCGCCCAATTGGTGACGCTGCTGGCTGCCACGCGCTTGAAACCGCTGGATCCTGCGCGTATCGCGGCGCTGGCAACCGCGTTGCATACGATGCTGAGCGCCTGGCAGCGCTTGTATCCCGATGCGGTGGTCAGCTTCGAGGCCGACGGGACTCTGTCGCGGCCCGCGCCGCTCAATGGCCGCGACGAGAGCGCCCCCGCACCAATGGCCTGGCCCGAGCCCTCTGCAGCCGCCGAGATCGCGCGCAGCCAGTTCAACCAGGCGGTCGAACAATACAACGCGGCCATCGTCCAGTTTCCGGCGCTGCTGGTGGCGTGGATCATGCAACTGCGACCAGCGGCGCCCTTGCGCTGACATCGCCTTTGTCCTAAACCGATTTCAAGTTGGCAGACTCTTCAGATCCCCTTCACACCGCGCAGACCTTCGGGCCTCCGCTCTGGCGCCAGCTGCAGCTCACTGCCGCCGCGCTCGTCGCGATACGGGGCGGCGTTTCCGGCACCGTGGCCTTCGAAGCCGTAGCGCCGGCCCTTCGGCCCGGAGTGCAGGCGCTGGGATTCCAGGTGCTGCGCTGGCTCGGGCGGGCCGAAGCCCTGCGCCGGCAACTGGCCAAGCGCACGCCTCCGCCGGCCGCCGACGCACTGCTCTGCACAGCTCTTGCACTGGCCTGGGATGCCACGCAGTCGCCCTACGAGCCGTTCACCCTGGTCGACCAGGCGGTTGAAGCCGCCAAGCGCAATCCCGAGACCCGCGCACAGGCCAGTTTCGTCAACGCCTGCCTGCGCCGCTTCCTGCGGGAACGACAAGAGCTGGTGGCCGCCACCGACCGCGAACCCGTCGCCCAGTGGAACCACCCGCGTTGGTGGATCGAGCGCCTTCGACGCGACTACCCGCGCGAATGGCAGCGTATCCTGGCCGCAGACAACACGCAGGCGCCGTTGACACTGCGGGTCAACACGCGACGGGGAGACCGGCTGTCCTACCAGGCGGCGCTGGCTCTCGCGGACCTGCAGGCGGTTCCAGTGGCCAGCGCCGGGTTGCAACTGCTGCGCGCCCGCCCCGTGCAGGAACTGCCGGGCTTCGCTGAGGGGCATTGCTCGGTACAGGACGCCGCAGCCCAGCTCGCTGCGCCCCTGCTGCTCGACGGCCTGCTTGCCGCTGCGCCGGGCGGCAGACCGCTGCGAGTGCTCGATGCTTGCGCTGCGCCCGGCGGCAAGACCGCCCACCTGCTCGAACTGGCCGGGCCCGACGCCATCGAGCTGACCGCGCTCGAGATCGACGCCGCGCGCAGCCGGCGCATCGACGAGACCCTTGCCCGGCTGGGCCTGAGCGCCAACATCGTCGTGGCCGACGCAGGCCGGCCGAAGGACTGGTGGAACGGCCAGGCCTTCGATGCCATCCTGCTCGACGCACCCTGCACCGCCTCGGGCATCGTGCGCCGGCATCCCGACGTGCGTTGGCTCCGCCGTGAGAGCGACACAGAACGATTAGCGCTGCTGCAAGCCATGCTGCTGGCGGCCCTCTGGCCCCTGGTGCGCGAGGGCGGCCGCCTGCTTTACTGCACCTGCTCGGTCTTCAAAGAGGAGGGCGCGCACCAGATCGATGCGTTCCTTGCGCACAACACCGACGCCCGTTTGCTGCCCTCCCCGGGCCATTTGCTGCCGCAAAGCCGGGAGATTGCCGGTGGTGTCCCGGACAATGCCTTGGGTGATCACGACGGTTTTTTCTACGCATTGCTTGCCAAACAGGCGTCCCGCTGAAGGTCGGGGCTGGGGATGGCTGGCCCTGCTGGCACTGGCCTGCTTTCTCGCCTGCTGGTCAGTCTCCGCGCCAGCCCAGTCCGGTAAGACTGCCACGGTAAATCAGCTCAAGCTCGAAGAGGCAGACGATGGCATCTACCTCAACGCTCAGGTCCAGTTCGAACTGCCCAGCCTGGTCGAGGAAGTGCTCGAAAAGGGTATCGCCATCTACTTCGTCGCCGAAGCCGAGCTCTATCGCGAGCGCTGGTACTGGACCGATCAGAAGGTCGCTCAGGCGGTGCGTCACATGCGGCTTGCCTACCAGCCGCTCACCCGGCGTTGGCGGCTCAATGTCTCGCCGGTGCCGATCACCAATTCGGGCTTCGGCGTGTCGCTGAACCAAAATTTCGATACGCTGTCGGAAGCGCTCGACGGCGTCCGGCGCGTTGCCCGGCTGCGGCTCGGCGATGTTTCCGAGATCGGCGACGAGGGCATCCACCCCGTGACTTTCCGCTTCCGCCTCGACACTTCGCAACTGCCTCGACCGTTCCAGATCGGCGTGGTCGGTCAAGCCGACTGGAACATCTCCGTCGAGCGCAGCGCGCGTTTGTCGCTGGAGAAGGCAAAGTGAGCAAGGACTCTCGGGCTGGCGTAGGCAGGTCGTCGGCAGCAAGCCGCGCCCGCGCCACCCGCTGGGCCATCGGCGTCAGCGCCTTCCTGGTCACGGCGGTCGGGTTGGTGCTGATGTTCCTGCTGGCGCAATCCACCAACAACCGGCAACTCTACGAGCGCAACTACGCGCGCCTGTTCGGCATCAACGTGGTGGTGGCGACGGTGCTGGTGCTTGTCATTGGCTGGGTGGCCTTCCGCTTGCTGCGGCGGCTGCGCCAGGGCAAATTCGGCAGCCGCCTGCTGATCAAGCTGGCCGCCATCTTCGCGCTGGTGGGCGTGGTGCCTGGCGTGTTGGTCTATGTGGTCTCCTACCAGTTCGTCGCCCGCTCCATCGAGAGCTGGTTCGACGTCAAGGTCGAGGGCGCGCTCGACGCCGGCCTCAATCTGGGGCGCGCAACCCTCGACTCGCTGTCCGATGACCTCGTGAGCAAGGTGCGCGGCGCCAGCGCGCAACTCGCCGACGTGCCGGACGCCAGTGCCGGGCTGGTGCTCGAGCGCATCCGCGACCAGCTGGGTGCTACCGATGTGGTGCTCTGGACCGCCTCCGGACAGTTGATTGCCGGCGCGGGCACCTCGCGCTTCCAGCTCAATCCCGAGCGGCCTTCGTCGCAGCAGTTGCGCCAGGTGCGTGCCGATCGCGCGATCGCCCACATCGAAGGGCTGGATGAGAGCCCCGGGCCCGGGTTGACGCAGCCCCCGCCAGCCAGCGTGCGGGTTCTCGCGCTGGTGCAGCGACCCGGCTTCGACTTCAGTACCGAGCCGCGCTTCCTGCAGGTCGTCCAGCCGCTGCCGGCCGCGGTGGTGGCCAACGCGCTTGCAGTGCAGGAGGCAAATCGCGAGTACCAGGAGCGAGCGCTGGCGCGCGAGGGCTTGCGTCGCATGTACATCGGGACGCTCACCCTGACGCTGTTCCTCGCCGTTTTCGGAGCGGTGCTGCTCGCGGTGCTCTTCGGTACCCAGCTCGCGCGCCCGCTGCTCGTGCTGGCCGACGGCGTCCGGCAGGTGGCCGGCGGCGACTTGCGGCCCACCGCCGTGGTCCAGGGCCGCGACGAGCTCGGTGGACTCACCCGCTCCTTTGCAGTCATGACCCAGCAGTTGGCCGACGCGCGCGGGGCAGTCGAGAAGACCCTGGGCGAGCTCGATGCGGCGCGGGCCAACCTGCAGACCATCCTCGACAACCTCACCTCGGGCGTGATGGTGCTGGACAGGAACGGCGTCGTGCTGTCCACCAATCCGGGCGCTACGCGCGTGCTGCGGGCGCCGCTCGCTGCCTTCGAGGGTCAGCGGCTCGTCGATGTGCCTGGCTTGGCCGAGTTCGGGGAGGCGGTGCAACAGCAGTTCGACGATTTCGAAGTCGAGCGCCTGCAGCACGGACTCGACCACTGGCAGCATGCCTTCGAGCTGCACGCCAGTGGAGAGGGCGTGTCGCAGGACGCGGTCAACATCGTGGCGCGCGGTGCGCAGCTCCCGGGTGAGGCTCGGCTGCTGGTGTTCGACGACATCTCCGAGATCGTGTCGGCCCAGCGGGCCCAGGCGTGGGGCGAGGTGGCGCGCCGCCTGGCGCACGAGATCAAGAACCCGCTCACGCCGATCCAGCTGTCGGCCGAGCGCCTCGAAATGAAGCTCAGCGGCAAGGTCACGCCGTCCGAGGAAGCGATTCTGGTCAAGTCGGTCCGGACCATCGTCGACCAGGTCGACGCGATGAAGCGCCTGGTCAACGAATTCCGCGACTACGCGCGGCTGCCGGCGGCGGACTTGAAGGCGGTCGACCTCAACGCGCTGGTCACCGACGTGCTCCAGCTTTATGCGGCCGAGAACACGCTGATCGCATTGCGCTGCGAGCTCGACGACCGCTGCCCGCCGATCCGCGCCGACGCCCAGCAGATCCGCCAGATCATTCACAACTTGTTGCAAAACGCGCAGGATGCCGCCGAAGCTGCGGCCCATGGCAGCGGGCGTCCCGGCGAAGTGGTCATCCGTACGCGGCTGGCCGACTCGGGCCAGCGCGTGCGGCTCACGGTGCAAGACAGCGGCCCGGGCTTTGCCGAGAACATCCTCAAGCGCGCCTTCGAGCCCTACGTCACGACCAAGACCAAGGGCACCGGGCTCGGCCTCGCCGTCGTCAAGAAGATTGCCGACGAGCACGGTGCCCGAATCGAACTTTCCAATCGCGTCGTCGACGGGGCTGTAGCTGGTGCGCAAGTCTCGTTATCATTCGTTTTGGCTGGTGAAGCGCAGGGAGCGCTCGCTCACGCCAAGGATTCGACGTCCCCCGTCGCCTGAGCGCTTGCTATTGCGCGGCGGCGCGGGCCAGCAAGAAAACCCAAACCGGCGCACACACAAGCATTCATGGCAAACATCCTCGTGGTCGACGACGAGCTGGGCATTCGGGACCTGCTCTTCGAAATTTTGAACGACGAAGGCCACAACGTCGAGCTTGCGGAGAACGCGGCTGAAGCCCGTGCTGCCCGGCAGCGCGCGCGGCCCGATCTCGTTCTGCTCGACATCTGGATGCCCGACACCGACGGCGTGACGCTCCTGAAGGAGTGGTCGACCGCGGGGCTCTTGAGCATGCCCGTGATCATGATGAGTGGCCACGCCACCATCGACACCGCCGTAGACGCCACACGCATCGGCGCGTTTGCTTTTCTCGAGAAACCGATCACTCTGCAGAAACTGCTGAAGGCGGTCGAGCAGGGATTGGCACGCGAGAACGCACGTCGCGCGGCGGCCAACGTGGTGCCGACCACGGCGAATAATCTTCCGACCGTGGTGACCACGATGGGCGAGAACTCACTGGTACCGGCAGCGCCCCAGATTTCTGCGGTCGACACCGGCCCACAGGCCATGCAGAGCTTTGATCTCGACCGGCCGCTGCGCGATGCGCGAGACGGTTTCGAGAAGGCGTACTTCGAATTCCATCTCGCGATGGAGAACGGATCGATGACCCGCGTGGCCGAGAAGACGGGCCTCGAACGCACCCATCTTTACCGCAAGTTGAAGCAGCTTGGCGTGGATCTCTCGAGAGGCCGCCGAGGCACTGTATAATCGCCGGCTGCACACAGGCCCGGTAGCTCAGTTGGTAGAGCAGCGGATTGAAAATCCGCGTGTCGGTGGTTCGATTCCGCCCCAGGCCACCAGTCACCCTACGCCTAGTCCTTCCCGACTAGGCGTTTTCATTTGTGCGCCAAAGGACTTGGCTCCGGAAGGTCGCTCAGAACGTTTCTGGCCGCTTTCCCGCATCTGCCCGTACTCCCGGCCCGAGCCCCGTACTCCCGACGCGAAGCAGACCGCAAGCGGTCCGAATCGCTGCCCCGGGACCGTGATCACGCAAGCGCGACCTGCGGTACGCCTCACGTCTGCAGTTCAATCTCCCATTTCACCCAGTCGCCGCGGTAGACCACTTCGGCGTAGTACAGGATCTGCTCGTTTCGGTCGAGGAACACGCGAGTGACTTTCGCCACCGGTGCTCCGACCCTGACCTCAAGAAGCCTGGCCGAGTCGGGGTCGGCAGCGCCGATGGCCATCGTTTGGTGCGCCCGCTCGATGCGAACGGAGCGCTTCATCCGCAGCAGTTGCGGGATCACAGCTCTTGAGCGGAACTCATCAGGCGCGCGCCTAAAAACGTCGTGGAGCAGGTACAGGGAAATCACCGCATACGGCTTCCCTTCGGTGAAGTGAAGCCGCCGCATATAGACGTAGTTGCTGCCGAGCTTGCCGGTTCCCGGCTCCACCTTTGGCATTGAGTGCGACTCGTCGAAGGTGAGCATCTTGGCGCTCGTCGATTCGTACATCGAGGCCAATGAGTCCAGCGTCGTCTTCATCACGACGGTGTTCGGCACATCACCCGCCTTGGTGACAACGGTTCCGTAGCCGCGACGAGGCGTCAAAAGGCCTTCTCGGGTGAGCAACTGAACTGCCTGGCGCGCGGTCAAGCGTGCCACCTTGAACTCTTCGGCAAGGGCTTCCAGGGTGGGAATGAGCGTGCCCGCAGGCCACTCGCGCCGATTGATGCGGGCGCGAATGATGTCGGCCACCTGCAAGTAGAGGGGGATGGGATTGTTGTCCGCCAGCGGGCTTGACGCCGTTGACGCGGGTAAAGTATATTGATCCATTCTTTTAGACTTTTGGAACTTTAGTCATTATGCGGCAGTTCACAGGCCGAAGGCCCGGGCTAACTGGCTACGACTTCATCATCGTCGGTGCGGGCTCCGCAGGCTGCGTGCTGGCGAACCGGTTGTCCGCGGACCCGAGTGCGCGCGTCCTTTTAATAGAAGCGGGCGGGGCCGATCGCAACTTCTGGCTGCGCCTGCCCGTCGGGTACTTCAAGACGATCTACAACGAGAAGTTCTCGCGCGTGTTCGAAGCTGAAGGCGGTGATGCGCTCCAGGGCCGCACCATTGCCTGGCCGCGTGGTCGCGTCCTCGGGGGGTCGAGCTCGATCAACGGCCTGATCTACTTGCGTGGGCAACGCCAGGACTTCGACACCTGGGCTGCCGAGGGGGCGGCGGGCTGGGACTACGACTCCGTACTGCCGTACTTCAGGAAGTCCGAGGCGTTCAACGGGCCCGGTTCGAAGTACCACAATACCTCGGGCGAGCTCGGAGTCTCGGAGCTGCGCAACGACCATCCTTATTGCGGCCATTGGCTTGACGCGGCGATGCAGTTCGGCCTCCCGCCCAGCGCCGATTTCAATGGCGAGACCGACTACGGCGTTGGCCGCTTTCACCTCACGCTTGCGGGCGGCTGGCGTTCCAGTGCGTCAGCGGCTTTTCTGCGGCCCGTGCTGCACCGCGCCAACCTCACGGTTGCAACGGGCGCGCACGTCACGCGAGTGCTGTTCGACGGCAGGCGTGCCGTCGGCGTCGAGTGGGTGCGCAATGGAAACGTCGAGTCCGCGGCCGCCGATGCGGAGGTCGTCCTTTCCGCGGGAGCGATCCAGTCGCCGCAATTGCTGCAGCTATCTGGCATCGGTCCTTCGCAAATACTGAAGCAGGCTGGAATCGAGGTCGTCGTCGACGCACCTGAAGTCGGCGCCAACCTCCAGGACCACTACCAGGCGCGCACGATCGTGAGGCTGCGCAAGCCACACTCGCTGAACAACGACGTCCGCAACCCGCTCAGGCTCGCATCGATGGGGCTCGAGTGGATGATGTTCAACAGGGGACCCCTCACGGTGGGTGCCGGGCAAGTGGGCGGCTTCGCACGCACACGTCACGCGCGTGACGCCCGCGCCGACATCCAGTTCTCGGTCATGCCGCTGTCGGTGGACAAGCCAGGCCAGCCGCTGCACCGCTTTGCCGGTTTTACGGCCACCGCCTGCCAGTGCCGGCCGGACTCGCGCGGTTCGGTGGCGATCTCATCGTCTGATCCGTTCAAGGCACCGCGCATCCAGGCCAACTACCTGGCCGAAGAGATCGATCGCAAGACCCTTGCCGACGGCATCCGAATGCTGCGCGACATTTACCAGCAACCGGCATTTCGCGACCTCATCGATTCGCACGTGTTGCCGGAAGCCAAGAACATGTCCGAGCAGGAGTTGCTGCAGTTTGCATGCAGTCACGGCAGCACGGTGTTCCATCCCAGCGGCACCTGCCGGATGGGCAGCGATGTCTCCTCCGTGGTGGACACCGAACTCAAGGTCAATGGCGTCTCGCGCCTGCGGGTGATCGACGCCTCGGTCATGCCGCGCATGACATCCGCCAACATCAACGCGCCGACCATCATGATCGGCGAGAAGGGAGCCGACTTGGTGCTGAAGACCACGCCGAACCCTGTGCAGGCATGCGACAAGGCATTTGCATGACCTATACCTACGGAAACCTCATCGGTGGCTCCTGGCGCGACACGCCGGCGATCTTCGATACTTTCAATCCCGCACGGCCCGCGCAGCAGGTGGGTCGGTATTCGCTCGCCGACTCCGCAATGGTCGTGGAAGCAGTGAGGGCGGCAACGGACGCGCAGCGGCTATGGGCTCGGTGGCCGGCCGCTCGACGTTGCGACGCGCTTGCGCTCTACATCGGCGCGCTCGAAGCACGCAAGGAGGACCTGGCACGTGCAATCACTGCGGAGCAGGGCAAGTCGCTTGCGGAAAGCTTCGGTGAGGTTGCCAAGGCTTGCGCCGAGGGACGCTTCATGCTTCAGCACGTGATGTCGGGGGAGGGCGCTCGCCATGTCACGTCCCTCCGCGCGGGCGTACGCAACATGGTCGTGCGCCGGCCGCGCGGCGTCATCGTCGCAATCACGCCCTGGAATTTTCCGGTGATGACCCCGATGCGCAAGATTGTGCCGGCGCTGGGCTTCGGCAATGCCGTCATCGTCAAGGCATCGGAATTCACGCCCGCGGCGGCATGCCTGCTGGGCGAGTTGGCCTGCGACCTATTGCCTGACGGATTGCTGCAGGTCATCCACGGTGGAGCGGATGTCGGCAATGCCTTGGTTTCGCACTCCGGCGTGCATGGCGTCACCTTTACCGGTTCCGTGGCGACCGGGAAGCGCATCGTTGCCGCAACGGCAGCGAACCTTGCAGAGATGTCCCTCGAGCTTGGCGGAAAAAACGCCGCCGTGATCCATGACGCGAGCGATCTCGACGCCTGCCTGGACCAGGTGGCCAACGCCGCGCTCATGTGCTCCGGGCAGCGCTGCACCGCAGTGAGCCGTGTGCTCGTCCAACGTGATCTGCACGACGTCGTCGCCGCAGGGCTCGCCAAGCGTGCCTCCGCAATGCGTTTGGGTGACGGCGCCGACCCTGCGACGCAGCTAGGTCCGATGACGCACCGCGGCCAGCTCGAACACGTGAAGGCGGCGGTGCGTCGCGCACGCGAGGACGGTGCCGAGGTCCTGGCCGGCGGCCACGAAGCCCATGTCGAGGGTTGCGACGGCGGGTACTTCTTCGCGCCGACGGTGCTCGACGGCGTGCGCGCGGAAAGCGCCGCCGCGCGAGAAGAGATCTTCGGTCCGGTGATCAGCATCGTCGAATACGACACGCTGGATGACGCGATCACCATCCTCAACGATGTCGAGTTCGGCCTGACCGCGGCATTCTTCTCCAACGATGCGAAAGCGATCTCGCGCTTCGTCGACGAGTGCCAGACAGGCATGCTGCACGTGAACCACGGCACAGTGCCCGACAGCCACATGCCATTCGGCGGCATCAAGGCGTCCGGCGTCGGAGCGTATTCGGTGGGGCCGAGCTCGGCAGCCTTCTATACGACGGAACACTCCGTCTACCTGGGCGCGTGATGGAGCCGATCCGGCTTTGGTCCATCGGTGTCTCGGTCTACCGGGTGCCCATCGAAACGCCCGTGCAGACGTCCTTCGGTGTGCTGCGGGACCGGGCCGCTGTGGTCGTGCACATGATCGACGAGGACGGCTGTGAGGGCTGGGGCGAGATATGGTGCAACTTTCCAACCGTCGGTGCGGAACACCGCGCGGGGCTGCTCGCCGAGACCGTGGCGCCACTCGCGCTCTCGCGTGCGTGGGCTTGTCCTGCGGATTGTTACGAGGCGCTCACCGCAGCCGTGCGCATCCTGGCTATCCAGTCCGGAGAGCCCGGTCCACTCGCTCAAGTCGTTGCGGGTGTCGACATTGCGATGTGGGACCTCGCGGCGCGACGTGCGCAAGTGCCGCTTTGGCGCTTGCTCGGTGGACGCTCTGGCGCGGTCAAGGTCTACGCTTCCGGTTTGAACCCGACGCAGCCCGAGCGCCTCGCTGCTGCAAAGGCTGCCGAAGGCCACACGACCTTCAAGCTGAAGGTCGGGTTCGGGGCCGAGCGCGATGTCGCGAACCTCTCGAGTCTGCGATCCACCTTGGGCGATTCGGTCGGCCTGATGGTAGACGCAAACCAGGCCTGGGATGTCGAAGAAGCTTCGATGATGGCCGAGCGTCTTGCCGCATTCAAGCCTTTGTGGCTGGAGGAGCCGATTGCAGCGGATGCTCCAATCGATGACTGGCGACGCCTCGCACATCGTGCGCCTGTTCCCCTCGCGGCGGGCGAGAACTTGCGTGCGGGCGACTTCGCTCGATTCCTCGACGCTCGCTGCCTGAAGGTGCTGCAGCCGGACGTGGCCAAGTGGGGCGGATTCACAGGTTGCCTGCCGCTCGCGCAAGCCGCAGCCACGGCTTCGGCGTGGCTATGTCCGCATTGGCTGGGTGGCGGGATCGGACTGCTCGCGACCCTCCACCTGAAAGCTGCCATCGGCGGCGAAGGATTCGCCGAAGTCGATGCAAACCGCAATCCCCTGCGCGAGTTGCTGGCCGGGGAGGCGCTGCAGGTGCGCGACGGCGCTGTAACGCTCCCTGAACTTGCAGGGTGCGGCGCGCGGCCGGAGCTGTCCGCACTCGCGCCATACCTCATCCTGGAACACACGATCAAGAGCAGGCAGTTTTCGAAAGGCGACAAAAATGAGTGATAGGCCCAACATCATCCTCATCATCACCGACCAGCAGCGCTTCGACACGATCAACGCGTTGGGTGCCCCGTGGATGAAGACTCCGGTGCTCGACCGGCTGGCGCGAGAAGGCGCAGCGTTCACCAATTGCTACGTGACTTCGCCTGTGTGCGTGGGCTCGCGGGCGAGCCTGTTCACAGGCATGTATCCGCACGCCACCGGCGTGTTCACGAACTTCCACCCGTGGGAGCCGACCTGGGTGAAGTGGCTGGCCGACACCGGCTACCACTGCGTGAACATCGGCAAGATGCACATCAATCCCTACGACGCAAAAGGCGGCTTCCACCAGCGCTTCTTCATGGAAAACAAGGACCGGCCACTCTTTCTGGACGAGCACCCGCGGGCGCTCTATGACGAATGGGACAAGGCGCTGCACGCGCGCAAGCTGGAAAAGCCCAGCCGCTACACGCGGTACACGGCGGACCCTGAAGGCTATCGCAACGCGCACGGCGCTTTCCCCTGGCACCTCGACGAGGACATGCACTCCGACATGTTCATCGGGGACCACGCTGTCTGGTGGCTGAAGGAGCGAAAGTCCGAAGCTCCCTTGTTCCTGCAGATCGGCTTCCCGGGCCCGCACCCTCCATACGATCCGTTGCCGCGCTACCTGGACATGTACAAGGACGTCGACATTCCGATCCCGGAGACGACCGCCGAGGAACTTGCAGCGCAGCCGCCAGCGCACCGAACGCTGCGGAACAACATGATTCGCAACAACTACGACTCGGTGTCGTGGAAGGACAAGCCCACGCCCGAGGAGCTGCTGCGCATCCGCCGCCACTACGCGGCCAATGTGACGATGATCGACGACAAGGTCGGCGAGATACTGAAGACGCTGGACCAGCGCGGCTACCTGGACAACGCGATCGTCATCTTTACCTCGGACCATGGGGATGCGCTCGGCGACCACGGCCACATCCAGAAATGGACGATGTACGAGGGTTCGGTGAAGGTGCCGCTCATTCTCTGGTCCAAGAACCACATCGCGCCGCGCCGCAACGACTCGCTGGTTCAATGGATGGATATCGCGCCAACGGTCCTGGAGGCCGCGGGCGTCGAACCGCCAAAGTCGTTCGAGGCAAAGTCGCTGTGGCCGATCCTCAAGGGCGAGGCGAACGCGATCCGCAAGGAAGTGTGGTCCGAACTCGCTCGCGACCACATCCAGACCGGCGCCGAATACATCGTGATGCGGCGCGATGAGCGCTGGAAATTCGTGTACTACCTCGGCGAAGAGCACGGGGAACTGTATGACCTGGAAGTGGACCCGGGCGAGTTGCGCAACCTCTGGACCTCCAGCGAACACGCCCATCTGAAGAACATGCTCGTGCATGAAGTTCTGGTGTGGCAACTTCGCGCTGCGATCGCGAGCCGTCAGCAGCCCACACCGAAGCCCCAGCAAGCGATGTTGATCTGAAGGAGCGCTCGTGGAAACTCGCATCACATTTTCTCGCCGCCGGGCGCTCATGGCTTTCGCCGCGGCTGCCTACGCCATGCCCACTTGGGCACAAGGCAAGTACCCCTCCCGCCCGGTGTCGATCGTGGTGCCGTTCCCAGCCGGCGGGGTGGTCGACGTGGTTGCTCGCATGGTGGGCCAGAAGATGTCCATCGCCCTCGGTGCGCCAGTGATCGTCGAGAACAAGCCCGGCGCCGGCGGCACGATCGGCGCCGCATACGCGGCGAAGGCGAAGCCCGACGGCTATACCGTTCTGTTGGGCGGCTCCGCCACGCAGGTCTTCGGCCCGGCGCTCTACAGGAACTTGCAGTACGACGCAAAGAAGGATTTCGTGCCCGTCGGCCAGATCAGCTCCGGCCCTCTGGTTTTGGTCACGGGCTCCAAGGTTCCCGCGACCGACGTGCCGCAGTTGACGAAGTACCTCAAGGAGCAGGGAGTGCGCGCGTTCTATGGGAGCAACGGCAACGGCACGTTTCCCCAACTGGCGGCTGAGCTTTTCAAGCAGGCCAACCACCTCACGTCGGCCCACATTCCTTATGGTGGCGGCCCGGCAGCGCTCACGGCTCTGATCACCGGGGACATCGCCTTCTCCATCAACCACATCCCGGTGGTGCAGGCAATGGTAAAAGCCGGCAAAGTTCGCGCCCTGGCGACCACGGGGAAGAAGCGGTCCGTCGCCTTCCCCGACCTGCCGACGCTGGACGAAGCGGGCATGAAGGGCGTTGAAGCAAATGCCTGGTGGGGACTTTTCGCCCCGGCCGGGACGCCAGGAGATGTTGTGCAGAAGCTCAACGACGCCCTGGCCGCGGCTCTGAAGGATCCCGCGGTTCGCATGGGTCTGGAGGCGCAAGGTGACGAGGTCGCCTACAGTTCGCCGAGCGACTTCGACGCCTTCGTGAACGCCGAGTCCGCGAAGTGGACCCGAGTGGTCAAGCTCGCGGACTTGCGCCTCGATTGAACCGCATGCAGAAGCAGTAGGGAACCGCGCCGACAAGACTATGGGTTAGGCAGCCCTTCTCCGAGCCGGCGGGTCCTCACGACCTGTTCGCACTGCTCCTGTTCGCCACCTGGCGCAATGTCTCGAACACAAGCCTCCGGGGCGCGACCTGCAGCGCGAGCTTCTGCTTGATGGCGGTCACTGCGCGCATCGCCAGCAGCGAGTGGCCTCCGAGTTCGAAGAAGTTGTCGGTGGCCTCGATGTTCTCCACGCCCAGCAGTTCGGACCAGATCTCGGCGATGGCCTTTTCCTCCTCGGTGACCGGCAACTGACGAGTGCGGCTGGTGCGTGACGCTTCGACGTCGGGGGCAGGCAGCGCGTTGCGGTCCAGCTTGCCGTTGGGCAGCAACGGCATCGCCTTCAATACCACCAGATGCTGCGGCACCATGTACTCGGGGAGCGAGGACTGCAGATGCTCACGAAGCGCCGGAACGTCGAGCTCCGGCGACTGTGGCACCACGTAGGCCACCAGGCGGACGTCGTCCTCACGCTCGGCGCGGGTGAGCACCGCGCACTGCGCGACGGCAGGGTGGTCCAGCAGCGTCGATTCGATCTCGCCGAGTTCGATGCGGAAGCCTCGCACCTTGACTTGATGATCGAGGCGGCCGAGATGCTCGAGCAAGCCATCGTGGTGCCACCGGCACAAGTCGCCCGTTCGGTACAACCGTGCGTCGGCTTCGTCGCGCCAGCGATCGGCGACGAAGCGCTCGGCCGTCAGCGCGTCGCGCGCGTGGTAGCCCAGTGCCACGCCCAGTCCGCCGATGCAGAGTTCGCCGGGCACACCGATCGGGCAAGGCAGTCCTCGTTCGTCGAGTACCCAGACCGACGTGTTGGCAATCGGCCGGCCAATGAAAATGCCATGGCGCGGTGCATGCACCCTCCAGGTGGTGGACCAGACGGTGGTCTCGGTCGGACCATACATGTTCCAGAGTTCCGCGCAGTGCTCCAGCAGCTGCTCGGCCAGGGGAACCTGCAGCGGCTCGCCGCCGATGAGGCCGCGAAAGCCCGGGCGGCCGGCCCATCCGGTGTCGAGCAGTGCGCGCCAGGCGGACGGCGTGGCTTGCATCACCGTGGCATCGTGGCGCTCGAGCATTGCGCGCAGTTGCCTCGGATCGGCCACATGGTCGCTGTCGGCCACGATGACTTGCGCCCCGACGGCGAGCGGGAGCAGAAGTTCGAGCACCGCGATGTCGAAGGACAGCGTGGTGATCGCCACCAGCCGGTCGGATTCGCTCAGGCCGGGCTCGCGCGCCATGGCCACCAGGAAATTGACCACGGCGCGGTGCGGCACGGCCACCGCTTTCGGGCGGCCGGTCGAGCCCGACGTGTAGATGAAATACGCCGGGTCGAGCGGCCGCGCATCGCGTTCCGGGTCCACACGCAGTGAGGGTGGCGGCGAGGCCGCCGCTTCGTCCAGGAGCACGACAGGGTCCAGCAGCGGAACCCCCGTGTCCCGGAAGTGCGCTGCCGAGCCTGGTCCCACGAGGATGGCGGACAGGCCTGCATCCGAGGCCATGTAGCGCAACCGGTCGATCGGAAAACCGGGGTCCAGCGGCACATAGGCGGCGCCTGCAGTCAGCACCGCCAGCTGAGCGGTCAGCATGACGGCGTCGCGCGCCAGGCTCAGGCCGATGCGGTGACCGCGCCCGAAGCCGCGCGCGCGCAGGGCCGAGGCGAGCAGCGCCACCGAAGCGTTCAACTCGCCGTAGGTGGTGCGCTTGCCTTGCGAATCGATGACCGCGGCGCGGTCGCGCAGCGCTAGCTCGCCGCAGCGCAGATGCCGGTGGATGAGCGGTTCGGGCGGCAGCGCTTGCTGCGTCGCGTTCCAGTGATCCCGCAGCAGCGCGAGCTGCGAAGGGGCGAGGAGCGGGTAGTCCGAGATCGGCAGGTGCTCGTGGCCGAGCACCTGCTCGACCAGCGACAGGTAGTTCTCGAGCATGCGCTCGGCCGACGTCGCGGCGAACAGATCGGTCGAGTACTCCAGGTGGATGCGGTGGCCGAATTCCGTGTCGACATGGATGGAGAGGTCGAACTGCGCCGCGGTGCGCTCGAGATCGAATTCCTGGTAGCTGAAGTCCACGGCCGGCAAATGGCCGAGGGGCGCATTGAGCACGTTGAAGAGCGTGCGCACGAGGCCTTCAGGGTGGCTGCGGCGGTCCTGCCCCAGCGCTTCCACGATCTCGTCGAAAGGAGCGTCCTGATGGGCGTAGGCCTGCAGGGCGGTCGTTCGCACCCGCTGCAGCAACTCGGAAAAATCGGGGTTGCCGGACAGATCGGTACGCATCACCAGCGTGTTGACCAGCGTGCCGACCAGTTGCTCCGTGGCCAGGTGGTGGCGATTGGCAATGGGCGTGCCCACGGCGATGTCATGGCTGCCGCAATGGCGCGCCAGCATGAGCTTGAAGGCGGCGAGCAGCACCACGAAGGGTGTGACCGCGTGCAGGCCACAGAAGCGGCGCAAGCTCACGAGCAGGCTTGCCGGCAGCGAGACCGACACCTTGGAGCCGCGAAAGCTGGGAAGCGGCGGGCGCACGTAGTCGGTCGGCAGGTTGAGCGGCTGCAGGCCGCTCAACCGCTCGACCCAAAAGTCGATCTGGTGGTGGCGCTGCGCCGCGGACGCCGGCGAGCGCTGCCATGCGGCGTAGTCGGCGTATTCGATCGCAAGCGGGGGCAGCTCCGCCGGGCCGCCCGTCGCGAGCGAGGCATACGACGCGAGAAGATCGCGCATCAGGATCGCGATCGACCAGTTGTCGGTGATCGCGTGGTGCATCACCCACAAAAATACGTGGTCGCTCTCATCGAGGATGACCAGCGTTGCATGGTGCAGGGGGGCCTGGGTGAGATCGAATGGCCTGGACGCCCGCTCGCCCAGGATCGACCGCGCTTCCTCGAGCCTGGCGGCGGCGGGTCGCGCGCGCAGGTCGACCTGCTCGACGTTCACGGGCAGGGACGGCGCAATGTGCTGGACGGGTTCGTCTTCCTGCATGGCGAAGCGGGTCCGCAGGCCCTCATGGCGCTCGACGATCCGGTCGAAGGCCGCCTGCAGCAGGCGACGATCGAACGCGCCGCGTAGCCGCAGCGAGACCGGCACGTTGTAGGCGACGGATGCGGGGTCGAACTGCTGGATCACCCACATGCGCCGCTGCGACAGCGACACCGGAAGGGCGCGGCCGCGCGCGACGCGCGGGATGGGAGCCAGATCGGCGGGCGCGGTGCGGGGCAGTGCCTCGTCCAGCCACGCGGCGAGCGCGGCAATGGTGACGTGCTCGAACAGAAGCGCCAGGGACAACTCGATGCCGAGCTGCTGGCGGATGCGGGAGGCGACCTGCATCGTCAGCAGCGAATGCCCGCCGAGGTCGAAGAAGCTGTCCTCGACACCGAAGGCCGTGGTGTGGAGCACGCCGCGCCAGATATCCCAGAGCGCCTCTTCCGTGCGGCTGCGTGGCATGACCCGGTCGCTGCCCTCCGCTCGGACCGGCGGCGGGCGCAAGGCCCGGCGATCCACCTTGCCGTTCACCGTCAGCGGGAACGTATCCAGCACCACGAGCTCGCCGGGAACCATGTACTCGGGCAGAACGCTGCGCAGGTAGCGCTTGAGCGCAGCCGTGGTGCCAGGTTCGGCCACGCCCGGCGCCAAGGTCAGGTAGGCCACGAGCCGCTTGTGTCCGGGATCGTCCTCGCGCAAGAGTACGGCGACGTCGGCGACCGATGGGTGCTGACCCAGTTGCGCCTCGATTTCCCCGAGCTCGATGCGAAAGCCGCGCAGCTTGACCTGGTCGTCGTACCGGCTGACGAAGTCGATGCAGCCGTCGCTGCGCCAGCGACCGACATCGCCTGTCTTGTAGAGGCGCGCGCCGCGATGCGGACTGAAGGCATCGCGGACGAAGGCGGCTTCGCTCAGGGCGGGCTGCCCCAGGTAGCCGCTCGCCATGCCTTCGCCGCCGATGAAGATCTCTCCCTTGACCCCGATCGGCACGGGCTGGCCGAAGGGGTCGAGGATGCGAACCACGGTGTTGTCGATCGGTCGGCCGATCGATGGCAGCAAGGGCCAGCTGTCCGGCGGCCCTTCCAGGTCGAGCGCCGTCGCGACCGGGTATTCGGTGGGGCCGTATTGGTTTTGCAGCCTGCAGGTGCCCAGGCGCTTGAACAAGGCCCGGATCTCGTTGCCGATGCGCAGCTGCTCGGCCCCGGTGATCACTTGCCGCAACGCGGGCAGGGCGTCCGACGACGTTGCGGCTTCCTCCGCCAGGTGCTGCAGCGAGATGAAGGGAAGGATCAAGCGCTCGACGCGCTGGTCGCGCAGCACGCGAAGCAGCGCGGACATGTCGCGGCGCACGCCCTCATGGATCAGCACCAGCGCACCGCCGCCGCACAAGGTGGTGAATATCTCCTGGAACGCGACGTCGAACCCGAGGGCCACGTACTGAAGGGTGCGTGGCGCAAGCGCGCCCTGGCGCTGGCGTGCCTGCCAGCGGATGAGGTTGACCAAGGCCGCGTGCGGCACCGCGACGCCCTTGGGCGTGCCGGTGGAGCCCGACGTGTAGATGACGTAGGCCGGGTGCTCCGGGCGCACGTCGGCTGTGAAGGGTTCGGCAGCCGGTTGGGGTGCAGCGCCGGCTTCGGCGTCGAGCACGAGCTGGGGTATATCCCGCGTGGGCAGCGCAGCCTGCAGCCTCCTGTGGGTCAGCACGACCTGCGGCGCCGCATCGTCGAGCATGCGGGCAATCCGATCCGCAGGATCGGCAGGATCCAGCGGCACGTAGGCGCCGCCGCACTTCAACACGGCGATCATCGCCACGATCATGTCGGCGCCGCGCCCGATGTAGAGGGCCGCGCGCTGGCCGGGACCGAGCCCGCCTGCGTGCAGACGGCAGGCGAGGCGATCCGCCTGCGCATCGAGCTCGGCGTAGCGCCAGCTCCGGTGATCGGCGACGAGCGCGACAGCCTCGGGCGTGCGAGCGGCCTGCGCCTCGAAGAGGGTGTGGACCATCGTGTCGGCGGCGGGCATGCTCCGCGTGGCGTTGAAGCCCTCCAGCAGCAGCGATCGCTCGTCCTCGCCCAGCATGAGGAGGTCGGCAACGCGCTGGGTGCCGTCGCAAGCCATGCCTTCGAGCAGGCGCATCAGGTAGCCGACCCAGCGCTCGATGGTGGTGCGGTCGAACAAGGCCGTGGCGTAGGCGATCCGGCCCACCATGCCGTCGGCGGTTTCGCGCAACAGCACCATCAGGTCGGAAGCCACGCTGTGTGGCGGGACCACCACCAGCTGCAACGTGGCGCCGGGCAGCGGGATCGGCTCGGTGTCGTAGTTCTGGATGGCCATCAGCACCTGGAAGATGGGGCTGTGGCTCGGGTTGCGTGCGGGCCGCACCAGTTCGACGACCTGTTCGAAAGGAACGTCCTGCCGCAGGTAGGCCGACTGGCCGATGCTGCGGACCCGGTCCAGCAGCTCATCGGCCGTCGGGTTGTCGCTCAGGTCCGTTCGCAGTGCGAGCGTGTTGACGAAGAAGCCCATGGCCTGCCGGTACGCCGGCCTGCGGCGATTGGCGACGGCGGTACCGATCACGATGTCCTGCTGACCGCTCAGGCGCGAGAAGAGCACGTTCAGGCCGGCCTGCAGCGCCATGGTCAAGGTGGCGTCGCGATGCTTGGCCCACTCGCGCAGCGCGGAGACAAGCCGCGTGGGGAATACGATCTCGACGTGATCGCCGGAATGGTCCTGCACCGGCGGCCGCGGATGATCGGTGGGGAGCTCCAGCAGTTCTGGAGACCCTTCGAGCTGGCGCTGCCAATACGCGAGGCGCGTTCTGCGCATGGGTGACGACGCGCGCTCCTGCTCCTCTGCCACGTGGTCCGCATACTGGGCAGGCAAGGCGGGCAGCGGGTCCGGCAGGCCCTGCGTGAAAGCGGTGTAGAACGCGGCCACATCGCTCATGAGCACGGCCGTCGACCAGCCGTCGGTCACCATGTGGTGCAGGCTCAGTACCAGGGTATGGCGCTGCGGGCCGAGCCGAAGCAGCCGCCCGCGGATCAAGGGTCCGGTCGCCAGGTCGAAGGGTGCCGTGCACTCCTCCTGGACCTGGCGTTCGCGTTCGGCTTCCATGTCCGCCGCGACCAGGTGCTGCAGGTCGCTCGTTCCGAGCGGGAAGGGTCCAGGCGGCGCAATGCGCTGCACCGGCTCGCCATCGATCTCGACAAAGCTCGCACGCAGCACCTCGTGGCGCGCCACGAGCGCCTCGAGGGCTCGCCTGAGGGCGCCCTCGTCGAGCGTGCCGTTGAATTCAAGTGCGCCCGAGATGTGATACGCATCGCGGACATCGGCCTTGATCCGGTCCAGAAACCACAATCGCCGCTGCGCAGTTGAAAGCGACATACGCCGTTGCGGCGTCTCTCCACCGATATCCATCAAAGCACCAGGAAAATAACGCCTCGCGTCGCTCTACCGCCGAGAACTGAACTCATGAGGAGAACTTTATGGCTATTCAGCCTGTCCTCGAAGAAACATCAGTTTAAATGTCGGACAAGTTGTGGAGGAAGCCACACGAGTTGGTATGCGCTCGCGCACCCGCGTTGCGGCCAGCTCGCCCAGCAGCTTCGGCCGTGGGGGTTTTACATCTCGAGCCGGGACGACGGCGTGCTTGCTGTTCCAACGCCGAATCGCCGGCGCAGTGCATGGGCCATTGCATTGAGCAGCGCAGACATCGCAAAGATGAAACCGATGTAGATCACGGCCGTGGCCGTGAGAATCTCGATCGGCTCATACCATCGGTTGACCAGCTTCTGCGATTGGAACATCAGGTCAGGCACGGCGATCACGGAGACCAGCGCAGATGACTTCACGATCACTGTGAACTGATTGCCGATCGAAGGCGCGGCATCCAGCAGCACCTGGGGCAGGACAATGCGCAAGAAAGCCCGCGTGCGCGACATGCCGAGGGAACTCGCAGCCTCGGCCTGTCCCCGCGGCATCGATTCGATGCCGCCCCGGAAGGTCTCGGCCAAGTACCCGCTCGACTGCAGCGCCAGCGCGACGCAGGCAGCGGCAAAGAACGAGTTCGGCCACCCGATGAGCTCGGGCCAGACATAGTTCACCCACAACAGCTGCACCAGGATGGGCGTCGCGCGGAAGAATTCGGTCAGAACGAGAGCGACTGTGCGCAGCGGCCTGACGTACAGCCGGACCAGCGCCAGCAGCAGACCGCCGATCAACGCGAACAGGAACGACGCGGCACAGACTTCGACGGTGACCTGGAAGCCGGCGGCGAACGCGTCGCGCTGGTCCCAGACGAGGCGCTGCCAGTTGCTCATGACGCCGCAGCCATCATGCGAACACCTTGGCGCGCCAGCGCTTGGACAAGGTCTGCAGCAGCGTAGCCGCGCAGAACACGATCACGAAATACGCAAGTGCGGCCCCGGTGTAGAGCGGCATCGGCCTCATCTCCTGGGAGCTCACCATCGAGACCTGGTACATCAGGTCCGGCACCGCGATCAGCGACACGATGCTCGTCGCCTTGAACATCGATATGAACTGGTTGGTCGATTCGGGCAGCATTCGCCGGACGACCTGCGGCAACACGATCCGCCACATGATGCGGCGCTCGGTCATGCCGAACGCCTGCGCAGCCTCGAAGTGCCCGCGCGGGACGGCTTCGATGCCGGCGCGAAAGGTCTCGGCAAAGTAGCCACTGTAGACGTAGCCCAGCGCGATCACCGACGAGACGAAGGGGTCGAACTCGAAGCGGCGCGCCAGCAGCGTGCCGATGAGCAGCGGCAGCACGAAATGCACCCATACGATCATGATGTAGTCGGGTGAATTGCGGGAAATCTCCGTGTGCAGCGTTGCGGCCCAGCGAAGCGGGCCAAAACGGCTGCGGCGCAGCAGCGCGATGCCGAGGCCTGCCAGCACGGCGATTGCCGCCGCGCAAGCGAACACGCCCAGGCTCATCCACAGTCCCTTGAGCAGGGCCTGGCGGTATTCCCAGAACAAGGTCAGGTCGAGTGTCTCCCGCAGCACCTCAGGCATGAAAAGACTCCCGCCCGGCCGCCTTGCTGAGGAACTGCCGCAGCCGCTCCGATTGCGGACGGCCGAACAGGTCGGCAGGGGCGCCCTGCTCCTCGACAAGGCCGTTGTGCAGGAACATGACGTGGTCCGAGACCTCGCGCGCGAACGCCATCTCGTGCGTCACGACGATCATGGTCGTCCCATCGCTTGCCAGGTCGCGCATCACGGCCAGTACTTCTTCGGTCAGCTCGGGATCCAGCGAAGACGTAGCCTCGTCGAACAGCATCACCTTCGGTTGCATGGCGAGTGCACGGGCAATCGCAACGCGCTGCTGCTGGCCGCCCGAGAGCCGCGCCGGATAGGCATCGGCCTTGTCCAGCATATGCACTCGCTGAAGGCAGGCCGTCGCGATGTTCCTGGCCGCCTCGCGGGAGAGCCCGCGCACGTGGCGGGGCGCTTCGGTGACGTTCTCCATCACCGTCATGTGCGGCCACAGGTTGAACTGCTGGAACACCATGCCGAGTTCGCGCCGGATCCGGTTGACATCGGCGACCGAGCGCGGCTTCCCGTTGCGCACGCAAAGAGACTCCCCCTCGATGAGTACATCGCCGGCGCTCGGCGTCTCCAGTCGGTTGATGCAACGCAGCAGCGTGCTCTTGCCCGAGCCGCTCGCGCCGATCATGCTGAGGACAGTGCCTCGATGAACATCGAGGCTGACACCCTTGAGCACCTCCAGCGCGCCGAAGTGCTTGCGCAGCCCGACGACGCGGATGCACGGGACATCGGCAGTCGGCGCCGTTCCCGGCTGTGATGCCGTTGGCCCGGCGGCCGCGGCCTGACCGTCCGCCGGCCTCACGCGCTGCCGAGCCTTTCCATGTGGATCTTCATCAGGCGCTCTGTTTCACCGTTGGTGCGTAGAAAGCCCGCCCAGAAGTCGAGGAAGTTCTTCCATTCGTAGTCACCATAGCGCACGGCCCAGCTGCTTGGCCGTCTGTCGATGGGATGTTCCGGATTGAAGGCGACAGCCCAATTCACACGCTTGGCCATGAGCTGCACGGCCACCTGGCTGCTCATCCACACATCGGACTTCCTGGCGCGCACGGGCTCGGCACCGAGCTCTGCCTGCCCCGTGGTGGTGATCAGCTTCGCCTTCGGGAACAGGATCGGAATGCGCGGCTCCTCGCTGCCGCCCGAGACGACCGAGAAGGTGACACCGGGATCGTTGAAGTCCTCGAGCTTCTTGAAGCGGCCCGCGTTGTCCTTGTGCACGAGCAGCAGGCTGCCGACCTCGTAGATCGGGCCGATGTAGTCGACCGCCATGGCCCGCGCCATCGTGTAGGTCAGCGCGGAGCCGAACACGTCGTAGTCGTCGCGGCGCAAGGCGACGGTCGCGTTCTGGAAAGTCACTTCCTTGAACTCGACCTTGACGCCCATCTGCTTGGCGAGCTCGGTGGCGGCGTCGAAGTAGATGCCGCCGAGCTCGCCCGTTTTCGCGTTCCTGTAAAAGAACGGGCCGGTTTGCGCATACCCGACGCGCAAGACCCCTGACTTGAGCACCTTTGCCAGCGTCGATTCCGGGCGGATGCCGCTGTCGAGCGATTGCGCGAGCGCCTGCTGCGGCACGAGTCCCGCTGTCGCTGCCAGCCCGGAGGCCGCGGCGCCGAGCAGTGCGGTGCCCTTGAGGAAGTCACGTTTGTTGCTGGCGATCTGTGAGTCCATGGTCGGGTTCTCCGGTGGTGAATGGGTGGGGTCAGCGTGCGGGAGGAGGGCGCGTATCCGGCAGCGTGAAGCGCTCTTCGGCCTGGAGGTCACGCAGACCGACGATCTCGCGGTGCAGGAAGACGGTGGCGTCGGCGTAGCCGACTTCGAGATCGATGCAGTCGCCGATGTCAGGCCGTACAAGGGCGCCCGCGAGATCGATCGTCAGGTGCGAAGCCGCATGCGCCATGCCCGCAACGCCTTCGAGACCCGATGGGCGTGGCGGCTTCGGATGGACGGCGAGCGATTTCCAGCCGGCATTGCAGACGATGCGCGTCGGGGTCGGCCGCGAAATCACGCTCGCGCGCAACCCGAGCGCGGCTTCGAGGTCGATCCCGAAATCCTCCCGGCATCGCAGGTCGCCGAACACGCCGCCACCGGCCTGGATCTCTGTCACCCCATCGAGTGTCGAGGTTGTCTCGAATGTTCCGGTGCCGCCGCAGCTGACCGTGCCGGGCGGGACGCTGGCGGCGGCGCAGAGGCGCGCACTTTCCGTCAGCAGGCCGACGGCATCCGCGATGGCCTGGCGTCTTGCGCCGCCGGCTGCAACGCGGGTGGCATGGCCTTCCCATGCCATGAGCCCCTCGAAGTGCAGCCCGCCTTCGTGCGCCAGGCGCCGGGCCAGGTCGACGACGGCAGGGCCTGGCGTTACACCGGCGCGTCCCAGCCCCACCTCGACCTCGATCAGCACCGGTACCGCCAGTCCGGCATGTCGCGCATACCGCGCAAGCAGCAGGCCCTGGGCCAGCGAATCCACGGCAACCATGACGCGCGCACGCCGATTGAGGTCCAGCAGTTGCTGGATCTCCAGCGCCTGCACCACCTGCGATGCAACCAGCACGTCGTCGACACCACCCTCGACCATGACCTTCGCCTCGTCCAAGGTCGCGCAGGTCACCCCGCGCGCGCCGGCGGCCAGGAGGCGGCGTGCCAGCGCAGGCGAGCGGATGCTCTTGACGTGAGGACGCCAGTGCTTTCCGCCGCGTGCGATGGTGCGGGCCATGCGCGCGACGTTTCGATCGAACGCGTCGAGGTCGAGTGTCAGCGTGGGGGTGCACAGTTGCATGTCAATCGCCGGGCCGGCCTGCGGGCAGGCGGGAGTCTCGCATGAACCGGCGCCGTGCCAGCGTGGCGTCGGGTTCGATCTGCCCGGCGGCGTCGATGCAGACCCCGTAGTCCCGCAGCGCGGCTTCGCGCGACACCTTCCCGTCCACGACGTCTTCGCACACCGCGTGAGGATCCCGCTCGAGCGGGTCGCCCCAGCCCCCGCCGCCCGCGAGCACCGCCTCGTACAGTTCGCCACGAACGAAGGTGCGCATGAATTTGCCTGGCAACTGGGAGCGCTCGCCGCCTTCCATGCTCAGGTAGTTGGCGGCGAACGCACCGCCGTGCCCGCCCTGCAGCCCATAGGGCTGGAATCTCTGCCGGTCGCTGCGCACCTGCAGCACTGCATCGGGCACGCCGGTGAGGCGATAGCTGCGAACCATGCCGACACCGCCGCGGTGCTTCCCGGGTCCGCCGGAGTCGGTCCGGAATCCGTAGGCCTCGATCCGCAGCGGCTGCTCACCCTCGACCACCTCGACCGGCGAATTCGAGTAGTTGACGGCGAGGGAGGACAAGCCGTCATTGGTGTCCTTGCCAGGCCTCCCGCCCCAGGTACCGAAAAGAAACTCCAGCAGCACGAACGGCTCGCGGTTCGAGTCGTAGCCTGCGATGGTCACGCCGAAATCGCCCTGGGCGCCGCAGGCGAAGACCTTTGACGGCAGCATGCGGGCCAGGGCGCCCCAGATCGCCTCGGTGGTTCGCATGGCGGTCAAGCCACGCGCTGCCACCGGTGCGGGCGTGGTCGGGTGCACCACCGATCCGGGTGTCGCGACGACCTCGATGGCGCGCATGAAGCCGCTGTTGGTGGGCAAGCCGGCATCCATGATGCAACGTACGCAGGCATAGGTGCACGATTGGGTCATGGAAAACGGCAGGTTGATCGAGCCTCGCACCTGCGGCGAACTTCCGGAAAAGTCGACCTTCAGGGCGCCGCCTGTCTTCTGCACGCGGCAGCGGATCCGAATCGGGTCTTCGCTGAAGCCGTCGTCGTCGAGATAGTCGTCGAACTCCCACTCCCCATCGTTCAGCGCCTCGAACGCGGCGCGCGTCATGCGTTCCGTGTAGTCGAGCAGGTGGGACATTTCCTCCCGCAACACGTCCGCGCCGTACTGGCGGGCGAGTGCCTGCATCGCGCGCTCGCCGCGCGTGCAGGCCGACACGGTCGCCATGACGTCGCCATGCACCTTGTCCGGAAGCCGGACGTTCAGCCGCAGGATCGCCATCAGGTCTTCGTCCAGCATCCCGCGGTCGAACAGCCGCACGGGCGGGATCCGCAGGCCTTCCTGGAAGATCTCCGTGTTGTCGCAAGCGTTGCCGCCGGCCACGCGGCCGCCGATGTCGGTCTGGTGGCCGATCGCCGCCGCGAAACCGAGGAGCGTGCCTTCGTGGTGGATCGGCTTGAAGACGTAGATGTCGGGCAGGTGGGTGCCGCCACCCGTGTACGGGTCGTTGGTGATGTAGACGTCGCCCTCCTGGATGTCGCCTGCGAAGCGTTCGAGTACGGTCTGCACCGTCGGTGGGAAGGAGCCCATGTGCATGGGCAGGCACAGCCCCTGCGAGATCAGCTGCCCCTGCGCGTCGATCAGGCCCGTGGAGAAGTCCATCGCCTCCTTGATCACGTAGGAGCGCGCCGTTCGAACCACCGTCGCGGCCATTTCGTCCGAGATCGCGGCGAAGGCGTTCTTGAGCAGTTCGAGCCGGATCGGATCGCGGGAAGGGGTCATGGTGCTCACAGGATGGGAGTCAGGTCGATGCGAATGCTGCCGGTGGGGTCGAGGTGGACCCTGGCGTCCGGCGGCACCACCACCGTGGTGTCGTATTCCTCGACGACGAGCGGACCTTGGCAGGTCGAGAGCCCTTGCCGCCGCACGATCGGCGTGTCGTGCCAGCCCCACCGCGGTCCGAAATACACCTGGCGCCTCCCCAGCGCGCCCAGACGCAATGCGGCCAGGGCCGGCTTCACGCCTTGCGCGTTCACCGCAGCCACGCCGCCGCTGCGCGACCGCACCCTGAGCCGCAAGTTGACGATCTGCACCGGCTCGTCCGGGCTGCAGTACCCGTAGGTCCTCTCGTGCTCCTCGTGGAAGGCACGGGCTGCAGCCGCGACCGAGGCTGTCGTCAACGGCAGGATGAGCGGTATGGCGATCTCCGAGCTTTGCCCTCGATAGCGAAGGTCGAGCTGTCGCATCTGTTCGCTCTGTCCCGGTGCCACCCCTTCAGCGCGCATCAGCTCGTCCGCCTCTTCACCCAACAGGTGGAGCAGGCTGCCGATCCGGTCGAGATCGGCACTCTCGACATCCATCGCACAGGTGCGCACGAGGCGGTGCTCGATGCGCGTGAAGAGCAGCCCGAAGGCGCTGAACACGCCTGGCGCCGGCGGGATCACGATCTGCCGGATGCCGGCATGCATGGCCAGAGAGGCCGCATGGACCGGGCCACTGCCTCCGAAGGCGACCATCGTGAAGTCGGCGGGCGCGCGGCCAATCTCGCTGGTGACGGCCTGCACCGCACGCACCATGGCGGCATCGGCCACGGCATGGATCCCGTATGCAGCTTCATGAATCGAGATGCCCAGCGGCTGCGCGATGTGCCGCTCGATGGCGGCTTCGGCAGCAGCGCTGTCGATCGGCATCGCCCCATCGAGCAGGTGGCCGCGGCTCAGAAAGCCGAGCACCACGTTCGCATCGGTCACGGTTGGACGTTCCCCGCCCAAGCCGTAGCAGGCAGGCCCAGGTACGGATCCCGCACTCGTGGGCCCCACGCGCAAGGCACCGCCGGCGTCGATCCAGGCAAGGCTGCCGCCACCGGCCCCGATCTCCGCCAGGTCGATCGCGGGCGTCCGGACGACGTAGCCGCCGCCGCTCAACAGCCGCTGACCTGAATTGAGCGCCGCTCCGACTTCGAGTTCCGAGGTGAGACGAGGTTCGCCGTTCTCGATCAGGCAGGCCTTGGCGGTGGTCCCGCCCATGTCGAACGCAATGATGTTGGCGATCCCCAGCAGCTTGCCAAGCGCTGCCGCTCCGACGGCACCCGCGGCCGGGCCTGATTCGATGCAATAGGCAGGGAGCTGCCTGGCCGTGCCCGACTTCATCACGCCGCCCGCGGACTGCATGATCATCAGCGGTGCCGTGACCAGCGCTTCTTCGAGGCCGCGCTCCAGCCGCCCGAGATAGCGATCGACCACGGGTTTCACGAAGGCATTCACGACCGTCGTACTCGTGCGCTCGAATTCCCGGATCTCGGGCAGCACCTGGTGCGAGGCGGAGATCACCAGTTGCGGCGCGCGCGCGCGAGCGATCTCGAGCAGGCGCTTCTCGTGCCGGGAATCGACGTATGCGTGCAGGAGGCAGATCGCGATGGATTCAACGCCGGCGGCCACGAGCGTGTCGATCGCCCGGGCAGCGTCGTCCTCGTCGAGCGGCGTCACCACCTCGCCTTTCGCGGACAGCCGCTCCCTGACCTCCAGACGGAGGCTGCGGCGAACCAGCGGCACGGGCTTGTCCCATTCCATGTCATACAGCCGTGGCATGCGCAGCCGCCCGATCTCGAGCACGTCGCGAAATCCACGTGTCGTGATCAGGCCGACCTTGGCGCCGGTCCGGGTCAGGAGCGCGTTGGTGGCGACGGTGAAGGCGTGGACCATCCGCTCGACCGAGGCTGGGACCAGCACGCCACCGGAAACCAGCTGCGCGACGCCGTCCAGGATCCCCTGGCTGTAGTCATGCGGGGTCGACAGCACCTTCAGGGTCCGGATGTTGTCCTTCGCGTCGGTCACCACCAGGTCGGTGAAGGTGCCACCGACGTCGAATCCGATCTGTTGCATCTTGCCCTTCGTGATAGGCCCCGGGAATCAAACGGGGCAGGCTGCCGGCCACTTTAGGGGGAGAACAGTTTTTGGAGGTAATCGGAAATCAGCCGTCCGGTGATAAGATTTTTTGATCATGCGCGCATCGCTTGCTCAGCTTGAAGCCTTCTACTGGATCGCACGTCTCGGAAGTTTTCATGCGGCGGCACGTCACCTGCACGTCACCCAGCCCACCATTTCCGCGCGCATCGCCGAACTCGAGGTGACGCTGGACACCAGGCTGTTCGTGCGCTCGCGCCAGCGGGCCGAGTTGACAGCGCGCGGGCGCAGCATCGTTGAACCCGTGGACCGCATGCTCAAGCTGAGCGACGACATCGCGGCGCACAGCCAAAGCGGCCGGACGCTGCGGGGGCTGCTGAGGCTCGGAGCGGTCGAATCGGTCGCGTTGATGACGTTGCCGAGCCTGCTGCCGCGCTTCGTTGCGGGCTATCCGGAACTCAAGGTCGAGCTCACGCTCGATGTGGGTGCGGCGCTGAATCGAAAGCTCAATGCGAGCGAACTCGATGTCGCTGTCCTCACGGACCCTCAGGTGAGCGACGCGATCACGGTCGAGGCCGTCGGGCTCATCGAGCTGGCCTGGTATGCGGCCCCGCAGTTGAGGTTTCCAAAACGGCCGCTCAAGCCGGCGGACTTGCGCAATGTCCCGATCCTCACGATGCCCGAACCCTCCACGATCTTCCGGGCCATCCGCCATTGGTTCGATGCAGATGGCGTGGAGCCTTCCCGCCTGAGCACTTGCAACTCGCTGACACTGATGGCGCGACTTGTCGCGGCCGGGCAGGGGGCGGCAGTGCTCCCCTCGGCCATGGTTCGCAACGAGGTCGAGAGCGGCCAGTTGCGCCTGCTTCGCGCGGCAGCGCCGGTGGCCCCCGGAACCTTGGTCGTGGCATTTGCCGGACCGGCCCATCGCTACCGCCCTCTGGTCCGAACCATCGTCGAATCGCTGCAGGAGAGTGAGCTCACCGCGCCCATGCCTTCGCACCTGGCCATCTCGAAAAGCGTCGACGGTCAGGCGCCTTGAGCGCTGGCTCGGGACCACGGGCAGGGGGCACGCCAACCACGCCAGCCTCCTTGAACGTCGGCAGCCTGCGGATCTGGCGCAACATTTCGTGAGGGAGAGCGATGCAATGCTAAGCTTTTGCTCTCCAGCGTCTTCCGGAAGAGGTTTCAATGAAGCGAGTCATCTTTGCCGCCGTGGTCGGCTTCTGTGCTGTCGTGACGGTGCCTGCATTCGCCAAGGCCAACTGCAAGGCCTACCCCAAGGCCGAATGGATGAAGGAAGCCGAAGCCAAGTCCAAGATCGAAGCGCAGGGTTACACCATCTCCAAGTTCAAGGTGGACGGCAACTGCTACGAGATCTACGGCCGGAACAAGGCCGGCAAGAAGGTCGAGATCTACTACGACGCCAAGACGCTCGAACCCGTGAAGAGCGAAATCGAAAAGTAGCGGCATGCCGGTCCCCGCCCGCAAGGTGCCGGCACCCGGGGGCGGCGTCCCGGTTTGGGATGTGGCTGTGCGTCTTCTGCACTGGATGCTGGCGGGCCTCGTCCTCTTCTGTTGGATTCAGGACGATGGCGGCCGGGTGCATCGCAGCGCGGGCTACGTGGCGGCTGGCGTGGTCGTCGCGCGGCTGCTATGGGCGGCGGTGGCAGGTGGACATGGCAGCCTCGCGTCCCTGAAGCCCTCCACAGCCGCCACGCTGGCCTTTCTTCGCGCCCGTGCACCACGCTGCATCGGCCACGACCCGCTCGGCCTGTGGATGGTGTGGCTGCTCTGGTTGCTCGTGCTGCTGCTCGCACTCACGGGATGGATGAGCCGCCTGGATGCATTCTGGGGTGACGATCGCCTGCAGCACGTCCATGCGTGGCTGGCCGACGGTTTGCTCGTCGCGGTGGCCCTGCACCTGCTCGGCGTCGCCGTGATGAGCTGGCGGTGGCGCGAGAACCTGCCGGGGGCAATGGTGACCGGCCGCAAGCGGAGTTGACCACGGGGCCGCCGCCGGCACGACGCTGGCGTCAGTACTGTGCCGGCATCGCGCCGGAATCGCCTCGGGTCCGTGTCGCCGGGTCGGTCAGAACCTCGGCCATGTCCGAAAGATACTGGCCCACAACCGGCTCGTGCGTCAGGTTGAGCATGTGATGGATGCCCGGCGGATCGTTCACGTAGCCCACCGTCCACCCACGCTCGCCCATCCCCTTGCCGACGGCTGCCATGTCGCGCTGCGGCGAACCGAAGGCGAAGATCGACAGCTCGGGCTTCCCGATGGTGGGCAGGCCCAGCGCGTCCAGTCCCGCCTGCAGGGTCCGCCTGACGTTCAGCACGCGCTGCGCCACCCGCAGGTAGCCGTCCTTGCCGAGGTAGTTCATGACAGCCCATGCGGCCGCGATGGCGCCGCCGGCGCGCGTGCCCACCAAGGTGTGCGTGAAGTACTGGCCCCGCGGCCAGTTGTCGAAGGCCCAGCCCATCAGCGCGAACGAAGCGGGATCGGCAAAGAAGAGCGTCGAGGCGCCCTTGGCGGTGTAGCCGTATTTGTGGAGATCGGCGGATATCGAGGTCACGCCGTCGACCGCAAAATCGAAGTCCGGAAGCTCGGCGCCGAGTTCCCTCGCAAACGGTGCGAAATAGCCGCCTACGCAAGCGTCCACGTGCATCCAGGTGCCTTGCTCCCGCGCCAGCGCTGCAAGCTCGGCGATCGGATCGACCACGCCGTGCGGGAACGTGGGTGCCGAGCCGACGATCATCGCCGTGCGGGGCGTCAGCGCCGCGCGCATGGCACCCAGGTCAGCGCGGAAGTCTTGTCCCAATGATGTGCGCACCGGCTCCAGGCCCAGGAAGTGCGCCGCCTTGTCGAAGGCCGGATGCGCGCTGCGGGGCATCAGGATCTGGGGCTTTCCCATGCTGGGCCGGGATGCCAGCGCACGGTCTCGCGCGCATTTCACGGCGAGAAAGATGCTCTCGGTCCCGCCGGTGGTCATGGCGCCGCGCGCCTCGGGCCCGCCGTGCAGCAGGCCCAGGCCCATGGCCACCACGTCCTTCTCGAACCTGTCGAGGCTGGCGAAGGCGCGAGGGCCCAGGCCGTTCTCCGAAAAGAACATCAGGTACGCCTTCTTGGCGACCTCGAGCACATCGTCGCCCGCGTAGTGGATGAACATCGGCAGCCGGCCGCCGCGCCAATCGGCGTCGTGGCGCGCGGCTTCTTCCATCTCGCGCTGGAGATCGTCCCAGGCAATGCCATGGTCGGGGAGTCGGGTGTGCATGTCGGACCTCATCCTTCGCGGCCGCCCCAGTGGACGACCTTGTTCTCGAGCGCGCGCGCCAGAAGGTCGAGCGCATAGCCCAGCACGGCCATGATCAGCGCGCCGACGAGCACGACGTTGGTGAGCAGAAAATCCGACGCCGACATCGCCATGTAGGCGATGCCCGCGTTGGTGGCGATCATCTCGGCGCCCACCAGCATCGTGACGCCGATGCCGATGCTCACGCGGATGCTGGTGAAGATGCCGGGGAGGCTGGCCGGAAAGATCACGCGGCGGAAGATCATGGTGCGCGAGGCGCCGAGCGCCATCGCCGCCTGCACCTTGCGCACGCCGACCCCACGCACGGCCTGCATCGCGCTGATCGAGAGGATCGGAAAGAGCGCCAACACGATGATCACGATCTTCGCGACCTCGCCGATCCCGAACCAGATGATCAGCAACGGCAGCAGCGCGAGCTTGGGCACCGGACGCGAGATTTCGATCGGCGGGTCGAGCACCGCCTTGACCGTCTCGTTCATGCCCATCCAGAGGCCCAGCGGCACGGCAACCAGCACGGTAAGCACGAAGGCCAGGCCAAACCGGAACAGGCTGATGCCGACGTGGTGCGCGAGCGTCTTGCCCTGGTAGCCGTTTTGCATGAGCTGCAGAAAGCTCTGCCACACGGAGACCGGCGAGGGCAGGAACAGCGGCGCCACCAGCGGCTTGCCTTGCACCAGCGGCGCGGTGATGAGGAACCACAGCAGCAGCAGCACGGCGAAAGAGCCGAGATTGATCCAGCGCATGCGACCCTTGCGCGCGCCGGGTGACGACGCTGCGCTCATCGAAGGTGCTCCTTGCTTTCCTGCTGCTGGGCCGTCAGCGCCTCTTCGCGTAGCAGGCCGAAGATCTCGGCCTTCATGCGCGCGAACTCCGGGCTCGCAACCACCGCCGGATCGGCGCTCTGCGCGAAGGGCGGCCGGAAACTCGCCTTGATGCGTCCGGGCCGCGCCGACATCACGACGATGTGCGTGGCGAGGAACAGCGCCTCGTCGATGCTATGGGTGATCCACAGCACGGTCTTGCGGGTCTCTTGCCAGATGCGGCGGATCTCTTCCTGCAGCAGTTCGCGCGTCTGCGCGTCGAGCGCGGCGAAGGGCTCGTCCATCAGCAGGATCTCCGGGTCGTTGGCGAGCGCGCGGGCGATGCCCACGCGCTGCTGCATGCCGCCGGAGAGTTCGTACGGGTAGCGCCTGGCAAAACTGGTGAGCCCCACCATCTCGAGGTATCGGGCGGCGATGCGCGCTGCTTCGCCGGCCGACTTGCCGGTGGCCAGGGGCCCGAAGGCCACGTTGTCGCGCACGCTCATCCAGGTGAAGAGCGCGCCCTGCTGAAACACCACGCCGCGCCGCGGATCGGGGCCGCGCACCGGCATCGCATCCATCAGCGCCTGGCCCGTGGTCGGCTGCTCGAAGCCCGCGAGGATGTTGAGCAGCGTGCTCTTGCCGCAGCCCGAAGGCCCGAGCAGGCAAGTGAATTCGCCTTCGGCGATGTCGAGCGAGATCGGCTCCAGGGCCTGCACGGCATCGGCACCCGCGCCGAAGCGCTTGCTGACCTGCTCGAAGCGGACCTTGGGAGAGCGGTTGTCCTGGCCTGCTGCCGCCATGCCGGTCAGCTGGCCATCTTGGCGACGAAGCTCGAGTCGACGAGCCCGCCCACGTCCTTGGGCATGGCCGAGATCTGGCCGGACTCGAACAGGAACTGCGCCTGTGTCTGCAGCGTCTTGAGCACGCCGGTGTCCTTCTCGCCGGGCTTGCCCATCCATCGGCTGCTGAGCTGCTCGCTCGCAGGCACTGGGTAGAAGGTGTTCAGCGAGCGCATGACCGTGGCCTCATCGACGTTGAGGAACTTGGTCATCGTCTCGACCGCATCCTTGGGGTCCTGCTTGAAGCTGCGCGCGATCTGCTCGTAGTCCTTGAGGAAGGCGAGCACCAGGTCCGGCGACTTCTGCTTGAACTCGTCGCGCACCAGCAGCCCGTCGAAGATCACCAGGTTCTTCTGGTTCAGGTCGCCGGTCTTGAAGATGATCTTGCCGCCGTCTTCCGTGAGGCGCGGGAGCACGGGCACCCAGATGTAGCTCGCGTCGATCTCGCGGCGCTGCCAGGCGGAGGCGATCTGGTCGGCGCGCATGTTGATGAGCTGCACATCGGCCAGGCCCAGCCCCGCGAACTTGAGCGCTGCCACGGCCGCGAAATGCACCGAGGTGTTGAAGGGCAGGCCGATCTTCTTGCCCTTGAGGCCGGCGACGTCCGTGATGCCCGAATTGCCCTGCACCACCAGGCATTCGCTGTCGACGATGTTCTTGTAGATGTACACCATCGACGCCTTCAGGCCGTTGGCGTAGCCGACCATCATCGGGCTGGACCCGATGTTGCACATGTCCAGGCTCCCGCCGGCCATGGCAGAGATCACCTCGGACCCCGCCCGCACGGTCACGAAATCGCTGGTGACGCCTGGCCCGAAGGTCTTGGCCGACGCGTTCTTGGCCCGGATGTAGTTCTGCGCGTCGATGGCGCCGAAGGTCCCGAGCTTGACCGAGCGCGACTGCGCGAACGCGGCCGTCGATGCGCCGAGCAGCGCCCCGCCCGCGGTCGAGGCGAGCAGCATGTTGGCAGCGGCCAGGTGGAACTCGCGACGGGAGAGATTCAGCTTCATGAGGACGGCCTTTCCTGGGATGCGAAGAAAGCGAAGCCGCCATGCGGCGGGTCTGGCCGCAGTTTAGAAGCCTTGAATATATTCAGAATGCTCCAAAACCCTCCCCCGGCGAAGTTTCAGGGTTTGAGCAACCGGATCAGGTAGCGCGAGCCGTGCGTCAGGTCATCGCGCATCGCCTGGCCCAGTGCGTCGCCGTCGCGCCGGCGCAGCGCGTCGACCGCCACCACATGCGTCTCGTGCCCGGTCAGGCTTCCGCAGTATTGGGGAAACAGCAGGTTGAGCGTGGGCCCGACGCGAAGCCAGAGTCCTTCGATGATGCGGACCAGGATGGGCTGGCCCGAAGCCCGATATATCGAAAGATGGAAATCCGTGTTTTTCACCAGTGTCTGGTGGGCATCGCCTGACTGGATCGCCGCGAGGTGCGACTGCATCACGAGATCCAGGCGCTCGATCTCTTCATTGGAAATTCGGGGCGCGGCCTCCTTGGCTGCAAGGCATTCGAGCTCCATGCGGATCTTGAGGATCTCGCGGTAGGTCTCGATGCCCAGCCGCGGCACGCGGATCGTGCGTCCGTTGACGACCTCGAGGCCCTGCTCGACCACCAGCCGCTGCACTGCCTCCCGCACGGGTGTCAGGCTGACGCCGTATTCCTCGGCCATTCCGCGCACGGTCAGCACCTGTTCGGGCAGGAGGGCGCCGGTCATCAGCGCATGGCGGAGTTTCTGGTAGGCCTGACCGGTCAGCGTTTCTTCGCGCGCGTCGGCGCCTGCGGGACGGGCCGGGCGAGGAGGGAGGCGGCGCGTCATGGTGTGCGGCTTGGGCATGGGAGGAGGCGGAATCGACCGGAAGGGCGCTTGAATATACTCTGATGCGGCGCTCGACAATGGCGTTTCGAGCCGCCGCCGCAGCGGCACAACGCCAGGCGCAGGAGCGGTGCCATTGCGCCCATCGCCCCGCCATTCGGCATACTCCAGCACGACACCCAGACGGGGCGGCGCAGGCCCGCCCGGAAAGCCGAGGAGACGATGTTCGTGAGTTCTGACGGAGCCGGTGAGCGAGATCCTTTCAGCTTTCTTGTCGGGGGCGGCGAACTCGGGCGCAGGATGCGCGATTTTCCCTGGACGCAGACGGCCCTGGGTCCGATGTCCGCCTGGCACCAGAGCCTGAAAACGGCGACATCCCTGCTGCTTCGATCGCCTGTTCCGATGGTGATGCTGTGGGGCAAAGACGGCGTCATGATCTACAACGATGCGTACTCGGTAATCGCCGGCGGGCGGCATCCGCAGCTGCTCGGCTCGAAGGTGCGCGAAGGCTGGTCCGAAGTGGCGGCGTTCAACGATCGCGTGATGAAGGTCTGCCTGGCCGGGGGAACACTCGCCTTCAAGGACCAGGAGCTGACGCTGTACCGCAGCGGACAGGCCGAGCAGGTGTGGATGAACCTCGACTACTCCCCCGTCCTCGATGAGAGCGGCACTCCCGCCGGCGTGCTTGCGATCGTGGTCGAGACCACTCAGCGGGTCTGCGCCGAGGCCGCCCTGCGCGAGAGCGAAGCCCGCACCAAGGCCGTATTGGCCCGCCAGCACTTTCTTCTCAAGCTCAGCGATGCCATGCGCAAGCTGAGCGACCCGGTGGAAGTCACCTGCGCCGCAGCGGAGCTGCTCGGGCGGCAGCTCGCCGTGGCGCGAGCCGGCTACGGCAGTATCGACGGTGCCCAGGAAACGGTGACCGTGGCGCGCGACTGGACGACCGGCGACGTGCCCAGCCTGGCCGGCGAAGCGCGGCTGCTCGACGGCTTCGGCCCGGCCGTGATCGCCGAGTTGAAGCACGGCCGCACCTTGGTCATCGAGGATTTCCGCACCGATGATCGGGCGGGCGAGGCCTACGCCGGCACCTGGGAGAGCATCGCGACGCGCGCGCTCATCGTCGTGCCCTTGGTGCGCGACCACGCACTCAGGGCCATTTTCTACCTGCACGAGCCCGAGCCTCGGATCTGGAAGAAGCACGAGGTCGAGCTCGCGCAAGAGACGGCGGAGCGGACCTGGGACGCCGCGGAACGTGCCCGCGTCGAGGCCTGGCTGCGCGAGAGCAGGGACCAGCTGGCCATGGAAAGCCAGGCCTTGGAGATCATCAACGCGACCGGCGCGCAAATCGCAGCTGAACTCGGAGTCGAGAAGCTCGTGCAGCACGTCGTCGACGCGGGCGTCGAGCTCACAGGGGCGCGTTTCGGCGCGTTCTTCTACAACGTGGTGGACGAGCAGGGCGGGCGCTACATGCTCTACGCGCTTTGCGGCGCCGAGCGAAGCGCGTTCGAGAATTTCGGCATGCCACGGGCCACGGCGGTGTTCGCGCCGACCTTCCTCGGGCAAGGCGTGATCCGGTCGGACGACATCCTCGCCGACGAACGCTACGGCCACAACCGGCCCCACAAGGGCATGCCCCAGGGGCACCTGCCGGTCAGGAGCTATCTGGCCGTGCCGGTGGCCTCGCGGTCAGGCGAAGTCATCGGCGGGCTCTTTTTCGGGCACGAACAGCCCGGCGTCTTTTCTGCGCGCTCGGAGCGCGTGATGATCGGCTTGGCAGCACAGGCCGCCGTCGCCATCGACAACGCGCGGCTTTTCGATGCCGTTCAGCATGCCAATGCCGACCTGGAGGAACGCGTGCGAGTGCGGACCTTCGAGCTCGAACAGGCGCACGAAAGGCTGAGGCAGGCGCAAAAGATGGAAGCCGTCGGCCAGCTGACCGGCGGCATTGCGCACGACTTCAACAACATGCTGGCGGTGGTCATCGGTTCGCTCGAACTGCTGCGTCGCCGCGTTGCCGCCGCCGACCCGCGTGCGCAGCGCTATGCCACGGCCGCGATGGACGCGGCGCGGCGCGCTGCACTTCTGACGCAGAGGCTGCTCGCGTTCTCGCGGCAGCAGCCGCTTCGGCCGGAGCCCATCGATGCCAACAAGCTCGTCGCAGGCATGTCCGATCTGCTGCGGCGCGCATTGGGCGCCGATGTGCAGCTCGAGACCGTGCTCGCGGGCGGGCTCTGGCGCACGAGCGCCGATCCCAACCAGCTGGAGAACGCGATCCTCAACCTGGCGGTGAATGCGCGCGACGCCATGCCCGACGGTGGCCGGCTGACCATCGAGACGCAGAATGCGCACCTCGACGAGCGCTACGCAGCCAACCACCTCGGCGTGCCTTCCGGCCAGTACGTGCTTGTCGCCCTCACCGACACCGGATCGGGCATGGGCGAGGAAGTCATTGCCAAGGCCTTCGATCCCTTCTTCACGACCAAGGAGGTGGGCAAGGGGACCGGGCTGGGCCTCAGCCAGGTGTACGGCTTCGTCAAGCAGAGCGGAGGGCACGTAAAGATCTACTCCGAGGTCGGTCAGGGGACGACGGTCAAGGTCTATTTGCCGCGCGCCGTCGGCTTGCAAGCGGACGAGCAGCAAGCCGATGTTGCAGCCGACCTGCCGCGCGGCGAATCGCAGGAGGTGGTGCTCGTCGTGGAAGACGAGCCCGCGGTGCGCCAGTTCAGCGTCGACGCGCTGACTGAACTGGGCTACTGCGTCCTCGAGGCCGACGGCGCCGCGGCGGCGCTGCGCCAGCTGGAGGCGCACCCGGAGGTCGCGCTGATGTTCACCGACGTCGTCATGCCCGAAGTGAACGGCGCCAAGCTCGCGGAGGAAGCGCGGCGCCGCTGGCCCGGCCTGAAGGTCCTGTTCACCACCGGCTATACGCGCAATGCCGTGGTGCACAACGGCGTGCTGGACGCCGGCGTCGAAATGATCGGAAAGCCTTTTACGCTCGAGGAACTCGCGGCGAAGATGCGCGAGATGCTCGACGGCTAGAGCGGAGCCCGGTTTCGGGCGCTTTCGGCGCAGGAACTTGTTCACGCCGAAGCACGATTTGGCGACAGACGCCGTTGCGTTGTGCCCTAGTTCCTCGCATGAGGGGAAATGCACGCGCATCATTGCCGAATCGGCACGCTGGCGCAGGCATCCGTCCGCGCAGCATTCACCCGCCTTCATCGACGAGCTTGCAACCGAGGTCGCCCACGGCCTTGGAGGCTGCTCGAGTTTGCCCATGGACAATATTCTTCGGACCTGGACGTTCTGGATTCGCACCCCGCTGCGCGAAGAATGCAGAGCGCATCTCGAGCAAGGAAAGCTGAAAGAGATGCAGGCAGCGCCCGGCAACCGGCGTGCGGCCGCACTCTTTCGCGACCGCGGGGACGGCACCACCGTGGTGGTCGTCATGTCCATCTGGGATTCGATGGAGAGCATTCGCGCGTTTGCCGGAGAAGACCATGAGCAGCCCTCCATCGATGCGGCTGACAAGTCCAAGCTCTTCGATCGAGAGCCAGTGGTGCGCCACTACACGGTGTCCGATTGGGACTCTCTCGACCGTCTGCCGCCCGGTTGTCTTCCAGACCTCGGCGAGTGATGCGTCCAGGTTCACGGGCGTGTCACGGGAGCGCCGGAGAATGAGCTGCAGGTATCTCCTCCCATGCAACTCACCGTTCGAAAAAACCTCGCAGCAGCGGTCCTGCTGTCGCTCGCTGCAGTTCTTCCATCTGCCCATGCGGAAGCCGACGTCGACACGGTCCAGGCCGCCGGCGACGGCGCGGTCGTGTTTCCGAACGATGGGACGTGGCCTGCCTGGCAAGACAAGAGTGCGAGCACGAGCACGACTGCCGAGACAGTGTCCGACCGGAGTCTCGGTGGCGCGATCCTGAATCCGTTCTCGTATCCTGCGGAGCAGGCTGTCTCTTCGCCGGCGTCCGCGCCGCCTGCCGCGACCGCCGCGCAGCCTCCGGTATCGCCCGAATCCGGTTCCACGAACAGCTTCACGCTGATGGCGATCGCGGCCGCTGCGGTGGTGGCGGGCTTTGCGCTGCGTCGTCGACTCGATGCGCCGCGCCGCCGGGGTGCATGAGAATCGTCCTTGTCGGGGCCTTCGGCTGCGGCGCCACGCGCCCTTGCAGAGCCGTGCGGCTCAGAGGTCGAGCACCAGGCGGGGCGTGAGGCTGCCCGAGCAGCACACCATCATGGCGCGATTGGCCGCCCGCTCCTCCGGCGTGAGGTAGTCGTCCCGATGGTCGGGCGTGCCCTCCAGCACCGGCGTGCAGCAGGTGCCGCAGATGCCTTGCGAGCACGAGTACTGGATCGGGATGCCTGCATCGAGCAGCGTGTCGAGCAGCGTCCTGCCCGGCTCCACGTTCAAGCACTTGCCGCTGCGCGCCAGCATGACCTCGTAGCCTCCGGCAGTGGCGGCCTCCTGGCTGGCGCTGAAGCGCTCGAGGTGGACGCGCTGCGGCGGCAGCGCATGGCATGCGGCGGTGAACGCGTCGAGCATGCCGCTCGGTCCGCAGCAATAGACATGCGCTCCCGCAGGCGCGTCGCGCACGATGGCGGCGATGTCGAGGCGCGCAGCGCCTTCGTTCGTGCAGCGCAGCGCGACCGAGCGGCCTGTGCGGTCCATGGCCTGCAACTCGCTCGCGTAGGCAGCGCGCAGGGGCGACCGTGCCGCATAGTGAAGGCGCCAGGGGTGCCCGAGCGCGTTCAGCCGCGCGGCCATGGACACGAAGGGCGTGATGCCGATCCCGCCCGCGATGAAGATCGACAGCGGCGCATCCTCGTAGAGCGGAAAGTCGTTGATCGGCGCACTGCTGGCGAGGCGGTCGCCGGGCCGCGGCACGGAATGCATCCAGGCCGAGCCGCCGCGGCTGTCGTCGGAGCGATCGACTGCGATCACGTAGCGGTGCCGCTCGACGGGGTCGTTGGCCAGCGAATAGCTGCGCACGAGGCCACCGGGCAGGTGCAGGTCGATGTGGGCGCCGGCCGTGAAGGGCGGCAGGGCCGCGCCGTCGGCCGAGACGAACTCGTAGGACACGATGCCCTCGGCCTCGCGGCGCAGCTGGCGCAGGAGCAGTTGCAGATCGCTCACAGGAGTACCTTCGCCTTCGGAGCGGCCGTGCGGCTCATGGCGTGTAGCCGAAGCCGGCGTCCAGCCGTGCCGTCATGTGCTCGGCGTGCGCCTGCCACGGCACGCCGGCCGGCAGCGTGAGCGACACCGCACGCACCATGAAGGTCGACGGGTCCCGCACGCCCGGCGGCTCGGCGCCGCTGCCGTGCAGGTTGCGCACTGTTTCCAGCAGCAGGCGCCGCGTCATCGCGACGCCGGTGTCGCTGATGCCCAGGTGCTCCTTGCTGCGGTCGTAGATCGCCGCCACGCCCGATTGGCAGGCCGCATCCTGGACCCAGAGGCCGGGCAGGCCGGAGAACCAGGTCTTGGTCTGCGCGTCGTAGTTGAAGAGGTAGGCGTTCTGCCGCGTGTAGCGGGTCCAGTACTTGGCAAAGGGCTCGGTGGGCAGGCGGGGCGCAAAGGCGTCGTTGCTGGCATGGCCGGTCTCGCGGCCCGCATGGCCCTTCTCGAACAGCGCGCGCGTCTTGTCGTAGAGCTTCTCCGAAGGGTGGTAGGAGAACATGATGCACAGCGTGTTCTCGTCGTCGATCGGCACCCAGGCGTGGCCCGACAGCTCAGGGTACTGCGACTGCGGAGGCACCAGCGTCCAGAACGGCAGCAGGAACTGGTTGACCCGCCAGTAGCTCGTTTCCTCGTCGAGCTTGCGGCGCGAGGCGACGCTCATGCCGAAGGGCTGGCGCTGGCATTCGAAGCTGGGGCGCAGGTCGCGCTTGGCAATCCAGTCGCTGATGGCGCCCTGCGCATCGATGCGGCCGTGCAGGATGGCTGCGTGGGCGGAGTCGATCTCGCCTTCCACCGCCTGGAGCCAGTTGCATTCCTGCACGCGGAAGCTGACATGCACGCGCTCCGCCGGCACCAGGTTCCACTCCATTTCCGGCAGCGGCGGCGGGTCGTCCTGCTGCGGCCCCATGTAGGCCCAGGCGATGCCGTTGCGCTCGCGGCACGCATAGGCCTTGAGGCGGACCTTGTCTTTCAGGCGGCTTTCGGCCGGCTCGGCCGGCAGGTCCTGCACGCGGCCGTCGGTCCCGAACTTCCAGCCATGGTAGACGCAGCGCAGGCCGCAGTCCTCGTTGCGCCCGAAGACGAGCGGGGCGCCGCGGTGCGGGCAGGCGTGGTCCACCAGGCCGAGCCGTCCCTCGCTGTCGCGAAAGGCGATCAGGTCCTCGCCCAGCAGCCGCACCCGCTGCGGCATGCCGCCGGGCGGCAGGTCCGTGACCGGCAGGAAGGGCATCCAGTACAGGCGCATCAGGCCGCCCATGGGGGTGCCGGGGCCGATGCGGACGAGGGTTTCGTTGTCTTCAGGGCTGAGCATGGGAGCTCCGTGAAAGGTGGGGGATCAAGCAGTCAAAATGTAGATTGGTTCTACCATTTTAATGAATAACCGGCAAAAGCAAAAGGCGTAGACGCGTCCCCGATAAAGGCCGCCTCGGCTTCAACCCTTGGGCGCTCCAAAGCCCCCGAAGGCGGGCTTGCGCTTGCCGAGGACCGCCTCGATCTGCGCCGCGGGCTCCGGCGCTGCGAAGGCGGCGGCCTGGCTGGCGGCTTCGAGTGCGAAGGCGCTCTGGCGGTCGCCGTCGAGCGAGGCATTGAGCATGGCCTTGGCGAGCGCAACGGCCGTCGGGGCAGCATGGGCCATGCGTTCGGCCACCTGCCGTGCGCGGGCTTCAAGGGCTTCACTCTGGTGCACTTCCATCACGATGCCGAGCCCGCGGGCTTCTTCCGCGCCGACGTCGCGCGCGGAGAACACCAGCTCCTTTGCGCGCTGCAGGCCGACCACGCGCGGCAGCAAGTAGAGGGCGCCGAGGTCGGGCACGAGTCCGAGTCGAAGATGAGCCATCGCGAACTTCGCGCGCGGGCTTGCCAGGATCAGGTCCGCGCACAGCGCCAGCGCGAAGCCCGCGCCGATGGCCGGCCCGTCGATCGCCGCGATCACGGGGCAGCCCAGGTTCAGCAGGTCGTCGGTGAGCCGCAAGCCCGCGTTGATGCGCCGTTGCCAGTAGGCCGGGCCCGCGTCTGCGTGCCCCTGGAGCGCATGGAGGTTGCCGCCGGCGCAGAAGGCACCCGCGCCGCCGGTGAGCACCAGCACGCGGACCGCGGGCTCGTTGCGCACGCGCTCCAGCACGGCCATGAGATCGGTGCGCAGCGCCACGTCCAGCGGGTTGTGGATCTCCGGCCGGGTGAAGCGCACCCAGCCGACGTTGTTCTCGACCGCGAAGTCCAGCGTCTCCATGGCTTCAGGCCGGCTTGAACATCGGGATCATCGCGCCGCCCTCCGCCGGCTTGAAGGTGACCGCGACGCGCTGGCCGATCTTCAGCGCGTCGAGGTCGCAGTCGACGATGTTGGTCAGCATCGTGATGCCCTCGTCGAGCTTGACGTAGGCGATTGCGTAAGGAATAGGGCCGGCCCGGCGCGTGACGCTCACGCTGTAGATCGTGCCGTTGCCCGAGACGCCGCACCACTCGGTCTCGCCCATGCAGAAGGGGCACAGCGCGCGCGGGTACCAGTGGAGCTTGCCGCACGCCGTGCAGCGCCTGGTGCACAGCTCGCCTTCGCGCGCGCGCGCCCAGAAATGCTCGGTGGCGCCGTCGACGTGCGGTGCCGCGAGCGGACGGTCGGTAGAGGGAGTGGTCATCGCTTATTGCCTTTCCATGATCAGGGTGGCGCTGCCGTGGCGCGAGCCGAGCAGGCCGCCGGTGCCTTGTGCCAGCGCCAGCGTGCAGTCGGGCACCTGCACCTTGGGATGGGCCTCGCCGCGCAGCTGGCGCACGGCCTCGATCACCTTGGTGATGCCGCCGCGGTTGGCCGGGTGGTTGTTGCACAGGCCGCCGCCGTCGGTGTTGAAGGGCAGCTTGCCCACGCCGGAGATCAGGTTGCCGTCGGCCACGAAGCGGCCGCCTTCGCCTTTCTTGCAGAAGCCCAGGTCTTCCAGCTGCATCAGCACGGTAATCGTGAAGCTGTCGTAGATGGAGGCGTACTGGATGTCGGACGGCCGCACGCCGGCCTCGTCGAACGCAATGGGGCCGGAGATCGCCGCGCCGGACCAGGTGAGGTCCACCTGGCCGCCGAGCTGCCCCTTGATGGTCTCGCCCGCGCCCAGCACGTTGATCACCGGGCGCTTGAGCCGGGCCGCGATCTCTGGCCGCACCACCACCAGGGCGCCGCCGCCGTCGCTGACGACGCAGCAGTCCAGTTTGTGCAGCGGGTCCGAGATCATGGGCGAGGCCAGCACTTCCTCCACGCTCACCGTCTCGCGCAGCATCGCGTGCGGGTTGTGCTGCGCGTGCGCCGCGGCCGCGACCTTGATCCACGCCAGCTGCTCGCTCGTGGTGCCGTACTCGTGCATGTGGCGCGCCGCCGCCAGCGCGTACATGTTGACGGTGACGGGGCTGTAGGGCATTTCCCAGGGCACGTCGGGCGTGTTGGCCGTGACCAGCCGCGGCGCCACGCCACTGGAGCCCTCGCTGCGCGGCCGGCCGGCGAGCGTGATGAGCGCCACATCGCACTTGCCGGCGGCAATCGCCTGCGCGGCGTGCGAGACGTGGATCAGGTAGGCCGAGCCGCCGGTGTCGGTGCTGTCCACGTGGCGCAGCCGGGTCAGGCCCAGGTAGTCGGCCATGTTGTTGGCGCCCAGGCCAGGGGCGTCGCCAGCGCAGAAATAGCCGTCCACGTCCTGCAGGGTGAGGCCGGCGTCCTGCAGCGCGCCGCGGGCGCATTCGGCGTGCAGCTGCGCCACCGTCTTGTCCGGTGCCTTGCGCGTGGGGTGTTCGTAGGCGCCCGCGATGCAGGCCTTGCGTTTGATCGTCATGTGATTGCTCCAGCGACAGTTCGCGGATAGGATATCATTGGTTCAACCATCGGACAACCTATCATCCAAGGAGCGCAACAGTGGATCCCATCGTCAGCCTGCAAGGGCGCACCATCGTCGTCACCGGCGCCGGCCAGGGCATCGGCAAGGGCATCGTGGAACTGGCCATCGAGCTCGGCGCCAATGTCGTCGCGGTCGACCTGAACGGCCAGACGCTCGACGCCGCGGTCTCGCCGTTGCCGCAGGCGCGGGTGCTCGCCGTGCAGGGCAGCGTCGCCGACCCGGCCGTGGCCGACCGCGCGGTGGCCGATGCGGTGGCGAAGTTCGGCGCCGTGCACGGCCTGGTCAACAACGCCGGCATCATCCGCCCGGCCATGATCGACAAGATGACCGACACGCAGTGGCAGGAGGTGATCGACGTGCACCTCACCGGCTCGTTCTACTGGATGCGCGCCGTCGGCCGCCAGATGGTGGAGCGCGCCAAGGGCGGGGACAGGACGGGCGGCTCGATCGTCAACATCTCGTCCGACGCCGGGCGCAAGGGCTCGATCGGCCAGATCAACTACGCCGCCGCCAAGGCCGGCATGCTGGGCATGACGATGACGGCCGCGCGCGAATGGGGCCGCTACAACATCCGCACCAACTCGATCTGCTTCGGCGTGGTGGAGACGCCGATGACCGAAGTGGTCCGCGGCGAGAAATTCCGCGACCAGATGCTCGCGCAGATCCCGCTGGGCCGATGGGCCACGCCGGGCGAGGTGGTCAAGAGCGTGTGCTACCTGCTATCGGACGGCTCCAGCTACATCACGGGCCAGCACCTGGGCGTCAATGGTGGCTTCCACATCAGCCTCTGACATGGCCGACGACAGCGTCCTCCTGGAGCGTACGGGCGGCGTCGCCGTCCTCACGCTGAACCGGCCGGCGGCGAAGAACGCCATCGACATCCCGACCACCGACGCACTGGGCGCCGCGTTGCGCGCACTGCGTGCCGACGACGAGGTGCGCGCGGTCGTCCTCACCGGCGCCGGCGGCGACTTCTGCGCCGGCGGCGACGTGAAGGGGATGGGCGAGGGCGCCGGGCGCACCGTGGAGCAGCGCCGCGCCGGCATGGCGCGCTATGCCGACCTGGCACGCGCGCTGATGGCGCTGGACAAGCCGCTGATCGCGGCGGTCGACGGCGTGGCTTTCGGCGCGGGGCTCAGCATGGCGCTCTACGCCGACCTCGTGCTGGTGAGCACGCGTGCCCGCCTGGCAATGGTGTTTCACCGCATCGGCCTGGTGCCGGACGTCGGTGCGTGGTACCAGCTGCCCCGCGTGGTGGGGCTGCAGCGTGCCAAGGAACTCATCTACTCGGCGCGCGAGTTCGGAGCGGAGGAGGCGGTGCGCATGGGGCTCGCCCTGGAGGCCCTGCCGCCCGAGTCGCTGCTGCCACGCGCAATGGCAATGGCCGAGAGCCTGGCGGGCGCATCGCCCAGCGCCTTCAGCCTGTCCAAGCGCGCACTGGGCGCCACGCTGCAGAGCGATTTCGAGACCATGCTGGAGATGGAGGCTTCCTCGCAGGCCATTGCCTCGTCCAGCGCGTACTTCCGCGAGGCGATCCGCCGCTTTGCGGCCAAGGAGCCGGCGCAGTTCCGCTGGCCGAAGAAGGACACGAGCGAATGATCGACTACGAGAAGACCAAGGCGTGGCGCTCCGGCCCGGTACGCCATGCCTACACCGAGCGCGACACCATCCTCTACGCGCTGGGCGTCGGCTTCGCGGCAGACCCGCTGGCCGCCGAGGAACTGCGCTTCGTCTACGAGAAGGATCTGTCCGCCGTGCCGACCATGGCCGCGGTGCTCGCTTCGCCCGGTTCCTGGATGCGCGACCGAAAGGAGCTGGGCATCGACTTCCTGAAGCTCGTGCATGGCGAGCAGGGCGTGACGATCCATTCGCCGCTGTCTGCCGCCGGCACGCTGGTCGGCGAGAGCCGCGTCACCCGCATCGTCGACAAGGGCGAAGGCAAGGGCGCGGTGATGCACGTGGAGAAGACCTTGACCGACGAGGCCGACGGCCGCCTCGTCGCCACGGTCGAGATGGTGCTCTTTCTGCGCGGCGACGGCGGCTTCTCGAAGAACGGCGGCGGCGACGCTTCCGCGCCCGCCGCGCCTGCGACACCCGAGGCAGCACCGGACGCGACGCTGGAGCTTCCGACCCGCGCCGATGCGGCGGTGCTGTACCGGCTCTCAGGCGACCTCAACCCGCTGCACATCGATCCGGCCGTGGCTGGCAAGGCCGGCTTCCCGCGGCCCATCCTGCATGGCCTCGCCACCTACGGGAATGCGTGCCGCGGCATCCTGGCGAGGTTCTGCGGGCACGATGCGTCGCGCCTGAAGTCGATCCGCGCACGCTTGAGCTCGCCGGTGTATCCCGGCGAGACCCTGGTCCTGGAGTGCTGGCGCCAGGGCGAGGAAGAGATCGCCTTTCGCGCCAGCGTGAAGGAGCGCGGCGTGCAGGTGCTTGCGAACGGCAAGGCGGTCATTGCTTCCTTGCACGCCGAGTAAGTGCCAGCAAAGCCGAGCCTCATCCCCCCGCGAGCTCCGCCGCCGCAGCGAGGCGCGCCCGGCACTGGCCGACCATGCGCTCGATCAGTTCGCCACAGCTCGGGATATCGTCGATCAGGCCCGCCACCATGCCCGCCCAGATCACGCCGTTGGTGATGTCGCCGCTTTCCAGCGCGGCGCGCCCGCGCTGCCCGTTGACCAGCGGCCGGAGCACCTCGAAGGCCGCACCGCCCGGCCTGCGCTCCAGCTCGAGCACTTCCTCCGACACGGGGTTGAGCAGCACGCGCGAGCTGTTGCGCAGCGTGCGCATGATCAGGCGCGTATCGTTCTCGCGCGCGGCGACCAGCGCCTGCTTGACGTTCTCGTGCACCGGTGCCTCGCGCGTTGCCACGAAGCGCGTGCCCATGTTCACGCCTTCGGCGCCGAGGGAGAGCGCGGCCGCCATGCCGCGGCCATCCGCGATGCCGCCGGAGGCGACCACCGGCACGCGCAGCGCCGACACCGCGGCCGGGATCAGCACCAGCCCCGGAACGTCCTCCTCGCCGGGGTGGCCGGCGCATTCGAAGCCGTCGATGCTGATGATGTCCACGCCGCGCTTCTCGGCAGCCAGCGCATGGCGCACCGAGGTGCACTTGTGCACGACCGTGATGCCGGCAGTCCGCAGCCGCTGGAAGACGGCCTCCGGCACGTTGCCGGCGGTCTCCACGATGCGGATGCCGCTCTCTTCGATCACCTCGAAGATGCGTTCGTAAGGCGGTGGATTCACCGTCGGCAGCATCGTGACGTTCACACCGAAGGGGCGGCTTGTCATCGTGCGGCAACGGGCGATCTCTCGGGCCAGGTCCTCCGGCGTGGGCTGCGTGAGCGCACCCAGCGTGCCCAGTCCGCCCGCCTCGGAGACCGCGGCGGCCAGTTCGGCGCGCGCGACCCATTGCATGCCGCCCTGGATGATGGGATAGCGGATGCCCAGCAGTTCGGTAACGCGGTTCTTCATGCGTGCTCAATCCAGTCTGATGTCGTTCTCACGGGCGATCTTGGTCCAGCGCTTCAGGTCTTCCTGCAGGAACTGGGCGAATTCGGTGTTGGTGTTGGCAACCGGTTCGAAGCCCAGCGCATAGATCCTGGCCTTGACGTCAGGCATGGCGACGATGCGGCGGATCTCTTGCACGTACTTCTCGACGATCGGAGCGGGCGTGCCGGCCGGCAGGAACATGGCGCCCCAACCGGGCAGGTTGATGTCGGCGTATCCGAGCTCGGCGAAGGTGGGAAGATCCGGAAAGCTCTTGAGGCGGTGCGGCGAGGCGACCGCGATCAACTTGACCTTGCCCGTGGACAGCTGGTTGGCATAGAAGCCCACGGAGCCATAGGCCAGTGCGATGTCTCCGCTCGCGACGTCCGTGAACGAGGCGGTCTCCCCCTTGTAGGCGGCATGCTTGATGCGGATGCCCGCCGCCTTGTTGAGGCCCTCGCCGATCAGGTGCGCACCCGAGCCCACGCCGTAGCTTCCGAAGGTGTACTTCTCGGGGTCCTGCTTTGCGAGCCGGATCACGCCGGGCAGGTCGTTGGCGGGCAATGCGGCGTTGGCCGCGAGCGCGATCGGGAAGCTCGCTACCACCGAGACCGGCGCCAAGTCGCTCATCTTGTACTGGGGATTGGATTGCAGCACCAGGTTCTGAACGAAGCCGCTGATGGTGAACAGGGCCGTGTAGCCGTCGGCCGGCGACTTGGCCACCGCCGTGGTGGCCAGGATGGTATTGGCGCCGGGCTTCGATTCGACGATGACCTGTTGGCCCCATGCCTCGGTGAGCTTGGCGGCGACCAGGCGTGCGAGCACGTCGACGTTGCCTCCAGGCGCGGTGGGAATCACGATGCGCACCGGCTTGCTCGGAAAGGGAGCGGTCTGCGCCATGGCGGGCAGGCCTGCGCCGAGCGCAATGGCGGTGAGAAGCGCACGGCGTGCGCGCATGAAGTTGTTCGGCATGGTTGTCTCCTTGGTTGTCGAAAAAGGCGGCAGCATCACCAAGCTCAGATCTTGCGCCCGGCGTTCTGCCAGAACGGGTCGCGCAATCGGCGCTTGAAGATCTTGCCGCTGTCCTCGCGCGGCAGCGAGGCGTGGAAGTCGATGCGGCGCGGCACCTTGTACTTGGCGATCCGGGCCAGCAGGTAGTCGCGGATCTCCTGCGCGCCCAACTGCACGCCGGGCATCAGCTCGACCGCGGCGGCAAGCGATTCGCCAAAGTCTTCGTCCGGAATGCCGAACACGGCGCAGTCCTGCACGCCGGGGCATTGCGTCAGCACCATCTCGATCTCGGCGGGATAGATGTTGGTGCCGCCGAAGATCACCATGTCGGAACGGCGGTCGCACAAGTACAGGCGGCCTTCCTTCATGTAGCCCACGTCGCCGAGGCTGATGAGCCCGTCGCGCTCCACGCTCTGGCGCTTTTCCTCGTGGTTGAGATAGGTGAAGTCGGCGTAGGCCGGCACGCGCGCGTAGATCTCGCCGGTCTCGCCCTCGGCGAGGCGTCGGCCCTGCTCGTCGTAGAAGGCCAGGCGCGTGCCGGGCGTGGGCATGCCCACGCAGCCGGGGTGCTCGAGCCAGTCCTGCGGCGTGGCGAGGGTGGCGGTGCCGACCTCGGTGCCGCCGTAGGTCTCGTAGACCACCGGGCCCCACCACTCCATCAATTCCTTCTTCACCTCGCGCGGACACGGCGCGCCGGTGTGCGTGACCCACTTGAGCGAGCGCACGTCGTAGCGCTTGCGCACCTCGTCCGGCAGCTTGAGCATGCGCACGAACATCGTCGGGACCATGACCGCGTTGTCGATGCGGTGCTTCTCGATCAATGCGAGCGTCTCTTCCGGATCGAACTTGGACTGGAGCACCAGCACCTCGGCGGTCATCAGCGCGTGGCGGCCGTAGGCATTGGGCGACGCGTGGTAGAGCGGGCCGCTCACCAGCGCACGCACGCCGGGCCTCATGCCGTACACGCTGGCGAAGAGCTCCGCGTAGGCCTTGCTTTCTTCGGGCGTGGCGGGCTGGCGCTTGACGCCTTTCGGGTGGCCCGTGGTGCCGGAGGTGTAGATCATCGTTGCGCGGCTGCGGCGCGGCGGCGCCTGCAGCGGCTCGAAGCGCTGGGCCCAGTCTCGCCACACGGTATCGCCCTGCCGCGGTTGCGCGAGGGCGGCAGGAACGCCGTAGTGCGCCTGGATCTCGGGAGGTGTGGGCACCACGAAGACGTCAATGTCCGCAGGGATCAGGGCGCGGATCGGTTCGAGCAGGTCGGCATGCGCCACCAGCACCTTCGGCTTCGCGTCTTCCAGCACGTAGACGAGCTCTTCCGTGCGGCCGTGCCAGTTGAGCGGCACTCCGTAGGCGCCGACCGCCGCAGCGGCCTGCTGCACCTCGAAGAAGGCGAAGTCGTTGCGAAGCAGGAGCGCGACGGTGTCGCCTTCCTGCACGCCGAGCTGTTCGAATCCGGTGGCGGCCTGCTGCGCGACGCGCAGCACCTCGTCGCGCGGGATGCCGCGGCCGTCCAGGTAGATCATCGGGGTGCTCATGGGCTCGTTTCCTCAGTTCAAGGCGGACGCGAGGCGCGCCGTGTGTGCATCGGCATCGCCGAACAGCTGGTCCAGCACGTGGATGCGGCGCAGGCAGTGACCCACCGCGTATTCCTCGGTCATTCCGATGCCGCCGTGCAACTGGATCGCACCGTGCGCGACCTGGCGCGCATTGCGGGCGACCGACAACTTGGCGCGGTGCAGGTCCAGGGGCGCGTCATCACCATCGGGGGCGTCGGCCGCCACGGCCGCGGCCATGGCCATGCTGCGCGCCATCTCGAGGCAGACCAGCATCTCGGCCGCGCGGTGCCGCAGCGCCTGGTTCTCGCCGATGAGGCGGCCGAACTGCTTGCGCGTGCGCAGGTAGTCCATCGCGAGTTCGTAGGCCGACTGGGCAGCCCCCGTCATGTCGGCGCACGCGGCGGCGATGCCGGCCGTCACGGTGCCTTCGATGGCGCGGCGCGCATGCGCTGCGTCGAGCGGATCGGCCAGCGGCTCGGCCTCGGCTTCGCGCAGCGCGAGCTCGCCCGCGGCGGTGTCGTCGACCAGCCGGAACTCGCGCAGCGCGACGCCTGCCCCATTCGGGTCCACCAGGAACAGCGCACAGCCGTCTGCATCGGCCGGCGCACCGCTGACGCGCGCGCTCACGACGAGGTGCTGCGCGAGGCCTGCGGCCAGCACGTTCGACTTGATGCCGTCGAGCACCCAGCGGCCGTTCCTGCGCTCGGCGCGCGTCTCCACCCACAACGGCGCGTGCCGGCCGGCGGGCTCGTCGTGGGCCCAGGCCAGCACGAGTTCGCCGCTCGCCATGCGGGGCAGCAGCCGCGCCTGCGTGGCCTCGTCCGCGCCCAGGCGCAGGGCGGTGCCTCCAAGCACCGTATTCGCCAGAAAGGGTTCCAACGACAGGGATCGGCCCAAGGCCTGCATCACCGGCAGCAGGTCGCGCGCGCCGCCGCCGAAGCCGCCGTGCGCCTCGGGCAGGGGCAGCGCGGTCAGGCCGAGCTCGGCAAGCGCAGCCCAGGCCTTGGCGTCGTGCGCCGCGCCGGAGGCTACCAGCGCGCGGCGCTGCTCGAAGCCGCTGCGGTCGGCCAGCGCGCGCTGCAGGCTTTCCGCGAGCGCGGCCTGGTCCTCGTTCAGTTCGAAATTCATGTGCGTGCTCCTGTTCAGCCGACGATGGCCTTCGCCAGGATGTCCTTCTGCACCTCGGTCGTGCCGCCGTAGATGGAGGCGGCGCGCGAGTAGAAGTAGCGCGGCGCGAGCGGGCCGTGCGTCACGTCGTCCGCGGGACGGCGCTCCAGGCCGCCAGGCCCGGCGATGCGCGCCAGCAGCGCGTTGATCTCCTGCTGCAGCTCGGTGCCCTTGAGCTTGAGCACCGATGCAAAGGCAGGCAGGCGCTGCCGCTCGCTCTCCGTGAGCAGGAAGCGCCAGTTGGTGATCTCCAGCGCGCGGATCTCGGCGTCGAGCCGGGCCATCTCGCCGCGCAGCTTCGCCTCGTCGAGCAAGCGTGTGCCGGCCTGGATCTGGCGCGCGGCGAGCTCGCGCGCGTAATCGAGCCGCTCGCGGCACAGGCCCACGTTGGCGATGCCGGTCCGTTCGTTGACCAGCAGGTACTTCGCACAGTCCCAACCCTTGTTTTCCTGCCCGACCAGATTGGCCGCGGGCACGCGCACCTCGTCGAAGAACACTTCGTTGAGATGGTGCTCGCCGTCGATGGAGCGGATCGGACGGATGGTGATGCCGGGCGTGCGCAGGTCGATCAGCAGGAACGAAATTCCCTCCTGCTTGCGCGCCTCGCTGTCGGTGCGCACAAGCGCGAACACCCAGTCGGCGAGGTGGGCCGTGGTGGTCCAGATCTTCTGGCCATTGACGACGTAGTAGTCACCGTCGCGCCGTGCGCTGGTGCGCAGAGAAGCGAGGTCCGAGCCGGACCCGGGTTCCGAGAAGCCCTGGCAGAACCACACATCGAGGTTGGCCAGGCGCGGCAGGAAATGGTCGCACTGCGCGGGTGTGCCGAACTTCATCAGCACCGGCCCGAGCATGCCGACGTTGAACACCTGCGGCAGCGGCGCGGGTGCGCGATAGATCTCGTCCAGCAGGATCAGCCGCTCCATCTGGCCGAGGTCGGCGCCGCCATAACGCCGGGGCCAGTGCGGCGCGGCCCATCCGCGCTCGTTGAGGATGCGCTGCCAGGTCACGGTGTCCTGCTTGCGTGGCGGATGGCCGGCGCGCAGCCGTTCGCGGATCTCCGCGGGCAGGCGCGACCGGATGAAAGTGCGCACCTCGTCTCTGAAGGCGCGCTGCTCGGGGCTGAGTTCCAGGTCCATGGTGGAATATCTTATGGTTCAACCAATGAATATGCAATACTGTGGAACCCCCAAAAAGGATCTGGCGCCATGTCGAACGAATCGCTCTATCAACCTGTGCGCACGCGCCGCGGCTTCGAGGCCGTGTGCGATCGCATCCGCGACCAGCTGATGAGCGGCGAGCTGAAGCCGGGTGACCGCCTTCCTGGCGAGCGCGAGCTCGCCGAGCGCTTCGGCATTGGCCGGGCGGCCGCGCGCGATGCGCTGCGCAGCCTCGAGGTCTCGGGCGTGGTGGAGGCGCGCAAGGGCATCAACGGCGGCTTCTACATTCGCAGCGGCGGCAGCGGCGGGATGGTGCAGACGATGCAGGACATGGTGTCGCTCGCGCAGGCTTCGCTGGAGAACGTGATGGAGGCGCGCACCGAGATCATCTGCGTGGCGATCCGTCTTGCGTGTCCACGCGCGACCGATGAGGAGTTCGATGCGATCCAGCGCGACATCGACCTGCACACCGACCTGTTCCGCCTGGGCCGCGCTTCGCGCAACACGCAGTCGGTGATCGAGTTCTACCGCCTGATCGCGCTGGCCACGCACAACCCGCTGGTGCTGATGATGGTGGACGCGCTGTCGGAGGTCTACCGCGCCATGCTCGTCACCGTGGACCCGCGGCCGAACAAGGACATCATGGTCGTGCGCCAGCGGGTGCTGGACCTGATGCGGCAGCGCGATGCCCACGCGGCTTCCGACGCGATGGCGCAGCACCTGCGCAAGGTGACGGAGTACCTGATCAGCGAGCGCGACAAGAAGCAGAAGCGCACGGGCTCGCCGCGCGCCGGTTGATACGGACTTGCGTTCAGAGGGCCTGAGCGCAGGCGTGCGCGCTGCGGAAGGCGCCCTGACGCCGGGGTAGGGGTTCCGATACCGGCACATCGCGTCCTCGCAAAGGTGCCTGCGGGTGTGCGGGGCGGCGTGCCTCTGTGGCGCCGAGAAGCGCAGTGCAGCCGGCCGGCACGCCTGCCGAAGGACAGGTGTGCTTCGTGATCTGACTTGCCGCGGCTGTCTGAGCAGAGTGAACGAAGTGAACGTCGCGAGTTCCGCGGCAGGCCGTTGCGCGAGCATCGCAGGGAACTCGGCGCAAAGCGCCGACCGCCACGGTGGCACGCCGCCCCGCACACCCGTGGGCGCCTTTGCAGCGCGCAAGACTAGCCCCCTCGAAGGGCATCCATCCCCATGCGCTTGGATGCGAGCCGCGGCATCACCCCGCGACCAGCACCACCTTGCCCGTGGTCGTGCGGGAGGTGATGCTGCGCAATGCCTCCACCGCGCGCGGCAGCGGATAGCGACCCGAGACGAGCGGCCGGATGCGTTGCTGCTCGTAGAAGGCCAGCACCTGCAGCAGGTTGGCGCGCGCTTCGGGCCAGCAGTTGTCGCGCCACACGTCGTAGCGCACGCCCAGGATATCGAAGCCCTTCACCAGCGGATAGTTGACCTGGATCTGCGGAATGCGCCCCGAGGTGAAGCCGATCACCAGGTAGCGGCCGTCGAAGGCCATGCAGCGCACGGCTTCGTCGAACGCGTCGCCGCCCACAGGATCGTAGGCCACGTCCACGCCGCGCCCGCCGGTGAGTGCCTTGACCTCTTCGCGCCAGCCCGGCTGCGTGTAGTCGATGGCGTGCTCGGCGCCGTGCTCCAGGCACAGCGCGCGCTTCTCCGGCGTGCTGGCTGCCGCGATCACGCGCGCGCCCATGGCCTGGCCGAGCTGGACCGTCGCAAGGCCGACGCCGCCCGCCGCGCCCAGCACCAGCAGCCATTCGCCCGCGGCGAGGCGGCCGCGCTGTTTCAAGGCATAGAGGGTGGTGCCGTAGACCACCGGCGTGGCCGCGGCTTCCTCGAAGCTCATGCGCGAAGGCAGGGCGAACACGCGCTCGGCATCCAGCACGATCTGCTCGGCGAAGCCGCCACCGCGCGCATCGGACACGCCCATCACGCGATCGCCGGGCTTGAAGGAACTCACCCGCGCGCCGACCGCTTCCACCACACCGCCGGTTTCGCTGCCGGGCACCCAGGGCAGCGGCGGCTTGATCTGGTGGAGCCCCTCGATTTTCAGCGAGTCGGGAAAGTTGACGCCAGCGGCCCGGACGCGAACGCGCACCTCGTTCGGCAGCAGTGGGCGCTCCGGGAGTTCGGCGTAGTCCAGCTGATCGACCGACCCGAAGCTGCGGCAGACGATGGCTTTCATGGCCGTCAATCCATCGTGATGTTGTTGGCCTTGACCACCTGGCCCCACAGCTCGTGATCGGTCCGGACGATGTCGCCCAGCTCCTTCGTGCCGGTCTTCGGCACCACGTAGACGGCGCGGAACTTCTCCTGGATGTCCGGCTGCGCCATCACCTTGGCGATCGCGTCGGCGAGCTTCGCGATCATCTGCGGCGGCGTGCCAGTGCGTGCCAGCAGCCCGAACCAGGTCTGCGTGTCGTAGCCGGGCACCACTTCCGCGATGCTCGGCACATCAGGCAGCAGCGGACTGCGCCTGGCGGTGGACACGCCGAGGATGCGCATCTTGCCGTCCTTCACGAAGCCGGAGGTGACCGACGACGGGGTCGACAGCATGTACTTGGTCTGCCCCGCGAGCAGCGCCTGCGCCGAGGGGCCCGCGCCGGGGTAGGGCACCATCACCATCTTGTGGATGCCCGCGGCCTCGTGAAAGGCCTCCATCGCCAGCTGGCCGACACCGCCCAGCGCAGAGGCACCCCACTCGAGAGAGCCGGGTTTGGCCCGCGCCTGCTGCACGAATTCGCCGAGGGTGGCCGGCATGGACGGATGGGTCATCAGCACCATCGGCGAGGTGCCCAGCAGCGTCACCGGGACGAAGTCCTTGAGCGCGTCGTAGCTCGGCTTTCTCTGCACCAGCGGCACCGTGACGAAGCCGCTGCCGTGCAGCAGGAAGGTGTAGCCGTCGGCCGGTTGCTGCGCGACGTATTGCGAAGCGATGGCGCCGCCGGCGCCGGGCTTGTATTCCATCACCACCGGCTGGCCCAGGATCTTTTGCAGCGGCTCCTGGAGATAGCGGCCGAGCACGTCGTTGGTGCCGCCCGCGGCAGCGGGCACGATGAACTTGACGGGGCGCTGGGGCCAGTCGCTCTGGGCCAGGACCGGGCCGGCGGCCAGGGCCAGCAGGGCGCCTGCGATGAGGGTACGGCGGTGCATGTCTAGGGTCTCCTTGGTCTCCAATGATCATTGGATTTGGCTCAAATGTCTATAGGTCTTACCAAAAGACCAGAGCTGGAGTATGATGAAAATCATGAGCACGACCCCTGCAACCCGCACCGTGGCCGAGCGGCAATTCGATGTCGAGGACGCGCGTGGCCGCATCTATCGCGTGACCCGGTATGTCTGGGAAGAAGAGCGCGACGGCAGCTGGACCGAGCTGTTCGACATGCTGTTGACCGTGACGGGCGGCATCCTCGATGAACTGCCCGACGGCAGCTACTGCGTAGACGGCACCGGCACCCACGTGCGGAAGGTGCCGGGCAGTGTCCGCACGCGCGAATCGCGGCAGATGGACGCCATCGTTCCAGCGGGTGCCACCGGCGCGCATTGACTGACGCCCGCGGCGCCTGAGCGGATCGAAGAGACAGCGGCATGTCCGCCGTCAACCGCTGCCGCTCTGCTGGCAGCTGGAGGCGGGCGGAAGCCGACTATGCCGACGGTGGGTCGAACGCCCGGATAGGCGGCAAGAGGCCCTCGTGGCGCTCGATCTGCACGGTCGAGAGCTGCCCCGCACACCCCTGGGCGAGCGAGGACGTGCCGATGTCCCGCGTGAGCACGTTCGGGTTGCCGTGTGCGCACATGGCGCGGCCCTGTTCGTCCGTCGCCGGGTCATACCAGGCGCCGGTCGCCAGCTGCACCACGTCCTCGCGCAGGTCCGCGCTCAGATGCGCGCTCGCCAGGCATGCACCGATTTCGTTGTGGAGCCGCACGATGTCCCCTTCGCGGATGCCGCGCGCGCCGGCCGCGGCCGGATGCAGGGTGCAGACCTCCCGCCCGCTGCGCTTGCTTGCCTGGCTGTGGCCTCCGAAGTCCATCTGGCTGTGCAGCTTCGCGTGCGGCTGGTTGGCGACCAGCCACAGCGGGTATTCGGCAGTGGGCGCGTACCTGAAGGGCAGCCATGCCGGATGCCCCGGGCAGTCCGCATAGCCGAAGTTGGCGATGGTGGGCGAGCTGATCTGCACCTTGCCGCTCGGCGTGGGCAGCGGATGCGCCACCGGGTCTTCGCGGAAAGCGCGCAGCAGGCCACCGTCATCGTCCTGCTGCGGCAGCGTGAGCTCGCCGCGCTGCCAGAAAGCCTCGAACCCGGGCGCTTCCAGGCCCTGGTCGTGCAATGCCTTGCGGGTGCGCTCGTAGAGATGGGCGAGCCACTCGCGCGAGGTGCGGCCTTCGCTGAACTCGTCGAGCCGCCCCAGGCGCTCGGCCAGGTCGCAGAAGATGTCGTAGTCGTCACGGGCTTGCCCGTGCGGCTCGGCAATGCGGTGCATCGCGACCATCAGCGGGTCGGTCGATGTCGCGCCGATGTCTTCGCGCTCCAGCGTCATCGTGCAGGGCAGCACGATGTCGGCATGGCGTGCGGTGCCGGTCCAGGCGATCTCATGCACCACGAAGGTCTCCAGCGTGCGCAGCGCCTCGGCCAGGCGGTGAAGGTCCTGATGGTGGTGGAACGGGTTGCCCCCGGCCCAGTAGGCAAGGCGGATGTGCGGGTAGCGGCGCCGCACGCCGTTGTAGTCGAAGGGCTGGCCCGGGTTGAGCAGCATGTCGGAAATGCGCGCGACCGGGATGAAGTCTTCGACGCCGTTCGTGCCCTGCGGCAGCGCGGCCACGGGCACGGCATTGTTGCGCCTGCCATAGTGGGCGAGCGTGCCCAGCGCATAGTTGTAGCCGCCTCCGGGGAGGCCCAGCTGGCCGAGGGCGGCGGCCAGCACCGCCCCCATCCAGACCGGCTGCTCGCCGTGTTCGGATCGCTGCAACGAATGCGAGACGACGACCAGCACGCGCTTGCCGGCGAGCGCCAGCGCGAGCTCGGTGATGCGTTGCTCGGCCACGCCGCACAGCGGCGCCGCCCAGGCCGCAGTCTTGGGCGTGCCATCGCTTCGGCCCAGGAGGTAGTCCTCGAAGGCGCTCCAGCCGTCGCAATAGCGGCGGATGAAGTCGCTGTCGTGCAGTCCGCGCGTCACCAGTGCATGGACCAGCGCCAGCATCAAGGCGGTGTCCGTGCCCGGCGTCACCGGCAGCCACTCGGAGGCCGCCTCGTCGGGCAGATCGCTCTTCAAGGGGCTGATGCAGATGAAGCGGCAGCCCCGCTTCGCCGCGGCCTGCATGGAGTGGCGCTCGATGTGCCGGCTCACGCCGCCGGAAGCCACGCGGGAGTTCTTCAAGGCCATGCCGCCGAAGCAGAGCACGAACTCCGAGTGCTCGACGATCTGCTCCCAGGTGACGTTGCGGCGGGCGACTTCGTCCAGGCTGCCGAGCACATGCGGCAGGAGCGGCAGGGCTGCGCCCGCGCTGTAGTTGTTCACCGAGCGCACATAGCCGCCGAGCGTGGTGTTGAGGAAGCGGTGGACCTGGCTTTGCGCGTGGTGAAAGCGCCCTGCGCTCGACCACCCGTAGCTTCCGCCGAAGATGGCCTGGGCCCCGTGGTCGTCCTTCACGCGCTGGAGCTCCTTGGACAGCAGGTCCAGCACCTCGGGCCAGCCCATGGCAACGAAGGTGTCGCGCCCGCGCATCGCATCGGCGCCCGGGCCGCGCTCGAGCCAGCCTTTGCGCACCATCGGCGTGGTCACCCGCGCCTTGTGGCGCAGTGCCTCGGGAAAGTTCTCGATCAGCGGGTTCGGGTCCGGATCGCCCGCGCGCGGCTTCACGGACAAGGTCTGGCCGTCCCATGCCGCCGAAAACGCGCCCCAGTGCGCGCTGTGCGGCTTGTAGGAGGGATCTGCGCGATGCTGGGGCATCACTCCGCCCGGATGTTCGCCTTCGCGATCAACGCGGCCCACCGGGCCCGTTCCTTGGCGATGTGCGTGCCGAAGGCAGCCGGCGTGCTCGAAACCGCCTCCATCCCCGCGCCTGCGAGCTGGGTGCGGACCTCGGGCAGCGCCATGACCTTGACCAGCGCGGCATTGAGCTTGTTCACGATGGCCGGGGGCGTGGAGGCCGGCACGACCATGCCGTACCAGTTGGACAGGTCGTAGCCCGGGACGCCCGCTTCGGCCATGGTGGGCGTCCCGGGGAACAAGGGCGAGCGCTTGGCGCCGGTCTGCGCGAGCAGGCGCAGCTTGCCGCTGTCGATCAGCGCCTTGGCCGATGGGTCCGAGAAGGTGACGGGCACCACGCCGCCGATCACGTCGGTCAGCAGCGGTGCCGTGCCCTTGTACGGCACGTGCATGAGGTGCACGCCGGCAAGCACGTTGAGCTGCTCGGCCGCGATCTGGCCAATGGTGCCCACGCCGCCCGAGGCGTAGTCGATCCGCGCATTGGGCGCCTTGGCCGCGGTCAGCAGGGTGGCCACGCTCGTGTAAGGCGTGCCGGCCCCGGTCACCAGCAGGTTGGGCATGGTCACCATCAGGCTGACGGGGGCGAAATCCTTGGACGGCTCGTAGTTCAGCTTGCGCAACGAGGGCCAGATGGTGAAGGAGCCGGGCGTGGCCACGTACAGCGTGTAGCCATCCGCCGGCTGCTTGGCCACGTACTCGGTGGCCAGCAGGCCGCCGGCGCCCGGACGGTTCTCGACCAGCACGGTGCTGCCCAGCGCCTTGCCCAGCGGCGCGGTGACGGCGCGGGCCAGCGCATCCGCACCGCCGCCCGCCGGGAAGCCGACGACGATGCGGATCGGCTTGTCCGCCTCCGGCCAGTCCTGCGCGTGTGCTGCGCCCGCAGGCAGCAGGCCCAGGGAGGTGGCAATGCAGGCCGCTGCGGCGGCGAGCAGTGGGCGGCGGCCGAAGCCGGAAACGGTCGGCAAACGGGCGATCGATGCAGTATTCATGGCGACTCCTGGGGATGGCCGCAGCAGGCGGCCGTGGATTTCGAAAGGAAACGGGGCGCTCAGTGGGCGGAGGGCGGTGCGCGGTCAGCCCATTCCCAGGCGACGAAGGCCAGGCGCTCGCCGGTGTGGACCACGGGGTCGGTGCGCAGGCCGATCAGGATGCCGTCGTGCTCGAAGGGCGGCACAGGCACAGCGCTGCCGTCCATGCCCAGCAGTTCGCCAATGGATTCGCCCTTCTCCACGAGGTCGCCGGCGCTGCAGCGCGGCACGAACAGGCCGCCCTGTTGAGCCGTGACCCAGCCGCGGCGGCTGACGGTTCGCATGCGCGCGGGGCCTGCGGCCTGGTTGCCATGGAGGATGCCGAGCTGCTGCGCGAGTGCGAGGAAGCCGGCCTCGGCAAGCGCCACGTTGGCCGGCTGCAGCCGGCTGCCGCTGCCCAGTTCGAGCATGAAGGCCAGCGTGCCCGCCGCGAGGCACTGGTAGTCGAGCGCGCCCGCGATGTTGCCGGGCAGCTCGCCCTTGCCGCCCACGTCCTGCCGGCACGCCAGCGTCGGGTGGAAGCAGGCCATGGCGGCCAGCAGCTGCTCCTCGGTGATGCCGCTGCCGGGGTGGTGCTTGTACACCGTGTAGGGCGGCGCGTCGAACAGCGGGTTCATGGTGTGGAGGTTGATCAGTACATCGGCCACGCCGCGTACCTCGTCGATCAGCGCATGCGCCACGCGCTCGGTGATCAGGCCGCTCGGGCTGCCGGGGTAGCTCTGGTCGAGGTCGAGCTCGTCATAGGGATTGCGCTTGCGGCGGGCATCGAGGGCCTGGGGGTTGCCGGTGGGCGTGACGATGACGTGGCCGCTCATCGTCGACGGGTCCAGGCCGCGCACGAACCGCAGCGCCGCCACGATGCCGTTGATCTCGTCGCCATGGACCTGGCCATGCAGCCAGAGCGTGCGGCCCGGCTTCGCGCCGCGCACGCCCAGCCACGGCAACGCAACCGGCGCTCCCGATGCCATCGAGCCGACGGGGAGATTGCCCGACGTGCGCGCCGCACCGTCTCCGGCCAGCCATTCACCTATCGATCCCATGGGGTGCCTTTCTTTGGAAGTGGGTGCCAGGCCGCGGCGTTCAGCGAGGCGCCGAAGCTTCGAACCCGCGCTGGAGATCTGCGAGGAGATCCGCAGGATCTTCCAGGCCAATGTGCAGGCGCACGACCGGGCCCCGCTGGCTCCAGTCGTCGACGGTCCGGGTCTCGGTCATGGCGGTGGGCGTGACCAGACTCTCGAAGCCGCCCCAGGAAGCGCCCAGCCCGAAAAGGGACAGGGCGTCGACGAAGCGATCGACCTGCTCCGGATTCGTTCCGGGCTGCCACTCGAAGGAGAGCAGGCCGTTCGTGCCGCGGCAATCGCGCTGCCACAGCGCGTGGCCGGGGTCGCCCGGCAATGCAGGACAGAACACGCGGCAGACCTGCGGCTGGCGCTGGAGCCAATGCGCCACCTGAAGCGCGTGGCGCTCGTGCATCTGGAGCCGCGCCGACAGCGAGCGCATGCCGCGCAGCACCAGCCAGGCATCGTCGGGACTCACCGCCATGCCGAAGGCATCGCTGCGGTCGGCCAGCGGCTGCCAGGTATCCCGCGTGGTCGACACCGTGCCCATCATGACGTCGGAATGGCCGGAAAGGTATTTGGTGGCGGCCATGATCGAGATGTCCGCGCCCAGCGCCAGCGGCTGGTACTGGAAGCCCGATCCCCACGTGTTGTCGGCGGCGAGCAGCGCGCCGTGGTCATGGGCCATGCGGGCGAGCGCGGGCAGGTCGCACATCTCGTAGACGAGTGAGGCAGGGCATTCCACGTACACCATGCGCGTGTCTGGGCGAAGGAGGGCGGCGGCGTCGCGGCCGTCGGCAGCGAAGAAGCTGTATGCGATGCCGTAGGGCTCCAGGAAGCTGCGCGCCAGGTGGCGCACCGGCTGGTAGACCCCGTCCGAGATCAGCACGTGGTCGCCGGGCTTGAGGTAGGCGAGCAGCGCCATGCCGATCGCCGCCAGGCCGGTGGGGAACAGCCGCGTGCGATAGGCGCCCTCCAGTTCGCTGACCGCGTCCTCCAGGGCAAAGGCGGTCGGGGTGCCGCGCGCGCCGTAGCTGAAGACACGTTCGTGAGAACGGCGTTGCCGCATCTCGCGCTGCTGCGCCGTGTCGGCGAACAGCACCGTGCTGGCCCGCACGATCGGCGGGTTGACCGCGGCGCCGCCGACGAAGGAGGGAGCCTTGCCGCTGTGCAGCAGCCGTGTCTGGAAGCCCAGGGGCGAGGGGGTGGCGGTAGCGCCTGACTTGGACATGGTGCCGTTCCTCCGATCAGTTGCCCGTGTGCGGCGCGGCAGCTTGCGCCGGCAGGCGGAACGACGCCAGCTCCTGCGCGTCGAGCTGGCCGACGAGGCCGGTTTCCCAGGACAGGTAGCGCCGCGCGGCTTCCTTGTTGCCGTCATGGCGGTCATGGACGAAGAAGAGGTGGTCGATGCAGTCCGCATCGGCGGGCTCGGCGGGCGTCGCCACCACGGCACCTCCCGCGGCTTGCCAGGCCGCCATGCCGCCTTCCAGAAGCAGGGGCGGTTGCGCGGCCTGCCACTCGGTCACGGCCCATGCCGCCAGCGCGGGTTCGTCGGCGACCAGCACGATCTGCCGCGTTTCGTTGGCGAGGTCGGCCACCAGGCGCGGCCGGATGGACCATCGTGCGCCGTCGATATGGCCTGCGCGATAGGCCATGCCGGGGCGAAGGTCCACGAGGGCAACGTTGCCGCGCGGCAGCCAGGCGGCAAGTTGCTGGGCGGAGATCCTGCCCAGCGGCGGTGGGACCGGGGCGGCAGGTGCTTCCAGGCCCAGTCCGCTGGCCAGCCCGCCTTCGAGCACGCTGGCGTCGTGTCCCATCTGGCGCAGCCAGCTCGCAACCGTCGGCGCGCGTACGCCGTCGTCGTCGAACAGCACGAGCCTGGCGCCGCGCACACCCACATACTGGTCGAACGCCTGCAGCAGCTGTCCGCCGGGTGTGTGCTGCGCGCCGGGCAGGCTGCCCCGGGCGAATTCCTCTGGCGTGCGCACGTCGCACAGAAAGAGCGTGCGGCTGTCGTCCGCGGCCCATGCCTGCACGGTCGCGGCGCTGAGGGTCGGGACGCCGAAGCGCGCGGCGAGTTGCTGCGCGGCCTCCCGCAGCACCGGGCTCCCGGAGCTGTCGGGGTAGCGCCGCGTGCCGCCGTGCTCCAGCGCCTGGTCCGCGAGGTACCAGCCCTGCGTCCCGTTTTCCAGCGCATAGACGGGATTGGGAATGCCCAGGTTGATGAGCGTCTGCGCGCCGATGATCGAGCGGGTGCGGCCGGCGCAATTGATCACGATGGGGGTGGTGTCGTCGGGCACGATGGACCGCACGCGGAAGGCCAGTTCGCCGTTCGGGCAGCAGGTGGCGGTCGGAATGTTCATCTTCCTGAATTCAGACGGGGGGCGGCCGTCCAGCACCACGGGCGGTGTGGGGCCCGCGATCATGGCCGCCAGTTGCGGCGCGGTGACCCGTGGCGTGTGATAGGTCTTCTCGGCCAGTTCCCCGAAGGTCTTGGAAGGCAGGTTCACGCCGGCGAACAGCACGTACCCCGCGGCCTGCCAGGCCTGCGTTCCTCCCTCCAGCACGTGAACGCAGCCATAGCCGAGCGCCGACAGCCGTGCCGCCGCGCGCACTGCGACACCGGCGCCGTCTTCCGCGCCATCGTCATACACCACGGTGCGGACATCGAGCCGCGGCACCAGGCGCCGCACTTCCAGTTCCAGCCGGCTGTATGGCAGGGGCGTGGCATGAAACAGGTGGGCCTCGCCGAACTGGCCGTGCTCGCGCACGTCGAGCAGTGCGATTTCCTCGCCGTCGTGAAGCCAGGACTTGAGGAGGGAGGGGGCGATGCGTTCGATCGTCATGGGGAAGCGCGAAGAGGAGGACGCGGCCGCGCAGAGTGCTGCGGCGCTGCAGGTGAGGGCGGCGAGTCGAGGTTCAGCGGCGGGTCTGAACGCCAATGCCCATGGTCTGGCAGGTACCCGCCTCCAGGTCGTAGGCGGTGCGCTGCGTCAGCGTCTCCAGCGCACGCCCGTACATGTGGAGGTGGCGGATGACCTGCTCGCCCTCGATCTGCACCGAGTGGATGTCCTCGGGCATCAGGGCAATGCCATGGCCCGGCTCCACCACGATCCGGGCCGTCTCGCGCAGCGTGCCCCGGCCTGGCACCGAAGCGTCATCGGTGCGTTCGTAGACGCGGTTGACCTCGACGCCTTCCACCGCCGCGATGCACGCCCACGTCGTATGGTTGTGCGGCACGATCCGCTTGCCCGGGCGCATCACGTTCAGGTAGAGCGCGTAACTCTGGTCTTCGTCTTCCGCGATCAGGTATCGGGCCTGGTGTTCGCCGGGTTCGGGAGCCGGGAAATCGGCGGCCTGCCAGAGCTCCGGCCGGGCCGCGATGCCCTGAAGGGAGGCCAGCACGGCGGCCAGGGCAGGGCGCGTCGGCTCTGCGCCGCCGATCGCATTCTTCATTTCGGCGATGGCCGATGCGACGGCTCGACTGCGTTGTTCGGTCACGGCATTCATGGGCAAATTTCCTTTGGTTCGAAGCCACTCTAGCCCTCGCCACGATGTCGATCAACGCAGCGCTGGCAGAAAAAGCATCAGTATCATTAATGAATGAACACCCTCGACCTCGAGCTGCTGCGATCCCTCGTGGCAATCGTGGGCCACGAAAGCTTCGGTGCGGCGGCTGTGCAGCTGGGGCGAACGCAGTCTGCGGTGACGCAGCAGATGCAGCGCCTGGAGGAGCAGATCGGCCATCCCCTGTTCGAGAAGCGCGGGCGGCAGAAGCGCTTGACGGAACACGGCGAGCGGCTGCTGGTCTATGCGCGCCAGATGCTGGCCATGAACGACGAAGCCCTTCGCCACCTGCAGCAAGGCAGGCTGGAGGGGACGCTGCGCATCGGCGCGCCGCACGACGTGGCCGACACCATGCTGCCGCCCCTCCTGGCAGAGGTGGTGCGCAGTTCTCCGAAGCTGCAACTGGACATCCATGTGGGCCGCAGCCCCTTCCTCATGGAGTCGCTCTCGCGCGGAGAGATCGACATGGCGATCTCCAACCGGCTCGATGCCGACCTGGAGGGCGTCGTGCTTCGCACGTCGCCCACCGTGTGGCTGTGCGGAGAGGGCTATGTCCATGATCCCGCGCGGCCGATTCCGCTGATCATGGCCGACGGTCCCAGCATCTTCCGGCGCCTCGCGCAGGAGGCGCTGGATGCCGCCAGCGTCGCCTGGCTGACGCGCTACACGTCCAGCAGCCTGATCGGCATCCGGGCAGCGTTGCGCGCCGGTCTCGGCGTCACTGCGCGCGGCGTGGAACAGCTCGACAGCGGACTGCGCATCCTGGGTCCCATGGAAGGCCTGCCGGCATTGCCCGACCTGGTGTACCGGCTCTATGTGCGCAACCGCGTGATCAATCCGCTGACGCGCCAGGTCTTCGACCAGATCAGGACCCGGCTGCAATGGGCCGGGAACCCCTGACGCCGCGCGTCCCGTCTCGCCGGTTTGTTGATCCATCAGGGATGCTTATCGAATTTGCTTCGAAAGTGGCTCGATCCCTCGGGGACTGGCTGACATCATGGACCTCCTTTGGCTGAACCTTCAAGGAGTCTTCGATGCGCCACGCGCCTGTTTTTCAAACGCCCATCCGCCGCGTGGCATGCCTGATTGCGGGGCTGGCCTGCGCGTGGGCAGCGCAGGCGCAGGCGCAGCTGATGCCGAAGAGCGGCGACTTTCCGAGCCAGCCGATCCGCCTGGTGTCGCCTTTTCCTCCCGGCGGTGGCAACGACTATCACATGCGGCTCGTCACCAATGAGCTCGCGGCGATCACGGGGCAGCCTGCCGTCGCGGAGAACAAGGGAGGGGCCGGCGGCAACATCGGCGCGAAATACGTGGCCGACAGCAAGGCGGACGGCTACACCGTGCTCGTGTCCCAGGTCTCGACCATGGCGGTGAACCCGAGCTTGTATCGGGCGCCGGGTTTCGATCCCCTCAAGAACTTCGTTCCGATCACGCAGATCAACGCGGCGCCGCTGGCGATCGTCGTGGCTGCGAACTCGCCGATCAAGACCATCGACGACCTGCGCAGGCAAGCCAAGGCCAGCCCGGACGGCATCACTTACGCCACGCCCGGCAACGGCACCCTGTCGCATCTGCTCGGTGTGGTGCTCGAAAAGGACGCGGGCATCGCCCTCACGCATGTGCCGTACCGCGGCGCGGGCCCGGCGCTGGCCGACCTGATGGGGGGCCAGGTGAAGATCATGATCACCTCCACCTCGTCCGTCGCGGGGCACATCCAGCAGGGCTTGGTGCGTGCGCTGGCGGTGACGAGCCCGCGTCGCGTCGGGGTTTTCAAGGAGGTGCCCACGCTCGAGGAGCTGGGCATGAAGAACATGACCTACGAGGACTGGTACGGATTCTTCGTCCCTGCCGGCACGCCTCCGGAGCGTGTGGCCTATCTTCATGGCGCCATCACCAAGGTCCTGAAGAGCCCCGCCGTGGAGAAGAAGATTCGCGAGGCCGGCGGAGAGCTGGTGGCCGGCACGCCCGACGCGCTGGCCGCGCAGCTCAGGCGCGACATCGAGCGCTGGTCGCGCGTGGTGAAGCTTTCCGGCGCATCGGTGGACTGAGGGCCGGCCGGCTGCAGTTCACTCGGGCTGGATGCCCTTCGCCTTCAGCAACGCCTCGAAGCGTGTCCCTTCCTTGTCGACCAGCGCGCGGAACTGCTGCGGCGTGCTGTACTTCGGTTCGTTGCCCGAGCGTTGAAGGGCCTCGATCAACGCGGGGTCCGACAGCGCCGTCTTCATCGACGCGTTGAGCCTGGACACGATCGCATCCGGCGTGCCGGGCGCTGCCACCAGTCCGAAGAACACCTCGGTCGTCATGCCCGGGAAGCCTTGCTCCGCCATGGTCGGCACGTCCGGCAGCTCCTTCTCGCGCGTGGGTCCGGTCACCGCCAGGGCCTTGAGCTTGCCCGAGCGCACCAGCGGAATGTTGGACGACAGCGCATCGAACAGGAAGTGGATGCTGCCGCCCATGATGGCGCTCGCCGACTCCGCACCGCCCTTGTAGGGCACGTGCAGCGCCTCGAAGCCGCCTTCGGTCTTGAGCAGCTCGCCCAGCAGGTGCAGGCTGCCGTTGACGCCGTTCGAGCCGAAGCTGAGCTTGCCGGGATGGGCCTTGCCGTAGGCCACCAGCTCCATGACGTTGCTCACGCCGAGTGTGGGCGAGGCAACCAGGATGAAGCCCGAGGTGGTGGCCTGGCTCACCGGAATCAGCGTCTTCACGTCGTAGCCGGGGTTCTTGTAGAGATAGGGCGAGATCGCCATCACGCTGTTGCCTACCCACACCAGCGTGTAGCCGTCGGCCGGTGCCCGGACCGTCTGCGCCACCGAGAGCGTGCCGGAGGCGCCCGGCTTGTTCTCGATGACCACCGGCTGCCCGAGCAGCTTGCCCAGCTTGTCGCCGACCAGGCGGGCCGTGAGGTCCGTGGTGCCGCCGGCGCCCGCCCCCACCAGGATCCTGATCGGGCGCGACGGGAACGGCTCCTCCGCGTGCAAGGGGTGGGCGGCAGCGAACGCGGCGCCGGCGACAAGCAGCGCGCGGCGCTGGATTCGGCATTCGGACATACTTTTGTCTCCTTCATCGAACGGGAAAAGGTGCGGATTCCAAAGAGCTCCCCGGCGCGCAGGCCGTTTGACTCCACTTGGACTTGACATTATATTGGTCGGACCATTCAAATATGAAAACTTTAAGCACATCCGCGGCTGCCCCGGTGCCCGCCCAGGTCCTCGACGCGCTGCTCGATCAGCGGCATAGCTGCCGCGCCTTCCTGCCAAGGGCGGTCGAACGCGCCACCGTCGAGTCCGTGCTGCGCACGGCGCAGCGTGCAGCGTCGTGGTGCAACTCGCAGGCTTGGCAGATCAGCATCACTTCCGGCAGTGCCACCGAGCGCCTGCGCGCCAAGCTGGTCGAGGCGCAGCAGTCCGGCGCGCCCCGGGGCAGCGACTTTCCGTTTCCCGAGGAATACCGGGGCGTGTACCTGGAGCGCCGGCGCGAGTGCGGGTTCCAGCTCTACAGCGCCGTGGGCGTGCCGCGTGGCGACAAGGAAGGCTATGCGCGCCAGACGCTGGAGAACTTCCGCCTGTTCGGCGCGCCGCACGTCGCCATCCTCACCAGCGATCCGGGCCTGGGCCCCTACGGTGCAGTCGACGTCGGCGGCTACGTGCAGGTGCTGCTGCTCGCGATGCAAGCACACGGCCTGGCCGCGATCGCGCAGGCGGCGCTGGCCAACTACAGCGCGCTGGTGAAGCGCGAGCTCGAGATCCCGCAGGAGCGCCTGATGGTCTGCGGCGTGTCCTTCGGCTACGAGGACACCGGGCACCCCGCCAACAGCTACCGGACCTCGCGCGCGCCGCTCACACAGGCGGTGCATTTCGTCGAGGCATGAAGAGCCTTGCGGGAAGCGGCACCGCCATCGTGCCGCAGGGGCTGTGAGATTGCGCGTCGCTTGGAATCTCCGCCACGGCGAGTCGGTCGTCTACCAACGTCGCTAAACTGTCGAAGGGTGTCCGCATCGCGTTGTCGGACAGGTTCAGCGCTGGTCGGGCCGCCGCGCGGTTTTGCCACGCCTGAGAACCGATGCCTCAACACACGATCGAGCTGATTGCCGCCGGCCTCTTTGCCGTCGCGCTCATCCATACCTTCGCTGCCAAGCAGTTCGAGCGACTGTCACACCGCTTCCCCGGCCACGCGGGCGTTTTTCACCTGTTGGGGGAGGTGGAGGTGGTCTTCGGCTTCTGGGCCATCGTGCTGGTGCTGGCCATGGCCGCCATTGCAGGTGGAGACCAGGCGTTGGCGTACGCGGAATCGCGGCAGTACACGGAGCCTCTCTTCGTGTTCGTGGTGATGGTCGTCGCGGCGTCCCGGCCTATCCTGTACCTGGTCATGAGTACGGTGAACCGCATCGCCCGCCGTCTGCCGGTACGTACCTCGCTGGCCACCGCCTGGCTTGGCCTGGCCGCCGTCCCGCTGCTGGGATCCGCGATTACCGAACCGGCGGCCATGACCATCGCGGCCCTGATGCTCGCCCCACAGGTGTTCAGATCCGGCGTTCCCGAGGGCGTCAAGTACCTTGCCTTGGGGGTGCTGTTCGTGAACATTTCCATCGGGGGCACGTTGACTTCCTTTGCGGCGCCGCCGGTGTTGATGGTCGCGTCGACCTGGAACTGGGACTCGTACTTCATGTTCGTCACCTTCGGCTGGAAGGCGGCGATCGCCGTGGTCGTCAACGCAAGCGTTGCAGTCGTGGCACTTCGCCTGCATCTCGATGCCGCGCAAGTGCCTCACCGTCAATCCACGCAGGTCACGGTGCCGATGCCGGTGGTTGCAGTACACCTTGTTTTTCTTGTTGGTGTCGTCGCGCTTGCGCATCATCCCGTGGCCTTTCTGGGCCTGTTCCTGTTGTTCCTCGGCTTCACGCAAGCGTACGAGCGCCACCAGAACCCGCTCATCATCAAGGAAGCGCTGCTGGTGGCCTTTTTTCTTGCAGGCCTGGTGGTGCTCGGCGGCATGCAGCAATGGTGGCTTCAGCCTCTGGTCTCGAGCATGTCGCCCCAGGTACTTTTCTTCGGCGCGGCCGCCCTTACCGCGGTGACGGACAACGCGGCGTTGACCTACCTGGGTTCACTCATCGTGGGAATCTCCGAAGAGGCCAAGTACAGCCTGGTAGCCGGCGCTGTGGCAGGGGGCGGCTTGACGATGATCGCCAATGCGCCCAACCCGGCCGGTGTGGCGCTGCTGAAGAGGGGTTTCTCTGACGAGACGATCAGTGCGGGCGGGCTGCTGGCAGGGGCTTTGTTGCCCACGGTCGTCGCGGCGGCGGCATTCACACTGCTCTGACGGCTCGCTGCACCGACACCGCGCTCGCCGTTCAGCACTGCCGCCCAAGCGAGCCGATTCCTTCACCGCCGCATGGACTCGGCCTAGGATCTCCCCGGCCTGTTCTTGTCCCAGATCGCCAGCAAGATGAGGCCGTAGGCCACCAGGCGGACCATGTAGTGGAGCGGCAATTCATCTTCGTTCCACGAAGACGTCACTGCCATGTGGACGCGGCTGGCAACTTCGAGCAGGAAGGAGAGCGCGAAGAGCAGGAAAAATCGATCTCGCGTGCTCGTCCAGTAGCGCAAGAAGAACAGCGCCACTATGAAGGATGCGACGGCGATTCCGCCAAGCAGAAATTGATGCATCGAACTCTCTCTAGGATTGGCTCTCCAGGACCAGGCCGACGAGCAGCAACAGCACCGCCATCAACGCCGTGCTCAGCCGCCAGATCGACATGTCGATCGCCGGGAACAACAACCTGTCCAGGATCAACAGGACGTTGTTCGCCGTGAGCCCGACGAAACACAGGCCGCTCCACAAGAGCAGTCGAGCGCGGCTCGTGGCATAGCCGCGCAATAACAACCCGGCGCAGGAAAGCGCGGTCAGCGCGCACAAGCCGTAAATTATCTTGTCCATGTCCTAGCTCCTCCGGAGCTTAAAAGCATCAGCAAAGCTTTGCGCGGCCTTGTGTGCCGTACCGTGAATCAGATTGGTGACGCCGATCAAGTCATTGGCGTAGGTCGACGCCAGGCGATCCACAAGTCCCGCCAGGTTGGCGTCGACGGGCGCGTAGCGGTAAACGTCGTCGCGGAGCTCGCCGGTCGCCAGCAAGCCGGCCAGGCACAACGCCTTGATCAGATCGTCTGCAACCTGGGGCTGCACATACAAGGCCCGAGCGAGGTCCGACGCGCTCAAACTCGCTTCGGGCTTGGCATGGAATATCAGCAGTGCCTCCAGGAAAGGGACTGATGGAATGCTTGTCAGCACAAACCGTCGTACATCGCCGGGAATCAATGGTCAACCTTTATGCTCGCGAGCGCCTTCAGGTCCCGGTGTGGCGCCGGCGACAAACGAGATGAACGGTCGATCGCTGTCGCATCCGCTTCAACCCACTTGCGACGGCGTATCGATGTGCCCGGAGGAACAATCAGGGCCTGGGTTCCCAGGCCGGATTCGCTGGCGGCGACATCCCGTTCGACCCACCGGCCTTGACGATCTGCAGCGCGCAAGCGCCGTCGGCGCGCGCGGCGACCGCCCATCGGTTGCAAGTGCTGGAAGGTCGGCAAATCAAGAGTTCGACATCGTTGATGAAGGCGGCCGTAGTTTAGTTCAGGAGGTCCGGGGCCTGAATTCGCCGCGCGGCGCCGCCGCTATCCGGCAACGATGCGGGCCGCCCTCCGTCGCAGGGACAGGGCGAACCCGATGCCGGTGGCGGCCAGCGCCGCGGCGGGCAGCAGCAGCAGGGCCGCATAGACCTGCAGGTCTACCAGCCGGCCGAAGGCGGCCGCGCCGAGGGACTGGCCGGTGAAGAGTGCGAAGGAAAAGAGCGAGACGGCGCTGCCGCGCGCCTGCGGTGCCATCTGGGTGGCGTGCGTCTGCAGGGTGTTGTGGTACAGGTAAGTGCCGAAACCGAGCAGCACTGCCAGCGGCGCCGCAGCCGACCAGTGAGGCAGCAGCCACAGCCCTGCCCAGGCGGTGGCCATCAACACGCCTCCGGCCGCGGCCATGCGGATCTCGCCGAGTGCGGCGACCATGCGCCGCGCGCAGACCGCGTAGGCGAGGCCTCCGACGGCATACAGCGCCGAAACGGCAGAGGCCGCGGCGAGTCCGAGTCCTTCGCGTGCATGCAGGTAGGTGGGCAGGTAGCTGAGCGCACCGAGCAGGAACACGCCTTCGAGGAACACTGCGACCAGCACGATGCGCGCCCACGGCTGCGCCAGCACGGCACCGAGGCCGCCGGGGCCGGCAGACGGTGCCCCGATCGCGGCTGGCGCCGCTGCCGCTGGGGCACGCGAGGGTTCTCGCCACAAGAGCGCGGCGACCATCCAGTAGCCGACGCTCAGCACCGCGAAGGCACCGCGCCAGCCCAGCGCCGTTTCAGCGCACAGGCCGCCCAGCAACTGGCCGACAACCATTCCCGACAGGGTGCCGAGCAGCAGCCGCGCCAGCGTGGCCTGCCGGGCTTCGTACGCGACCGCATCGCCGATCCAGGCCATTGCGAGCGGCACGACACCCGCGGCGGCCATGCCCCACAGCGCACGCCAGGCCAGCAATGCGTCGAACGAGCCCGCCAGCGCCGCCGCGGCGGAGGCCGCCCCGGAGCCGGCCAGGGCGAGCGTCATCAGGCGCTGCTTGCCGAAGCGGTCCGCGAGGGGACCGGACAGCAACTGCATCAGGCCGTACGCCACAGCGAAGGCGACGATGAGCCTGCCCGATTCACCCGCGCTGCGCTGGAACTCGGCGGCGAAGCGCGGCAGCAGCGAATCGCACACCCGCAGCGCCGCTGCGCTGAAGAAAGCCGCGGCTGCGAGCAGCGGCACTGGCGCTCGAGGCGCACCGCTCATTGCCAGCGGCCGAGCACGTCGGAGGCAGGCGTAGGTTCCTTCGGCGCCGGTCCCTGGATGCGCGAAGGCGTGCGGGAGAAACGCGGCGCGGGAGCCGGCTGCGTGATGCCGTCCACGTCGACGAAGGTGCGGCGCGCCACGTTGTGCGGGTGACCCTGCGCCTGCGAAAGCGCCAGCACCGGGGCGAAGCACACGTCGGTGCCTTCCAGCGCCTGTGCCCAATCCGCCTGGGTCCTGCGCTTGAAGATGCGGGCGAACTCTTCATGAAGCCGCGGCCACTGCGCCCGGTCGTGCTGCGCGCCATGCAACTCGGACGGCACGCCCACGCGTTCGCAGAACTCCGCAAAGAATTGCGGCTCGATGGCGCCGAGCGTCACGTGCTCGCCGTCAGCGGTCTCGTACACGCGGTAGTACGGCGCGCCGCCGTCCAGCAGGTTGCTGCCGCGCCGCTCGCTGAACACGCCGCGCAGCTGCTGGCTGACGAAGTTGGTCATCAGCGAGGCGGCGCCGTCCGACATGGCCGCATCCACCACCTGGCCGCGGCCGGACCGGCCGGCCTCCCGCAGTGCCGCCAGCACGCCCACGATCAGGTAGAGGCTGCCCCCGCCGTAGTCGCCGATCAGGTTCAGCGGCGGCACCGGGGCCCCGTCCTTGGGGCCGATCGCGTGCAGCGCACCAGTGATGGCGATGTAGTTGAGGTCGTGGCCCGCCGCCTGTGCGAGCGGGCCTTCCTGGCCCCAGCCCGTCATGCGGCCGTACACGATGCGCGGGTTGCGCGCGAGCACGGCCTCGGGGCCGAAGCCGAGGCGCTCCATGACACCGGGCCGGAAGCCCTCGATCAGCACGTCGGCCTTTTCCAGCAGCTGGTACACCTGCTCGCGCGCGTCGGCGTCCTTCAAGTCCGCCGGCACCACGCTGCGGCCGCGGCCGGTGAGATTGTGCCGTTCGCCCAGCTTCTTGCCGGGGCGGTCGATGGTGACGACGTCGGCGCCCATGTCGGACAGCAACATGCAGGCGAAAGGGCCAGGACCGATGCCGGCGAATTCGACGACGCGCAGGCCCAGCAGCGGACCGGAACGGGATGCAGGATTCATCAAGGTTCTCCAGGGGTCGATGGTTGGCCGCAATGCTGCTGGCGTTGGACGCACAGGGCCGGCAGCGGCAAGGGCCATGCGGAATGGCGAGACAATCGGCATTGTATTGGTCAGTCCATTGCAAATCTAGGAGATCACCCTGTCCGACGAATTGCCACCCTGGGCTATCCTCGATCAACCCAATTACATAGAGAAGCAATGGCAACCACACCGCAACTGTCCTTCCAGGAGGTCAAGACGCGCCGCGTCTTCGAGGAGATCTGCGAGCAGATCCGCAGGCGCCTGGCTTCCGGCGTGCTCAAGCCGGGCGACAAGCTGCCGGCCGAACGTGATCTGGCGGTGGAATTCAAGGTCAGCCGGCCGGCGGTGCGCGAGGCCTTGCGCACCCTGGAGATCTCTGGCGTCGTCTCGCTTCAAAAGGGCGTGAAAGGCGGCGCCTTCATCCGGGACGGCAATCCGGCGCTGCTCACGCAGTCGCTGCAAGACCTGATGTTCCTGGGCCGCGTGTCGCTGGCCGGCCTGGTCGAAGCCCGCCGGCTGATCAACGGGATGGTGATCGAGCTCGCCTGCCACCGCGCCACCGAGGATGACTTCACTGCCCTCGAGCGCAACATCGCCGAGATCGAGAGCAGCGACGACTTGCGGCACCGGGCCGACGAGGGTGTGCGGTTCTTCGGCCTGATCGCCCGCGCCACCCGCAACGAGGTGCTGGCCATGCTGGTCGATTCGCTGTCCGACATCATCCGCTACGTGATCGACCAGACCGGCCGCAAGGCGCGCCCGGAACTGGTGCCGGTGCGTCGCCGCATCCTCAAGGCGATGCGCGCACGCGATGCCAAGGCGGCGGCGAAGGGCATGGACGAATACCTGACGATCGTGCAGGAAGACATGGACGCCGGCCCGTCCGCGGCCGTGCCGGCGCCGATACGCAAGATCGCCGCCGCCAAGACACCCCGCTGACGCGCCCCGCCCCCGGGCGCAGGGGGTTGACAGGCACCACGTGCCGTTTAGAATGGTCAAACCATTCAAACTCACTGGTTCAACCTTCCATCCCCATCGAGGACCTGTCATGACCGAGATCGTCGTCAACGAAGCCAATCAATGGCGCCTGAACTCTCCCGGCTCCGCCGGCTGGGAGAAGTCGCCGCAGCCGGGTGCGCCCGACAAGTACCTGATGATCTCGTCGGACACGCATGCCAACGAACCCGGCAACCTGTGGGCCGAGCGCATCGACGCCAAGTACCGCGACCGCCTGCCCAAGGTGTGGATCGACGAGAAGGGTGTTCAGTGGCGCAAGATGGAGGCGTCCGAGCAGCCCGACCGTTTGATCCTGGCCAAGCTGGAGGGCGAGGACCTGGCCCGTTCCAGGGCTGGCGCCACCGCCTCCGAGCGTGGCCCGAGCGTGGAGCAGCGCCTGAGCGATCTGGCGCTGGACGGCATTGACGGCGAGATCATCTTCCCGGGCAAGGGCCTGGGCATGTGGTACACCTTCGACCCCGATTTCGCCCACGCCCAGGTCGAGGTCTACAACACCTGGGCCTGGGAGAACTTCGGCCCTCACGTCGAACGACTGTCGCCCGCCGCCGCGCTGGCCACCGGCAATGTCGAGGCCACGCTCAAGGAGGTCGACCGCTGCCTGAAGCTGGGCTTTCGCCATTTCACGCTGCCTTGCAAGCCGCTGTTCGGCCCCCCCAAGACCAACGAACTGAACTACAACAAGGTGGAGTTCGACCCGATGTGGGCGCGCTTCGTCGAGGCCGGCGTGCCCGTCACGTTCCACGTTTCCACAGGCAAGGACCCGCGCACCACGCGCGGCCTGGGCGGCGCGGTGGTGAACTACGTCGTGCACTCGCTGTCGCCGACGCTCGAGCCCCTGGTGAACATCTGCGCTTCGGGCGTGGCCGAGCGCTTCCCGGAGCTGCGCTTCGGCAGCGTCGAAGCCGGCATCGGATGGGTGCCTTGGATGCTGGACGCCATGGACGAGGCCTATCTCAAGCATCACTTCTGGGTGAAGCCCAAGCTGAAGATGCTGCCGTCCGACTACTTCAAGGCGCGCGGCTTCGCCACCTTCGGCGAGGACCGCGCGGGCCTCGGACTGATGGAAGAGCACGGCCTGCAGGACAACTTCATGTGGGCCAACGACTATCCGCACCACGAGGGCACCTGGCCGCACTCGGCGCAGGCGATCGAGCGCCAGATGGGCCATTTGAGCGAGGTGTCGCGCCGCAAGGTGTTGGGCGAGAACGCAGCGCGCGTATTCGGCTTCAAGGAAGTCGCCGCCAAGTACGGCTACCAGTTCTGAGCGACGCGTGCGGGCCGCTTCGCAGGGGCGGGGCGGCTGCCGCGCGGTTTACTGTTTGCGGGAGTTCCACAGTTCCATGTAGTTCGCCTGCAGGCGCTCCAGGAACTTGTTCATTTCCGCGACCGCGGCATCCGCATCGCGCGCACGCAGGTGCTTGAGCAGCCGGCGGCGCGAGGGCAGGGTGTACGTGTTTTCGCTCGGCCCGATCGCCTTCACGAACTCGCGCATGACCTCCATCACGCCTTCCATGGTGATCTGGATGATCGGGTTGCGCGTGGCCACCGCCAGCAGGTTGTGGAATTCGCGGTGCAGGTCCGCGCGCGCCTGGAAGTTGCCGGCCTTGTTCGCCTTTGCAGCCAGCGCCACATTCTCTTCGAGCGCCTGCAGGTCTTCCTCGGTCAGGCGCTCGCAGGCGACGCGCACCACGATATCGCTGAGCCACACCCGCGCCTCGGTCAGGTGCTCGGCCTTTATGGCGCCCAGGTGGTAGAGGTCGCGCAGCCCATTGACGATCACGCCGGAGCTGCCGGGGAGCACGAAGGCGCCTCCGGAGGCGCCCTTGCGCAGCTCGATCATGCCGCTCAGCTCGAGCGCGCGCAGCGCCTCGCGCAGCGTGTTGCGGCTGACCTTGAACTTGGCGGAGAGGTCGCGCTCGGCGGGCAGCCGGTCGCCAGGCCTGAGGCGGCCGGTGGCCACCAGTTCGCGGATCTGCGCCGCAATTTCCTCGAACGCGCGCGAGGGCGCGATGGGCTCGAACCCGAGAGAGGATTCGGAGGCATCTTTCGGGCGGAAGTCGGCGTGGATCACGGCGCGGATTCTACCGTCTCACTTCAGTGAAAAAGGGGCCGCGGCAAGCAGTTCATTCGAGATCCTGAGGACGACCTGGCCGTCCTTTTCTGATTCGGCGAGAGCCTTCTGCCAGTCCGGGTCCGCCCGGAAGGCCGTCCATGCACGATCGCGTTCATCATGGGACTCCCACTGCAGCACGTATTTGATCTGCATGTTGTCCTCGCCCACGGCGACGGTGAACACTGGCGTGATGCGCTGGATGCGGTGCTTCTCGAACAGTGCAAGCGTGGCGGTCTCGAAGCGCTTGAGCACGACCGGCAGCTTGCCGGGAGCGCAGGTGTAGGTGCGGAATTCGTAGAACATGGGGTTTTCCTTTTCTTTTCTTCTAGAGGGGGCGTGAAGCGAGCAGCGGCCCGTCTTCGTACTGGAGCACGACGAGCTCGACCGGCATGCCGCACTGAAATGACTTGCCCGGACGCTCCACGAGTCGAGTGGCGATGCGAAGGCCGACGTCCAGGTCGACCACGCACGCCGCGTAAGGCGCCTCGTCGACGAACACCTTGGGCGCTGCATGGATGCGGGTCCACGAATAGAGCGTGCCGCGCTCACCGAGGTCTTTCCATTGCATGCGGTCCGACCAGCAGTGGGGGCATACGGGCTTGGGCGGAAAGGTGAACTTGCCGCAGGCCTCGCAGCAGGTGGTCTGCCAGCGCCCGGCGCCCAGGCCCTCCCAGAAGGTCTGCGTGAAGGCCGAAAGACGCGGCGGGTAGGCGCGCTGGCGCGCGACGGGGATCAGTTCGAGCGTCATCGTTGGGCCTCCAGGACATGCACGAGGGCGGCGTTGTAGTTGCCGAGTTCGCCGGTGGCCAGTCCCAGCCGCGCATCCGCGACCTGGCGCTCGCCGGCGCGGCCGCGCAACTGGTCGGCCATTTCGCAGTAGTTGTAGAGCGAGGTGACGTAGGCGGGATGGCCGCGCGAGGTCAGGCCGCCGGAGGTCGAGATGGGGATCTGCCCGCCGAGCTTCGTGCGCCCCTCGGCGGCTGCGGGTGCGCCTTCGCCGCGACCGAAGAAGCCCACCGCCTCGCTCACCAATACCTCCACGACGGTGCAGGGCGCATAGAACTCCGCCAGGTCGATGTCGCCGGCCGCGATGCCGGCTTGCCGGTAGGCAGTGGCCGCCGCCTCCTTGGCTGCGATCAGCTCGGTCATGTCGTTGGGCACCTCGTTGATCTGGTGCGAGCCGTCGTGGCAGAAGCCGCGCCCGCGCACCAGCACATAGGGGCGGCCCAGCGACTTCGCCACCTCCTCCGAAGCCAGCACCAGGCAGGCCGCGCCGTCGCTGCGGCCGGGTACGTCGTAGAGGCCGAGCGGCTCCACGATCGGGCGCTGCTCGAGCACCTCCGGCAGCGTGATCGGCTTGCGGTATTGCGCGAGCGGGTTCATGGAGGCATGCCAGCGGTTCTTGACCGCGACCGCGCCGAAGTGTTCGCGCGTGGCGCCGTATTCGTGCATGTAGCGCATGGCGTCCATGGCGTACCAGCTGATGGGGATGAAGCCGCTCGATGCGTGGAAATCCACGTCGCCCGTGGTGCGCATGCTGCTCATCGCATGTTCGGAAGCGGAAGTGGCCGCCTCCATGTTGATGCCGAGCGCAAGCGCGACATCCGTGCGTCCGAGCAGGATCTCGTCGCAGGCGCGGTCGAAGCAGACTGCCCCGGTCATGCCGTTGCCCATCACCTCCAGTACGCTGCCAGTGCATTGGAGGCGCAGGTGGCTGACCAGAAAGGTGGAGAAGTACTTCTGCAGCGTGTAGGGCCTTGGCAGCGTCAGCACAAGGCTGCCGATGTCCTTCTTTTCGACGCCTGCATCCGCGATCGCCTGGACGACCAGGCGCGTCATGATCTCCTGCTCCAGCACCTGCAGCGGCTCCTCGGCCTTGGTCTGGTGACGGCCGACCGGGATCGCGCTGGTGCCGATGATGGCAACTCGACGAGTCATTGGGTGGGGTCCCTTTGGTTGAAATGGCAGGCCAGTATATCTATAATGGTCAAACCATTCAACGTTCGGAGCTGCCCGTGACGACCCTGACCCCCGCGCCCGCCGACCCGCAGCCCGCCTTCGATGCGCGGGCTTTCCGCAACGCGCTCGGCAGCTTTCCCACCGGTGTCGCCATCATCACCACCACGGGACCCGATGGCAAACCGATCGGCCTGACCTGCAATTCGTTCAGCTCGGTGTCGCTGGAGCCGCCGCTGGTGTCCTGGGGACTGCGGCTGGCCAGCAAGAGCCTCGAGGCCTTCCGCCAGGCCGGCGCTTTCGCCATCAACGTGCTGGCGGAGGACCAGAAGGAGCTGTCCGCGCGCTTTGCCAGCGGGGCCGTCGTCGACAAGTTCGACGGCGTCACGTGGACGCCGGGCCACCGCGGGCTGCCGGTGATCTCGGGCAGCGTCGCCAGTTTCGAGTGCGACAAGTTCGCCGAACACCTGGCGGGCGATCACGTCCTCTTCCTGGGGCACGTGGCACGCTTCGACCATGGGCGCGAGGAAGCCTCGCTGGTGTTCTACAAGGGCGCCTACATGATGCTGACGCAGTCGCTGCGTGAGCTCGCCGCCGGCGGCCGGCTGGATTCGCTGCATCTCGACCAGGCACGGCGGCTGATCAACTGCATGCTCCTGCGGCTGGCCTGCCAGAACGGCTCGCCGGAGGACTTCGATGCGATCGAGCGCAACATCGCGCAGATCGAGAACTATGCCGATGCGGCCCAGCGCGCCGAAGCCAGCATCGAGTTCTTTCGCCTGGTCACGAAGGCGGCCCACAACGACGTGCTGGTCGTCGTGGCCGAAACGCTGACCACGCTGGTGCGGCATGTGCTGCAGACCGACACGACGCTGCGCGCCCGTCCCGAGCTGGTGCCGGTGCGCAGGAAGATCCTTGCGCACATGCGCGAGCGCGACCCCGACGCCGCTGAATGCGAGATGAGCCACTACTTCGACCAGCTTCGCCGCGAGGTCGCGGCCCAGGAGTCCACCTTATGAACATGAACGACCTGCCAACGGCCGAATGCGACGTGCTGGTGATCGGCTCCGGAGCCGGAGGGCTCTCGACAGCCATCACCGCCAGGAAAAACGGGCTCGATGTCATCGTCGTCGAGAAGGAGCCGGTGTTCGGCGGTACCACCGCGTTCTCGGGCGGCGTGCTGTGGATTCCGCTGTCGCCCCACGCGAAGAAGGCGGGCTACGCCGACACGCGCGACGCGGTGATCCGCTACATGAAGTCAGAGACCGGACGCTGGTACGACGGCCCGGCCGTGGAGGCCTTCATCGACAAGGGCCCCGAGATGGTCGCGTTCTTCGAGCGCGAGACCGAAGTGCGGTTCATTCCCACGCTGTACCCCGATTACCACCCCGACGCCGAGGGCGGCGTGGACATCGGCCGCTCGATTCTTGCCGCACCCTATGACATTCGCGAACTGGGCGCGGACATGGCGCGCCTGCGACCGCCGCTGGCCACCATTACCTTCATCGGGATGATGTTCAACTCCGCCAATGCGGACTTGAAGCACTTCTTCCGCTTCACCAGGTCCTTCACTTCGTTCTTCTATGTGGTGAAGCGCGTGCTAAACCACTTGAAGGAGCTCGCGCTCTACCGCCGCGGCATCAACGTGACGAGCGGCAACGCGCTGGCGGCGCGCCTCGCAAAATCGGCGCTCGACCTGAAGATCCCGATCCGCACCGGCACGCCGGCCCAGGAATTGATCGTCCAGGACGGCCGCGTGACCGGCGCGCTGGTGAAGGGGCCCGAAGGCCTGCAGCGCATCGTCGCGCGCAAGGGGGTGGTGCTGGCCGGCGGCGGGTTCTCGCACGACAGGCAGCGCATCGCCGGCGCCTACCCGCACGTGCAAGCCGGCGGCGAGCATTTCTCGCCGGTACCGAAGAGCAACACGGGCGACGGGGCGCGGCTGGCCGAGAAGGCCGGAGGCCGCGTGGAGATCCGCTTCAGCTCGCCCGCGGCCTGGATGCCGACCTCCAAGGTGCCGCTCGGCAAGGGCGAGTACGGGGCGTTTCCGCATCTGCTGGACCGCTACAAGCCCGGCATCATCGGCGTGCTGAAGAACGGCAGGCGCTTCACCAACGAGTCGAATTCCTATCACGACGTGGGCGCGGCCATGGTCGCGGCGGGGCAGGGCGCGGACACCGGCATGTGGCTGGTCTGCGATCAGGCCACGATCAGCAAGTACGGGCTGGGCTACGCCAAGCCGGCGCCGATGCCGCTCGGGCCGCTGCTTCGCAACGGCTACCTGGCCAAGGGGGCGACGCTGCGCGAATTGGCGCAGAACGCGGGCATCGATCCGGTTGGGCTGGAGCAGACCGTGCGCGAATACAACGAAGGCGCCGTGCAGGGCGTCGACCGCCAGTTCGGGCGCGGCACCACATCCTTCAACCGCTATCTCGCCGATCCGGACAACAAGCCCAACCCGTGCGTCGCACCGGTCGGCAACGGCCCCTACTACGCGTTGCGCATCGTCATGGGGGACCTGGGCACCTTCGACGGCATCGCCACCGACGTGGTGGGCCGCGTGCTCGATGCGGGAGACCAGCCGATCGACGGCCTGTACGCCGTGGGCAACGACCGCGCGAGCGTCATGGGGGGCAACTACCCGGGCGCAGGCATCACGCTGGGACCGATCATGACCTTCGGCTACATCACCGGCCGCCACCTGGCAGGACTGGAGCCGTCGCTGTCGTCCTCAAGCACCCGAACCTCGAAGGAACCCGATGCAGTACCCGCCTAAGCCTCTCGTCGACCACCGTATCTACACGATCAAGCCTCGCAAGATGCCGGAGTTCCTCGACGTGTTCAAGCGGCTGGCCTTGCCCTTCCTGAATGAAACGCTGGGCACGCCGCTCGGCTTCTATGTGAGCCATGTCGGCCCGCTCAATCAGTTCGTGCACCTGTGGGGCTACGACGACCTGGCAGACTACGAGCGGCGCTGCAAGGCACGCGATGCGCATCCGGATTTCCCGGCCTACCTGCAGGCCTCGGAGCACCTGGTCGTGGCGCAGGAGACGCGGCTGATCAAGGCGGTGGAGATGATGCCGGCGCAGTAGCGGATTGCGGCCGCGCGCCGCAACCGTTCACTCGCGAATGGACCGTCACGGCCCGCTAGAAGTCGACCAGGCTCAGCCCGATGCTCAGCACTGTGCGCTTGCGGTTGTAGTCGACGAGGGTGTCGCCGTAGCCGTAGAACAGCTGTGTGTGGAGGCGCAGGTTGCTCCTTGCCGAATCGCCGAGGGGCTTGAGCCACTCGAGGCGCACCGAACCGCGGCCGCTGGCGCGCAGGTTGTTGCGCAGCGTCACGGCCAGGGTGTTGTCGCGATCGAGGTTCCAGCGGCCCGTGATCTCGGCGCGCCCGATGTAGTTGGAAATGTCGGGGTTGTCGTCGTCAGCGTCGCTCTCGTGCAGGCGCTGCCAGATGCGGCCGGTGAGGGTGAAGCGGTCGTCCAGCTCCATGCCTGCCATCAGGTAGGCGCGGTTCCAACTGCGCGAATAGGGCAGGCTCTGGCCGTTCGACTGGTGCACCAGGCCGACGCCGGCGTAGCGCCAGCGCCAGCCGCCCGGCAGGCGGTAATCCGTGGGGTAGACGTAGATCAGTTCCGGCTCGTGGTCGGTGGTGCGGAAGGGCCGGGAAATGTCGCCGTTGAAGACCTGCCAGCTCGACTGCTGGCTGTAGCCGAACCACAGCGAATCTTTCTTGACCGGGTCGTCCTGCGTCAGCATGCCCTGGGCGAGCTTGGTGCGCACCGACAGCCCGAGGCGCATCTCGTTGGCCTGGTACGGGATGTAGGTGCCGGTATGGCCGGCCGCCGGCGAGGTCGGCGTGTCGGGCTTGTGGCTCGAGGTTGCGAACGACACGTTGAGCGGCCGGTAGCCGCGAAAGCTGAAGGTGCCGCAGTCGCTGCCGTTCTCGAGTTCCCAGAAGCGCGAAAGCAAGGAGTACTGGCTGTCGCGGCAACCCTCCGCCGTGGCGACCGAGACGACGCGCGTGGCGGGCACCGCGGCATCCACCGGAGCAGGTGGCTGCGTGGCGGCGAGCGCCGGCGGCGCTGCGGGTATTGCGGCCGCCGGGAGCGTCTGCTGCTGGGCCCAGCGGTCGAAGCAGGCCAGGCGTGCCTCCTTGTCGCTCGCGAGCCGTTGGCATTGTTGCCAGGTCAGCTGCGCATCGGCCAGGGGGCTGGCCGGCTGCGGCGCGGGCTGTGCCTGTGCGAGCGCCATGCCGAGGCCGGCGAGGAGCCCCGCGAACGGGGTGCTGATGTGCGTGTGTTTCATTGCCAACTGCCAGTCTTGTTCAGCACGAAGGGATGCGTGCTGTCGTCGGACGCGTTGCGCCACGTCCCCCTGAATTCCTTGCCGCAGGAGCCCGGCTGGAGCTCGCCCAGCCAGTTGCCGCTGATGGCGTGGCCATCCGCCGACTCGTCGATGTTGAGCAGGCCTTCGTCGTCGATGTCGCCCGCCAGCTGGCCCACCGACGGCGGCTTCGGGCCGTTCTCGCGCGTGATGGTGCCGCGAACGCCTTCGTAGTCCGGATGCCGCGCCAGCTGCACGCGGGCGATGCCTGGAATGCCTTCGATGCGCGCCTCCCATTGGCCATAGAGCGCACTGGCAGGCAGCTCGCGGCCGGTGACGGGGCACGCCGGCTGGGCCAGGGCGCCGCCGGCAACCAGGCCCAGCGCCAGCAGCAGCTGCCGCTTCATGAGCCTGCCGCGGCCGCTGCTGCTGCCGCCGCTGCTGCGTTGTCCTGGGCCTTGCGCGCGAACTCGGCGCGCAGGGCCTTGAGCTTCTCGCGCGGATCTTCCTTGATGGTCGTCTTGTCGAGCGCCATCTCGGCGATGAAGCGGCTGGGCTGTGCCGGCACCATCTCTCGGCCCTGCTTGCGGCGTTTGGTCCAGCTCACGGCCAGGCTGCGCTGCGCGCGCGTGATGCCGACGTACATGAGGCGGCGCTCCTCCTGCAGGCGCGTCAGCGTTTCGTCGCTGACCTTCTGCTGCCGGCCGCCGTCGTCCTCGAGCTTGAAGGGCAGCAGCCCCTCGTTGACGCCGATCAGCATCACGTGCGGCCACTCCAGGCCCTTGGACGCATGCAGCGTGGAGAGCGTGACCACGTTCTGGTCCTTCTCGCGCTCGCTGATGGTGGACAGCAGCGAGATGGTCTGGGCCACTTCGAGCAGGCTCTTGCGCTCGTTCTCGACCGTCGCACCGGAAGCATCGGCGATCTGCCCGCCGCAGCGCTGCGACATCCAGTCGCAGAACTCGAGCACGTTGGTCCAGCGGCTCGCGGCCGCCTGTTCGCTGTCCTCGCCGTCGTAGAGGTGCTTCTCGTAATCGATGTCCTTGAGCCAGTCGGCCAGGAAGGTGCGCGCATCCTCGGCGCCCATGGTGCGGCGTGCGCGGTACTCGAGGTCGTTGATGTAGCGGCCGAACTCGTGCAGGCCTTCCAGCGCGCGCTTGGCCATCACGCTGGGCAGCGAGGAAGAGAAAAGGGCCTCGAACAGGCTCAGCTTGTACTGGCTTGCGAAGGTGCCGAGGCTGGCCAGCGTGGTGTGGCCGATGCCACGCTTGGGCGTCGTCACGGCGCGCAGGAAGGCCGGGTCGTCGTCGTTGTTGACCCAGAGGCGGAACCAGCCGCACAGGTCCTTGATCTCGGCGCGGTCGAAGAAGCTCTGGCCGCCCGAGACCTTGTAGGGGATCTGCGCCCGGCGCAGGGCCTGCTCGAACACGCGCGCCTGGTGGTTGGCTCGGTACAGGATGGCGAAGTCGCGGAACTCCTTGAACTGCTGGCCCTGCGTGGTCGCATCGCCGCCGCGCAGGCTCTGGATGCGCGCTACCGCGCGATCGGCCTCGTGCGCCTCGTTGTCGGCGTCGACCACCCGCACCGGCTCGCCCTCGCCCAGCTCGCTGAACAGGGTCTTGGGAAAGAGCTTCGGATTGGGGCCGATCACGTTGTTGGCCGCGCGCAGGATCGCGCTGGTGCTGCGGTAGTTCTGCTCGAGCTTGATGACCTTGAGGGTGGGAAAGTCCACCGGCAGCTTGCGCAGGTTGTCGAGCGTGGCACCGCGCCAGCCGTAGATCGACTGGTCGTCGTCGCCGACGGCGGTGAAGCGGCCGCGCTGGCCGACCAGCGCCTTCAGCACTTCGTACTGCGTGGCGTTGGTGTCCTGGTACTCGTCGACCAGCACATGGCCGAGCGCAGCCTGCCACTTGGCGCGCACGTCCTCGTGCTGCTGCAGCAGCTTGAGCGGCATCCCGATCAGGTCGTCGAAGTCCACGCTCTGGTAGGCGGTGAGCCGTTCTTCGTAGCGCGCCATGATGCGCGCCGTGATGCGTTCGTTGTCATCGGCCGCCTGGGCCTCGGCCTGTGCGGCGTTGAGGCCCATGTTCTTCCACTTGCTGATGGTCCACTGCCAGATGCGCGCGGTGGCGGCGTCGGTGGTGCCGCCCGCATCCTTGAGGATCTTGGTGACGTCGTCGCTGTCGAGGATGCTGAAGGCCGGCTTCAGGCCCAGCACGCCGCCGTCCTCGCGCATCATGCGCACGCCCAGCGCATGGAAGGTGCAGACGACCACCTTGTTGGCATCGCGCCCGATCAGGCTCTTGGCGCGCTCGCGCATTTCGCTGGCGGCCTTGTTGGTGAAGGTGATCGCGGCGATGCGCTGGGGCGCCAGCCCGGACTGGATCAGCCGCGCGACTTTGTGCGTGATGACGCGCGTCTTGCCCGACCCTGCGCCGGCGAGCACCAGGCAGGGCCCATGGAGGTAGTTGACGGCTTCTTGCTGCGCGAGATTGAGACCGGAGGACATGAAGGCGGCGAAGGCGCAAAGCGGGCAATGATACGGGGGCGCCCTGGTGCAAGCCTGTGTGAAAGCTGTGTCGCGATGTCGCACGACGACAATCGCCCGCGTGCTGCACATTCTTTCCGTCACGCTCCCTTTCTTCGCGCTGATCGCGGCGGGCTACGCGGCCGCGCGCTGCGGGGCGCTGCCGCTGGGCGCCATTCCGGGGCTCAATGCCTTCGTGCTCTATTTCGCGCTGCCGTGCATGCTGTTCCGTTTCGGCGCGGGTGCGCCGATCGGGCAGTTGCTCGATGCTGGCGTGGGGCTGGTGTGGGGCAGCTGCGCGCTGCTCGTGGTCGGCGCCACGGTGGGGCTGGCGCGCCGGCGAGGCATGCTCTGGAACGACGCGGCCTTCGGCGCACTGGTGGCCGCCTTTCCCAACACCGGCTTTATGGGGCTGCCGCTGCTGATCGCGATCCTCGGCGCGCCGGCGGCCTCGCCGATGATCATCACCATCGCCCTGGACCTGGTGCTGACCTCCTCGCTGTGCATCGCGCTGTCGCGCCTCGACGGGGCCGATGCGCATGGCCCGGCCCGAGCGGCCCGGCAGGCGCTGCGCGGGATCGTGCAGAACCCGATGCCCTGGGCCATCGTGCTGGGCGGGCTCGCTTCCGCCACCCGTCTCGCCCTGCCCGGACCGGTGGAGCGCACGATTGCGATGCTGGGCGATGCGGCCTCGCCGGTGGCACTGTTCACCATTGGCGCCGTGCTCGCCCGCTCGGCGCTGCTGGCCCGCGAGCATCGCGCCAGCGCGCGTGTGGGGGAAGCGATGGGCAGCGGCGTCCGGGCGCTTTCACCGGCGCGGCCGGCCGACCTGCTGTCGGTGGCGGCGATCAAGCTGCTGGTGCATCCCTTGCTGGTCTACGGCGCGGGACGCGGCGCGGTGGCGCTGGGCGTTCCGCTGGAGCGCAGCGCGCTGGCCGTGATGGTGCTGGTGGCTGCGCTGCCGAGCGCGAGCAACGTGGCAATGCTGGCGGAGCGTTTCGGCGCCGACAGCGGGCGCATCGCCCGCATCATTCTCTGGACCACCGTGGCGGCCTTCTTCAGCTTTCCGCTCGCAGTGGGATGGGTGCGCTGAGCCTCCAGGGGGCTACGGCGTGAGCACGCCGAGCTTGTAGGGGTCGGCATCGGACAGCAATTCGCAGCGGGACGTATCGTGCCCCTGCGTGCCGTCGCAGTAATAGCTGTTGTAGACGCGGCCGAACAGGGTCGGTGTGGAGGTGAACAGCACGCCCTGGCCCGGTTGCCAGCGTTCCCTGGGTGTGCCGCCGGCGTCCGGCTTGGCGGGAGGCGCGGTGAACTCGGCCAATGTTTTCTGCGCCTGGTCGCCCCGCCAGCGGCTGGCGAGCTCCTCCGGGCGTGGCCTCGCGGGCAGCGGGATCAGCAAGCCGTGAACCAGGAAGCCGCGCCCGAAGCGGTGCCCCTTGCCGGCCAGGAAGGCATAGGCGCAAGCCGCGTGGCACTGGCCCTTCACCTCCGTGTTGACGCCGCTGGCGCGGATCGCGCGGGCGTATTCGCCAGCCGCCTCGGCCGTGCCGCCCAGTGAATTCTCGAACACCACGGTGCGCACCTGTCCGCTGCCGAGCTCCTCGGTGAAGCGCTGGAGGGCGCTGCCGTCGAGCATGCCGCTGACCAGCAGGCGACTGCCCTGCAGCTCGATTTCGGCCGCCTGCGCGCCCCAGGTGATGCCAGCCAACGCAAGGCCTCGCAGGACGATCGACCAGCTTTTCATGCGAGGACCTTTCGGTTTGCGCCCGAGCCGGGCCGTGACAGCAACTTCGACAGCGGTTTGGAGCCGCGTCAACCCTTGTTTCAGAATATTGCCTACAGCCCCCCGTTGACTATTGGCCGATAGTGTTAACTATGGCGTTTGACTAGTTCTTACGTATTCAAATGCCCTGCTAAAGTGGCGTCAAACCGCCGGGGAAATTGCCATGACGACTTGGATGCGCTGGATGCTGTGTGTAGGGTGCCTCGCCACCGTGGGGTGGCTTTGGCACGTGGGTGCCTTGAATGCCGTCCCTGCGCTGGCGACGGGCGCCGCCAGCCTCTTCTTGTTCGCATGGCCCGGGCACGGGCAACGCAAGCGCCGCACGGCGTTGCAGTACATCGAAATGGGCAAGCAGCCGATCGGCATGCACTGAAGAAAGCGTGAGCGCGGCCTGGCGGTCGGCGCCTGGGCGGCGCGCTGGCCGCGAGTTCAGATGCTCTGCGGGTCGACGTCGACCAGCCAGCGGATCACGCCTTTCCCCTCGGGCTGCTTGCGCAGTGCATGCAGCACCGGCTGCCAGGCGGCCAGCAGTCGCTGCAGTGCCGAACGCGAGGCACTCTCGACCAGGAGCTGCGCCCGTTCCACATTCGCCACGCGCTGGATCGCGTGCGGCACCGCGGAATAGCGGGTCACCTGTTGCGCACCTTCCAGGCCCTCTGCGGCCGCATTGGCGGCATTGAGAAAACCCTGGGCGGCTTCCTGCGTGCGGGCGTCGGCACGCAGCAGGGCCTGAAAGGCGAACGGCGGCATGCCGGCCGCCGCACGCTCTTCCAGCTCGCGTTGGGCGAACGCGGGATAGTCATGCCGGCGCAGGGCGGCGAAGAGGGCATGCCGCGGGTGATGGGTCTGGATCCACATCTCGGCGGTGGCGTTCTGCGCCGTCAGGTACGCCGCGTCGCGCCCTGCGCGCCCGGCCGACTGCATGAGCAAGCCGAACAGGCGCTCGGGCGCGCGAAAGTCGCTGGAAAAGAGCGCCCCGTCGGGATTCACCGCCGCCACGAGCGTGATGCGGCGGAAGTCGTGGCCCTTGGCGATCATCTGCGTACCGACCAGCACGTCGACCTCGCCCGCGTGCACTGCTGCCAGCTGCGACTCGAGTGCGCCGTGCCTTCGCGTGCTGTCGGCGTCGATACGGGCGATGCGCACCGGGCTGCCGTCGGGCCGCTTCACGTCGGCGAACAGCTCCCCGAGGTGCTCCTCGAGCCGCTCCGTGCCGCGGCCGACCGGCGCGACGTCCGGGTTGCCGCAGGCGGGGCAGGCGCGCGGCACGCGCTCGGCAAAGCCGCAATGGTGGCAGCGCAGCGTGCGGTCGATCTTGTGGAAGACGCGGTAGGCACTGCAGTGCGGGCATTCGCTCTTCCAGTCGCAATCACCGCAGGCCAGGACGGGCGCATAGCCGCGCCGGTTCAGGAACACCATGCTTTGCTCGCCGCGCGCCACTCGCTGGCCGATGGCATCCAGCAGCGCCGCGGAAAGTACCGTGCGGGGCGGCTGCAGGCCCATGTCGACCAGCCGTACCTGGGGGAGCGCTGCCGTGCCGATGCGGGAGGGCATCGCCAGGCGCACATAGCGCCCTCCGGGATCCGCGCCCTCAGCCGGACGGCTCTGATGCCAGCTCTCCAGCGACGGCGTGGCCGAGCCCAGCATCACCTTTGCGCCTTCTCGCCGTCCGCGCCAGACAGCGAGGTCCCGTGCCGAGTAGCGGGCGCCTTCCTGCTGCTTGTAGCTGGGGTCGTGCTCCTCGTCGACCACGATCAGCTCGAGCGCGGGCATCGAGGCGAACACCGCCATCCGGGTGCCGAGCACGATGCGCGCCGTCCCGGCGTGCGCCGCCAGCCAGCTGCCCAGGCGCTGGGGGTGGGTCATGCCGCTGTGCAGCGACACCACAGCGCCGCTGCCGAAGCGATCCTTGAAGCGTGCTTCCAGCTGTGGAGTCAGGTTGATCTCGGGCACCATCACCAGCGCCTGGGCCTGGGGCTTGTGCTCGAGCAGCACCGCGACGGCCTGCAGGTAGACCTCGGTCTTGCCGCTGCCCGTGCTGCCGAAGAGCAGGAAGGGGCCGCTTTCATCCGCGAAGCGCGCCAGCGCGTGCGCTTGCTCGGGCGTCAGTTCCGGGCCGCGAGGGACGGCGGCGGCCGCCGCCGGCGCTGCCTGCCGCTTGAGGCGCCGAGCCAACTGCACCGTGCTCAGGTCCCGCAGCGGGGGTGGCAGCGCCGCCAGCGCGATCTCGCCGAGCGAGCGCTGGTAGTAACGGGCGGCAAATGCGACCAGGTCGCGCCAGGCCGCGCCCAGCGGCGGCAGGGCGTCCAGCACGGCGGCGACCGGCTTGAGCTCCGGCGCCGTATCGTCCGGCGTTCCGGTGGCGGGTTGCATCGACCAGACGACCCCGAGCACCTCGCGCCGGCCAAGCGGCACCCGCACCAGCATGCCCGGCGCCACAGGTTCTGGGCTCACGTAGCTAAGTAGATCCCCTAATGCGGCGTGCGCCGGAGTCTGAACGGCCACCTCGAGAAGCCAGGTCAACGCGCTCTGCCCATGGGAACGAAGGTTAAAGGAACTTGGAGCAAAGTAGTCTAAGTCGTTGATTCGTCAGAGCTTTGGAGGAGATCCAGAGTTGCTGTGGATAACTTTGTTGATATCAGGGCTCGAGCCGCCGGCAGCCCTTGAAAATCAAGGCTTCCGCTGGAATGCCCACAAAAAAAGCAAAATCCAAAACCCATAGAAATCAACAACTTAGCGGCGCTATCGCTTTGGTAGCGAGGGCTCTCAGGCCTCAGATGTTTTGGCGCACCGCAGCAGCTGTTTTGTGCATAAGTCAGTCCGTCCTTACCATTTCAGCGCTTGACAAACGCTCGAGGCCCGATCTCATGTGCTTACAAGGCATAACGGCCTCAGCGGCCGCGCTGGGCGCGGGATTGGGCATGCACGGCGGCCACCAGGGCCGCTACGTGGTCGGGTGGCGTGAATTGGCTGATGCCATGGCCCAGGTTGAAGATATGGGTGGGTCCCGCGGAGGTGGCGTCCGTGTGTGGCTGTCCGAAGGCCTGCAGCACCTTGGCGACTTCGGACTCGATGCGCTCGGGCGGCGCGAACAGCACGTTCGGGTCGATGTTGCCCTGCAGGGCCTTGGCGCCGGTGCCCTCGCCCACCTGCTGGCGGGCGCGGGCGAGGTTGACGGTCCAGTCCAGGCCCAGCACCTCGCAGTCGAGCGCCCGCATGTCCTCCAGCCAGAGTCCGCCACCCTTGGTAAAGACGATGCGCGGTACGGGCTGGCCGTCAGCGCCCTGGCGCCGCAGCTGCGACAGCACGCGGGACGTATAGGCCAGGCTGTATTCCTGGAACGCGCCGTCGGCCAGCACGCCCCCCCAGCTGTCGAAGATCATGACCGCCTGGGCGCCCGCGTCGATCTGCGCGTTGAGGTACGCCGCCACTGCATCGGCATTGACGGCGAGCAGGCGGTGCATGAGGTCCGGGCGGCTGTAGAGCAGGGTCTTGACCAGGCGGTAGTCGCTCGAGCCGGCGCCCTCGACCATGTAGCAGGCGAGGGTCCAGGGGCTGCCGGAGAAGCCGATCAGCGGCACCCGTCCATCGAGGGCGCGGCGGATCGAGGCAACGGCGTCGAAGACGTAGCGGAGCTTTTCCATGTCCGGTACTTCGAGCGCGCCGATGGCGGCCGCGTCGCGCACCGGCCGTGCAAAGCGCGGGCCCTCGCCGGCCTCGAAGGACAGGCCGAGGCCCATCGCGTCGGGGACCGTGAGAATGTCGGAGAACAGGATCGCGGCATCGAGCGGATAGCGCGCCAGCGGCTGCAAAGTGACCTCGGTGGCGAAGTCCACGTTGGTGGCCAGCCCCATGAAGCTGCCGGCCCGCGCCCGCGTGGCCACGTATTCCGGCAGGTAGCGCCCGGCCTGGCGCATGAGCCAGACCGGCGTGTGATCGGTGGCCTGGCGCCAGCAGGCGCGCAGGAAAGTGTCGTTCTTCAGGGGGGCGAAAGGCATCCCGCGATTGTCGCAGGGGCGTTCGCCGCCGGGGCGTTCGCTGCCGGGCCGGGGGTCAGGCCTTGTACTTGATCGAGCAGCCGTAGGGCCGTGTCGTCGCCGCGCTGACCGGCTTGCCGCCGAAGGCCTCGCCGAGGGCCTGGTTCACGTAGTTCGTCGCGGTCTTGATGTCCTCGGCTCGGGACGAGGCAATGCTGTCGATGCCGCCGGCGTACACCAGCACTCCCTGTGGATCGATGATGTAGAGGTGCGGCGTGGTGCGCGCCGCGTAGGCGCGCCCGATGACGCCATCCTCGTCCATCAGCACGGCGGTAGGGGCGGCCGCGTGCTCCTTCATCCAGGCCTCGAGGGCGGCGGGCTTCAGGTAGTCGCTCGCGGCACGCTCGGTCGAGTTGACAGCCAGCCAGACCACGCCTTTCTCGGTCGCTGCCTTCTGGGTCGCGGGCATGTTGCCGCTGCCGTAATGCTTGCGCACGAAGGGACAGCCTGGATTGGTCCATTCGAGCACCACGAACTTGCCGGCGAAATCAGACAGCCGGTGCTGCTTGCCGGCGGTGTCAACGGCGACGAAATCGGGCGCCTTCTGGCCCACGGCCGCTGCGGCCACGGCATTCGAGCCCATCAGGAAGGTGGCACCGAGGGCGACGGCGGCGGCCATGACGGCGCGGCGGGACGCTCGGCTCAGGGCTGCGCGCGCCTGGCGCGCCGCACGGGCGGAACGCGAGTCTGCAGTGGACGACGAGGGCATGGTCAGCGTGACCTCCAATTGCAAAAAATCAACAACCACCGCAGCTTAGAACGCTTTCCTCACCTGCCTGTGACAACCCGTAGCGGGACAGGGTCAAAGTCTCGCGAGCGCCTCGCGAAGCTCTTCCTTGCTAAGGATTTCGGTCAGCACCACCGGCGCACGTCCCGGCGCCATGAGCACATAGGCCGGCACGCCGCTGCGGCCGAGCGAAGCCAGTGCGGCGGTGATTTCGGGGTCGCGCCGGGTCCAGTCGGCCCGCAGCATGGCCACTTTCTTCGCGTCGAACTCGTCCAGCAGCGCGGCATCGGCCAGCGTGCTGCGCTTGTTGTACTGGCAGGTGACGCACCACGCGGCCGTGAAGTCGACGAACACCGGCCGGCCCTGCGCGGCGAGTTCGCTCACGCGGACGGGTGACCAGGCCTGCCAACGCTCGCCGCCCGAGGCCACCGCTGCGGGCGCCGCGTTGGAGACGATGTTTGCGCCGATCGTGCCGGCCAGCACGGCGGTGGCGGCGATCAACAGGCTTGCCAGCACAAGGCGGGTGCGCCCGCGCAAGGTGAACGCCCAGACCACCGCTGCCAGGCACACCAGCAGGCCCAGCAGCGCCCCCGCGCCGTCGATGCCGCTTTGCTGCCCGAGTACCCAGACCAGCCAGGCGACCGTGGCGAAGATGGGGAAAGCGAGGAGCCGGCGCAGGATGTTCATCCACGGACCCGGCTTCGGGAGCAGGCGCGCCACGCCGGGCACGAAGCCGGCGGCCAGGTAGGGCAGGGCCAGGCCGAAGCCGAGGGCCGCGAAGATCAGCAGGGCCTGTGCCGCCGGCAGCCCGATCGTGAGTCCCATCGAGGCGCCCATGAAAGGGGCCGTGCAGGGAGAAGCGATCACGACCGCCAGCACCCCGGACAGGAAATCGTTGGCCAGCGGATGCCGCACCTGAGCGCTGCACATCGAGGACGGCGCGAGCATCCGGACCTCGAAGACGCCTGCGAGGTTGAGCCCGATCAGGGTGAAAAGCGCCGCGAGCACCGCGACCACTGCGGGAGACTGCAGCTGGAAGCCCCAGCCCAGTTGCGCACCTGCCACGCGCAGCCCGAGCATCGCGCCCCCGAGGGCGAGGAAGGACAGCATCACCCCGGCGGTGTAGGCCACGGCAGCGCTCCGGTGAGCGGCATGGTCGTCGGCGCGGCGCGTGAAGCCCAGGACCTTGATGGCCAGCACCGGGAAGACGCAAGGCATGAGATTGAGCAGCAGGCCGCCGAGAAACGCGCCCAGCAGCGCGGCGATGAAGCTGCCAGCGGGTCGAGGCAAAGGCGGCGCCGCATTGGCCTCCAGCGCGGCCTGCAGGGTGGGCGACACCTCGGCACGCGCAGCGGTGGCGGGCCAACTGCCGCTGACCGGCGCCTCGGCGCGCCAGGCGACCGGCTGGCCGGGTTGTCGATCGGCCTCGGCCAGGGCGACGACCACCGGCATCGTGCCGGGGCTTGCGCTGCGCTGTTCGGCCAGCGGCACGCTGGCGGTCCAGGTGTCGCCTTCCCAGGCCTGCGTCCAATCCTTGCCGAGGACGGCCGCGGTATGGATCACCTCGCCGGTTTCGGGGAACAACTCCAGCGTCTTGCCGCGCGCAAGGGCCGGCAGGCCCTCGATCCGGACCTGCAGCTTCTGGCCCTCGATGGCGATGGAGGCGGGCTTTTCCAGGGACGCAGGGCGGGCAGCCAGCGCTGCCTGGAAAGCGTCCTGGTTCACCGCGGTCGACCCCTGGACCGGCAGCCTCAGCAGGAACTCGCCGTCTTCGGGGATGCATTCCTTGCGGCACACCAGCCAGGAAGCCTTGAGCTTGATGTCCAGCGCCTCGGCACCGGTGAGGCCGGCCGGCGCCTTGAAGTCGGGCGCCACCGACAGGGGCACCGGCAGCAGCACCGTTCCCTCGTAGCCATAGTTGGCCAGGGTGCCGATGGGAATCTTCTTCGGCACGGGCCAGGCGATTTCGCCCGCCGACACGCCCGCCGGGAGCGACCAGGCCAGTTCGGTCGGGAGGCCGGAATCCCCGGCGTTCTTCCAGTAGGTATGCCACTCGGGTTGGTGCGCGATCTGCAGCCCCACCCAGACGGGCGCGCCGGCGGAGATGCCCTGCGGTGCGTGCGCGACCAGCTCCGCGCGCACATGGGGGGTGGTGACGACGGGCCCGAGGCGGGGAGTCAGCTGGGCGGCGGCCGGCAAGCTGGAAGCCAGGATGGCAGCCAGGAAGGCTGCGCGTCGGAGGAAGGAGAACAGGGCCATGCCGGTCAGTCGGAGCGTCCGTCCAGGGCGAAGTTCCGGCGCAGCGGGCTCAACGGGCCCATCCCAGCACCACCCGGCGCGTGGACGCGCTCTTCTTTTCGATCTTGGTCACGATCACTGCACCGATCTCGCGGGTATTCGCCACATGGGTTCCTCCGCAGGGCTGGAAGTCGATCGACTCGGCCTCGCCGATGCGGATCGTGCGCACGGTGCCGGTGCCGCGAGGCGGCTGCACGCTCATGCTCTTGACGAGCGCCGGATTCGCATCGAGCTCGGCATCGGTGATGGCGCCGACGGCCAGCGGGTGCCCGGCGGCGACCAGTCGTGCCAGGCCGCTGCCGAGCGCTTCCTTGTCCAGCGGGTCGGTCATGTGGAAATCCAGCCGCGCGTATTCGGGCGTGATCGAGCAGCCGTCGACCGGCTGGGGGACCAGGTGGCACAGCAGGTGGGTCGCGGTATGAAAGCGCATCAGTTTGTGGCGGCGGTCCCAGTCGATGCGGGCCGTCACCGTTTCGCCCACCCTCAATGCGGCCAGCATCTCGTCCTGGCCCGGCGCCGGCACGTGGACGATCTCGTGGGTCGGCCGGCCCTCGGCGTCCTTGGCCTTTCGGGTGTCGGCAATCGCCAGCACGCGGCCGTCGCTCAGCACCAATTGCCCGCTGTCGCCGGCCTGCCCGCCGCCTTGCGGGTAGAACACCGTGCGATCGAGCACGACCCCGGCTCCGTCGGCCCGCAGGAGGCGGGCCTCGCACGCGCGGAGGTAGGCGTCGGCTCGGAACAGGTCGTCGGTCATCGCCCGATGGTAGCGGCGGCGCCGCTCCGAGGTGTGCTCACGCCCGAAAGCGCCTACAGCCGACAGCCTGGTCTCGTGAGGGGCGGGGATGATTCGCTGAAGGGCCGCGGTTCATCCTCGCGCGGCCGCGCACAAAGGATTCACGACCATGAAGCAATCCAGTCACTTCCCCGCGGCCGCCGCCACGCTCGCCGCGGCCATGTTGCTCGCAGCCTGCGGCGAGGCCGCCAAGCTGCCGCCCGGCGCCGGCATCGGCCCGACGCCGCAACTGCCCGCGCCCAACAAGACCTTGATGCCCACGGTCAACATTGCGCCAGCGGTCGGCTGGGCCGATACCGCCGGACCCAAGGCGCCCAATGGCTTCGTCGTGACGGCCCTGGCGCGTGGCCTCGATCATCCGCGTTGGGTCTACACCCTGCCCAATGGCGATGTCCTCGTCGTGGAAAGCAACAAGCCGCCCAAGCCCGAGGGGGCGACAGACGGCGGCAGCGGCCCCATTGCCAGGATCAAGTCGTGGGTCATGGGGATGGTCCAGAAGCGCGCCGGCGCCGGGGTTCCGAGCGCCAACCGGATCACGCTGCTGCGCGACGCGGACGGCGACGGCACCGCCGAGGTGCGGCAGGTGTTCATGCAGAACCTCAGCTCTCCCTTCGGCGTCGCGCTGGTCGGCGGCGAGCTCTTCATCGCCAACGCCGACGCGCTGGTCAAGGTGCCCTACGCCGAGGGCCAGACGACCATCACGGCGACACCGACGAAAGTGACGGACTTGCCCGCCGGCATCAACCACCACTGGACCAAGAACGTGATCGCCAGCCCCGATGGCAGCAAGCTCTACGTGACGGTGGGCTCGAACAGCAATGTCGGCGAGAACGGCCTGGCCGCGGAAGAAGGCCGGGCTGCGATCTGGGAGGTCGACGTCAAGAGCGGCGCCAAGCGCCTGTTCGCCGGCGGCCTGCGCAATCCCAACGGCATGGGGTGGGAGCCCGGCACCCGGACCCTCTGGACCGTGGCGAACGAGCGTGACGAAATCGGCAGCGACCTGGTGCCGGACTATCTGACCTCGGTCAAGGACGGCGCCTTCTACGGATGGCCCTGGAGCTACTACGGCAACCACGTGGACGCGCGGGTCCAACCGCAGCGCCCGGACATGGTGGCCAAGGCGGTGGCGCCCGACTACGCGCTCGGCGCGCACGTGGCGGCGCTGGGGCTGGCCTTCTCGGACGCGCGCGGCATGCCACCCGAATTCGCCAGCGGTGTGTTCATCGGCGAGCATGGCTCGTGGAACCGCAAGCCGCTTTCGGGCTACAAGGTGGTGTTCGTGCCTTTCGCCGGCGGGCGGCCGAGCGGGCCGCCCGTCGATTTCCTGACGGGCTTCCTGAACGGGGACGAGAAGGCCCAGGGGCGCCCCGTTGGCGTCGCGCTGGACAAGCGCGGCGCGCTGCTGGTGGCCGACGACGTCGGCAACACCGTGTGGCGTGTGGCGCGGCCCTAAGATTGCCGGATGACCCTTCCTCGCAGCCGCTTCTGGTCCCAGCTCACGACCCGCGACTTTGCCGCGCTCGACCCGGCCGCGACGGTCGCCGTGCTGCCGCTGGGTGCGACCGAACAGCACGGCCCGCACCTGCCGCTGGGCGTTGATTCGACGCTGGTCGACGGTATCGTGGCCGAAGCCGTGCCGCTGCTGCCGGCCGGGCTGCCGGTGCTCTTCCTCCCGACCCAGGCCATCGGCCTGAGCCCCGAGCACGCCAGCTTCGCGGGCACGCTGACCCTGTCGGCCGAGACCCTGATCCGGCTCTGGCGCGAGATCGGCGCCTGTGTGGCGCGCGCGGGCGTGCGCAAGCTGGTCTTCTTCAATGCGCATGGCGGGCATGCCGGCGCGATGGAGATCGCTGCGCGCGAGCTGCGAGCGGCCCATGGACTGATCGTCTACAGCGTGAGCTGGTTCAACCTGCCGCTGGGCGAAGCGGGTGCGCAGTTCAGCGCGCAGGAGCACCGCTTCGGTGTGCACGGGGGAGAGATCGAGACCTCGATGATGCTGACTCTGGCGCCGGCACTGGTCGACATGCAGGCCGCGCGCGATTTCGGCTCGACCTCGCGCCAGCGGGCGGCCGACTACCCGTTGCTCGGCGACGGCAAGAGCGCCAGGCTGGGCTGGGCCATGGAGGACTACAACCCCGAGGGCGCGGCAGGCAACGCGGCTGCGGCCACTGCGCAGAAGGGGCGGGCCGTGGTTGAAACCGCGGCGCGGCAGCTCGCCGCGCTGCTGGCGGAGGTCTCGCGCCTGCCGCTGACCACCGTGCACACCGGTCCGCTGCCCTGAGAGGCAGGTTCAGGGTTCAGGTACGAGGCGCCTCAGCCGGCGACCGCGGGTCCCGCAGGTGCGGCGGGCGCGGCGTCCTCGATCTTGATCGTGCCGTCGGGCCGCTCGCAGGTGCCGATCAGCAGGCCGCTGGCCATCGCGTGCGCGCGCAGCTGCTCCAGTACCTCCTCGCGGCCGGGCGTTGCCGAGAAATCGGGGGTGCTGTCCAGCGCGAAGAGCTGGAACGCGTACCGGTGCACCCCATGTCCGGGCGGCGGGTCGGGCGGCAGCCAGGCACCCTGGAGGTAAGAATTGCGCCCGACGTGCAGGCCGCTGCCGGCGTTGTCTGCGCTGGGCAGCGCGGCCTCGGGCAGGCTGCCGTCTTCTGCAGGCAAGCCGACCGCAATGGCATGCACCAGCGGATGCGGCGTGGGCGAATCCGCGTCCTCCACCATCAGCACCAGCGATGCGGAACCGGCGGGCACGCCCGTCCATTGCAGCGGCGGCGACAGGCCTTCGCCGTCGGCCGTGTAGCGCGGCGGCAGCGGCGCATGGTCTGCGAAGGCCAGGCTGGCCAGGTTGATCGCGGCCATGCCCTGGCGAAGGCCGATGGTGTTGAAGGCGATCTCGTCGAGGCCGGCGCGTACGCCGTGCAGGGCCTGTCCGATCGCATCAGGAAGCTTCTCGAGCATGACGGCGGGTATAGCGCGCAGCCTGCGGGAGGCGTGTAGGACACGAGAGCGGCACGGTGCTCCGCTATCATGAATCGGGGCATCGCCGCCGGCGGCTGCACCCTCTACACAAGGAAGCGTATGAGCATCGTCTGGACCATTCTGATCGGCTTCGTCGCGGGCCTGGTGGCCCGCGCCATCAAACCGGGCGACGACTCGGCAGGCTTCATCGTGACCACCTTGATCGGCATCGCGGGCTCGCTGATCGCGACCTATCTGGGCCAGGCCATGGGCTGGTACCACGCGGGGGAAGGGGCGGGCTTCATCGCCTCGGTGGTCGGCGCGATCGTGCTGCTCTTCGTCTGGGGCCTGCTGAAGCGCAGGTAAGGAACGGAAGAAAAGACGATTCCGCGGCGGGGCGGCAGATGGGCCGTCGACCCAGGGCGCATCACCATGTCTACGTCGTCGAGCTCGACGACCGGGTCTGGAACATTGCCCGTTTCAGGCGTGCGAACCCTGACTACCGCCTCGGCCAGCCTTTCGTCTACGTGGGCATGACGGGGCTGGATCCAGACGTACGTTTCGACAAGCACAAGGCCGGCATCCAGGCCAACGTCTTCGTGCGCCACTATGGCCTCAGGCTGTTGCCGGCGCTCTACGCCGTCTACAACCCGATGCCTTACGAGGCAGCGCGCGAGATGGAAGTCGAACTCGGCATTGCGCTGCGAGAAGCCGGCTACGGCGTGTGGCAGGCCTGAACCCTTGGAGACGCTCATGGACCACCCCGCCTGCATCGTGATGACCAGCGCCAGCACCGAAGACGAGGCCGAGGCGCTGGCCGCAGCCCTGGTGGAGGCGCGGCTCGCCGCCTGCGTCCAGGTGCAGCGCGTGCGCAGTTTCTACATCTGGGAAGAGGCGCTGCACCGCGAGCCCGAATGGGTGCTGCTGATCAAGACACTGGCCGCTCGCTACCCGGCGCTCGAGGCCTTCATCCGCGAGCGCCACAGCTATGAGACGCCCGAGATCGTGCAGCTGCCGGTCTCGGCCGGCTCGCCCGACTATCTGCGCTGGCTGGGCGCGTCCAGCACGGGGCTCGATCAGGCGTAGGTCACCCAGCTTTCGTACGCCGGGCCGTCCAGGTGCGGCAAGGTGTTGTACGTGACCAGCATGTGCCGCTTGGGCGTGAAGGCGAACTCGGTGACGGCCGTGTTGCGGATGCGCAGGTTGAGCTCGATGGTGGTTTCGGGGCTGGTGCCCAGCACGTGGCCGACGGCGGTGCTGATCGGCCCGCCGCTGGATACCACCAGCACGCGAGCGCCGTGGTGCTGGTCGCGCACATGGTCGAGCGCAGTGGTCACGCCCGCCAGGAAGTCCATGTAGCTCGGCATGCCCGTCGGCGTGGTGCGGCCCTGCATCCATGCGCCCAGGCCCTCGCGCAGCAGCCGGAAATGATGGCGGTACAGCTCGGGCGTGTCGGGCCGCTGCAGCTTTCCGGGATGAATGGTCGCGATGACGGCCTCGGCGTCGTACTCGTTGAGCCCCGGCCACGGCAGCACGTCATCACGCGAGAGGCCGAGGCCCTCGGCGATGCCTTCCCACGTCTGGCGATGGCGATTCAGCGTGCCGGTGATGACCGCGTCGAACTCCATTCCGCGCTCGCGCCAGTACTCGCCCAGCCGCCGCGATTGCCGGGCGCCCAGGTCGCTGAGCTGGTCGTAGTTGTCTGCGCCGAAGCTGGCCTGGCCATGGCGAACGAGATAGAGCTGTCCCATGAAGAAATTCTGCCGCGCGCCGGCTGGAGGGGCGGTCACGGGCGTGACCTGTCGCTTTCAGGCGTCGCCTCGGGCCATTGCGTGAAATAAGCAACGTTTTTTGTAAGCAGATGAATTATAAAGTTTTCATTGTGTAAGAATGAAAACTTTCGTAGACGTTGAAGCGGTTCTCTTCGCCGCGTCGCAATGCCAACAACCTATCCATCGCAAAGAGGGACAGCACAGAGATGAACAAGACATATCGCAGCGTGTGGAACCACGCGCTCGGGACATGGGTCGCCGTGTCGGAGCTCACTTCGGCCCGGGGCAAGCGCTCGGGCGGCGTGGCGACTGCGCTGGTGGCCGCCGGCCTGAGCGTCCTGGCAACCGCGGCGGCCGCGCAGCAGGTTGACTACGCCGATGGCGCCGACCTCGCAGCCCCGATCGTCACCACGCCGACGGACGTCATCCTCAACAGCACCGGCAACGGCACGGCGACGCAGAGCGGCGCCATCAGCGGGCCCAACGGCATCATCAAGACCGGCGCCGGCACCATCGTGCTGGGCACCGCCAACAGCTATGCGGGCGCCACGACGATCAACGTCGGCACACTGCAAGTGAGCTCGGATGCCAACCTGGGCACCGGGGGTGGCATCGTTTTCGGCGGCGGCACGCTGCGCCTGGGTGCCGACAACTTCGCGAGCGGCCGTGCCATCGTGCTGGGGGCCCCCGGCGGCACCATCGATGTCGCCGGCACCAACGGCAATACGCTGACCGGCGCGATCACGGGAGCCGGTGCGCTCACGCTGCGCAACACGGGCACCAACGCGCTGTTCAACGAGACGCAGCGCCTGACACTCGACAACGCCGCCAACAACTACACCGGCGGCACCCTGCTGCAGGGCAATGGGACGAGCGGCCGGCTGAACGTCTGGACGCACATTGCGGGCTCCTTCGGCGCCGGGCCGATCACGCTGCTCGAGAACGCTGAAGTGCGTTTTCAGGACGGGGCTGCAAGCGCCGGCAACCTGAACATTTCGGTCGCGGCCAATACCAACGTCAATGGCACCAACAGCGGCGTCCAGTTCCAGGGCGGCGCGCAGGGTGGCACGGCGACCATCAACACCAACTTCGCGGGCTCCTACGTCCTGTTCGGCGGGGGCGGTGCCAACGCCCAACAGGCCACGTTGAACAACACCGGCGGGCGCGTGATCTTCCAGGAGACGAGCTCCGGCGGCACCGCGACCATCAACAACAACGGCGGCGTGGTCCAGATGTCGAACACGGCGGACCTGAGCGGCGCCACCGTCGTCAGCAACAGCACCGGCCTGACCGCCCAGCTCTACATCAATGGCATGACGCCAGGCACGCCCGCAAGGGTGGGTTCCCTGTCGGGCTCGGGCAACATCGTGCTCGGCGACGCCACGCTGGAGATCGGTGCGCTCGGCAAGAACGACACCATCAGCGGCGTGATCGCGAGCACCGGTCCGGGGCTCTCCGACAGCGTGGGCGGCATCTACATCAACCCCATCCTGGGCGCGGGCACCGGCGGGGTGGTCAAGGTCGGCGCCGGCACCTTGACCCTCACGGGCGACAGCACCTACACCGGCGGCACCACCATCAGCGGCGGCGCGCTCCAGCTGGGCAACGGCACCGCGAGCGGCAGCGTGACGGGCGCGATCACCAACAATGCGTCGCTGATCGTCAACCGATCGGACAACTACACCCTGGGCAATGCGATCACCGGGACCGGCACGCTGACGCAGGCCGGCGCCGGCACCACCACGGTCACGGGGGTCAACACCTACAGCGGCGGCACGATCCTGAACGCGGGCGGCCTGAGCATCAACGGCGCCACGGTACTCGGCACCGGGCCGATCACCTTGAACGGCGGCACCTTCATCACGAGCAGCCCGCTGTCGGTGGGCAACGCGGTCGCGATCGGGGGCAGCGCCAACCTCGCGACCAGCGGAACACTTGTCCTGACCGGCCCGACGACGCTGGTGGCCGACGGCACGTTGACGCAGACCAGCACCGCCGGCACCGTCGATTTCAATGGAGGGATCGGCGGCAGCCATGGCGTCACCCTGGACGCCACCGGCGCATGGGGCAGCTTCAATTTCACGGCGCCCAACAACTACAGCGGCACGACCACCGTCCAGGGCAATGCCCAGCTGGCACTGACAGCCGCGGGCAACGTTCCTGGGGACCTGGTAGTCAACCCCGGCGGCTCGGTGGTGGCGCAGGGCAGCGGCCGCTTCGCCCCGACCGCGAACCTGACGATCAACTCCACCGGCAGCACCTTGCCAACGCAGGCGTCGGGCCTGGAACTCGTCAACGCCGTCCAGACCGTCGCGCAGCTGAACGGCAATGGCACGGTGGGCCTGAACGGCTCGGCGCTCACGGTCGGCGCGGGCACCTTCACCGGAGCCCTTTCGAATGGCGTGGTTGCGCCGGTCAATCCCGGCTCGCTGGTCAAGGCCGGCATCGGCACGTTGACGCTTTCGGGTGCCAATACCTATACGGGCAGCACGACAGTGGCGGGCGGCACGCTGCGGGCCGGCGCTGCCAACACCCTGAGCGCTGCCTCGGCGCACAGCGTCGCCGCGGGCGCCACCCTCGACCTGGCGGGCTTCAGCCAGAGCATGGCCTCGCTCGACAACAGCGGCACCGTCTCGCTGGCCGGCACGACCGCGGGTACCGTACTTACCGTCAACGGCCCCTATGTCGGCAACAACGGCACGCTGCGGCTGGGCACGGTGCTCGGCGTGAGCGGTCCGAGCGACCGTCTGGTGCTCGATGGCCCCACTGCGGTCGCCAGCGGCAGCACCACCCTGCAGATCACCAACCTCGGTGGGCTGGGCGGCCAGACGGTGGGCAACGGCATCGAAGTGATCACCGCACTGAACGGGGCCACTACCACGGCGCAGACCACCAAGAGCGCCTTCGCGCTTGGAGGCGCAGGCCACGTCGACGCCGGCGCTTTCGAGTACCGGCTGTACGCCGCCGATTCGGTCGGCGCTGGCGAGAACTGGTTTCTGCGTTCCCAGGTGATTCCTCCGCCTCCCCCGCCGCCGCCGCCGCCTCCTCCTCCCCCGCCACCTGCGCCTGCACCTGCACCTGCACCTGCACCCGCACCGGCACCCGCACCCGCACCCGCACCCGCGCCCGCGCCCGCGCCCGCACCGGCACCGGCGCCTGCACCGGCACCGGCACCGGCACCAGCGCCTGCACCAGCACCAGCACCAGCACCAGCACCAGCACCAGCACCCGTCGGCGTGACGGCGTATCGCGCCGAGGCCTCGATGCTTGCCGCCCTCCCGTCGCAGCTGCGCGGCGCCGACATGGGAATGATCGGCAACCTGCGCAGCCGCATGGGTGACGACGACGCCAGCGGCCGCGCAATGGCGAGCCTGACGCCGGTGGCCGGCGCGCTGTCGACCGAGCGCCGCGCCTGGGCCCGCGCGGTCTACAGCGACCTGGACATCCGCCAGTCAGGCGTGGTCAACCCCTCGACGCAGGGCCACGTCAGCGGCGTGCAGGCGGGCACAGACCTCTATGTGTCGCAACTGGGTGACTGGCACGCCGGAGTCTATGTCGGCACGCTCGACGGCAATGCCGACCTGAGCGGCTTTGCCAGCGGCCTCTATCGCGCGGTTGGCAGCACAGACCTGCGCGCGCGCTATCTGGGCGCATACGCCAGCTATGCCAATGCGACCGGCTTCTATGTCGACACGGTGCTGCAATACGGTTCGCAGCGCTACACGATCCGTCCGCTCGGCGGATTCGCAGCGCCCGGCAAGGGCAACAGCCTCACCGCCTCGGTCGAGGTCGGCCAGGCCTTCGCGCTTGGCGGCAACTGGACCCTCGAGCCGCAGGCGCAGCTCAGCTACCGCCGAGCCAAGCTCGACGATCTGCGGATCCCCGGCGCGCTCGTGCAACAGGACGACGCCAGCGGCTGGACGGCAGGCGTGGGTGTGCGCGTGAAGGGCGACTTCGCGACCTCGGCAGGCCGGCTGCAGCCCTATGGCCGCATCGGCGTCATCCATGCCAACGACGCGGGCGACACGGCGCGCTTCATCAACGGCGGGTTCTCCACGCCCATTGGGAGCTCGAGCCGCTACACGTCCGTCGAACTCGCGACGGGCGCGACGCTGACGCTGAGCAAGACCGTGAGCCTCTATGGCGAGCTCGGCAAGGTCTTCAGCACCGGCGGGGACACCCGGGTGAAGTCCTCGATCCAGGGTGCGGCAGGCGTGCGCGTGCGCTGGTAGCAGGAAGAAGATCGCGCTGCAGGCAGGAACTCGCGCGCAGCCGGCCGGTCCCACCGGCCATGGCTGCCCCGACCTCGCCTCACGCCCACGGTCTTTTTTCCCGCCGCGCAGTGGCCGCGGCCTTTGTTGCGGTGCCGATGCTGCGGCTGGGAGCCGGCGCGCAGCCGCAGCCGAAGCGCATGGCCACGCCTTCGCAGACCGAAGGCCCTTTCTATCCCGTCAAGTTGCCGGCCGACGCCGACAACGACCTGCTGCGCAATGGTGCGCTGAGCTACCGCAGCGGCCAGCCCGCCTCCGTCGAGGGTAGCGTGACCGACCTCGACGGCCGTCCCTTGCGGGGTGCCGAGGTCGAGATCTGGCAGTGCGATCAGGGCGGCCACTATCACCATCCAGGCGACGGTGATCGTGCAGATGCCGCCTTCCAGGGTTTCGGCCGAGTCGCCGTCGACGCGCAGGGCCGCTGGCGCTTCCGCACCATCCGGCCGGTCGCGTACAGCGGGCGCACGCCCCACATCCATGTGAAGGTCAAGCTCGGCAGGCGCGAGCTGCTGACCACGCAGCTCTACGTGGCCGGCGACCCGGGCAATGCGCGCGACTTCCTGTGGCGCAACCTGCCGGAGCCGGCGCGCGAAGCGGTGACCGTGCCGTTCGAGCGGACCTCCGACGGCTGGCTGGCGCGCTTCCCGATCGTCGTCGCCGCCTGAGCGCCGCCTTGATGCGCTGCTGTCCGCGAAGGACGAAAAAACCCGTGACACTTCGAGTGGCAAGTAATACCATTTACTTAATAGGGAGTTTCCTTGACCCATAACACGCGTAGCCTCCTCATGGAGAAAGGTTGCGCGGCAAAAAAGAGGTTTTTTGAATGAACAAGTTCACGAGCACTGCGTTCCGCGCGCCAGGTGCGCCGCACGCACCCTCGTCCCCGTTGCCGCAGTTGCGGGAGGTCTGCCCGCCCAACGAGAGGGGGACCGTGAACACGCAGGACAAGGTCGCGGGTGCGGGGCAAACGTATCGGGTGTGGGCCGATGATCCCGAGAGCTTCTCCACCCACAAGATCACGGGCTTGCACCACAACTTTCACGAGCACCCGCTTTTCCAGGTTGCCGAACTCGCCAACCTCGCGAAGGAACTCGTGCCGTTCAAGCAGTGCCGTTTCGTCAGGCCCGGCATCTCGCAAGCTTCCAGCTTCACGCACGACAGCCAGCATCCCGACGGCCGCAGCATCGATGAAGTGTTCGGGCGCATCGAGGAAGCAGGTTCGTGGGTGGCGCTCTACAACATCGAGGTGATTCCGCGCTATGCGGCCCTGCTCGCCAGCATCGTCGACACCATGCGTCCTTTGATCGAGCGCGAGCAGCCGGGCATCTTCAATATCAATGGCTTCGCCTTCATCTCGGCACCGCCTTCGGTGACGCCGTTCCACATCGATCGAGAGAACAACATCTGGCTGCAATTGCATGGCCGCAAGACCATGAATGTGTGGGACCCCACGGACCGGACGGTGGTGGGGGCCGACGCGGTCGAGGATTTCATCGTCGGACATTCGTTGAGGAAAGTCCGCCTCAAGGAAGAGTTCCGCGCGCGCAGCCACCAGTTCGACACCCAGCCCGGAGACGCCGTGTATTTCCCGAGCACGTCGCCGCACATGACCAGTTCCGAGCGCAGCTGGACTCGCCCGGGCGACGGCGTGTCGATCTCGATCGGTGTGACCTTCTACACTTCGGTGACGCGCAAAACGGCGCGCGTTCATCAGGTGAACAGGCTGATGCGCAAGGCGGGAATGTCGCCCGCGTATCCTGGGGAATCAACCACCGCAGATGCCCTCAAGGAGCCCGTTGGCGCAGTGGTCGGCATGGCCCGTGCGTCGCTGTCGCGTGCGATTGCTCCGCTGCGCCGGATCAAGCTGGCAGCCAAGGCGCCGCCCGGTTCCTTCTAGCGGTCGGCCCGCGGCCGCTCAGGTTTGCTGCACGACCTGCGCGGAGGCCAGCACTTCGGCGAACATCGCCGCATCGACATTGCCGCCCGTCAGCGCGATGCCGACACGCTTGCCGCGCCAGCGCGAGGCTTGCTGCAGCAGGGCCGCCAGCGCGGCCGCACCGGCGCCTTCCGCCACGTTGTGCGTGTCGGTGAAGAGCACGCGCATCGCTTGTGCCACTTCGGCGTCGCTCACCGCGACCACGTCGTCGGCCTCGCGCCGCAGCACCTCGAGCGCCTCGGGCACCGGCGTGCGGCAGGCCATGCCGTCGGCCAGGCGCGTGCTGACCGGCGATTCAAGTGCGCGGCCCGCGCGGAAGGAGTCGAGGTAGGCGGTTGCATGCGCCGACACCACGCCGACGAGCCGCGTCGACGCACCGCAATGCACGCGCGCCGCGGCTGCCGCCGCAAAGCCCGACCCCAGCCCGATCGGCACGAACAGGACATCGGGCGGCCCGTCCTGGCTCGCCGCGAGCGCTTCGAAGAACTCGACGTAGGCGCTGGCCACGCCGCTCACCAGGTCACGGTGGAATGAGGGCACACGGTGCAGCCCCTGGGCTTCTGCCAGCTGCGCCGCATGCTCGTTGGCGGCCTGGAACTCGTCGCCATGCTCGATGAGCGTGACGCCCAGGGCGCGCATCGCGGCGTTCTTCTCGACCGAGTTGCCGCGTGGCACCACGATGGTGGCGGCCAAGCCGTAGCGCCGCGCGGCGTAGCCGACCGACTGGCCGTGGTTGCCGCGGGTGGCGCCGATCACGTGGCGCACAGCGGGCTTCTCGCGCGCCAGCGCCTCGAAGTAGGTCAGTCCGCCGCGCAGCTTGAAGGCGCCGGCCGGTGTGTGGTTCTCGTGCTTGGTCCACACCGTGCAACCCAGACGCCGCGCCAGCAGCGGCCAGGCGTACTGCGGCGTTGGCGGCATCGCCGCGTAGACGGTGCGGCGCGCGGCCTCGATCTCGTCGCGTGTGAAGCGCATGGTCAGCCGCGCTCCGGCAAGTCGATGCGAACGGCATGCGCGGCAAGCGCAAGCGCGGCAAGCGCGAAGGGTGCGGGTTCGGAAGGCTGCAAAGGCAGGTTCATCAGGTCCCCTTGGAGTCGAGCACGACGGCGCCGCGCGGCGTGTCGAATGTCGCGCGCAGATGAGGCGCGCCGGAGCTCACCGGAACGCCGGCGAGGCCGATGGCGTGAAGCGCCCGTTCGAGGTCGGTGGCACGCGGATGCGACAGCGCCAGCGAGCGCAGCCGGACCCCGGAATCCGCCATGCCGTCGCTGGGATGCATCGCACCCCAGGCGATCAGCGTGGGCAGTGCGCCGTAGAAGAGCCGCTGGCCGTCGTCGCGCACGGTGATGCGCCAGTCGAGGCGGCCGGCCGGCGTGTCACGCGAGGCTTCGAGCAGCCGGCCACGGTCGATGCGATGGCGCGCAAGGGCATGCAGGGTCGCGTCGGCATCCGGAACCTCGGCGACGAAGTGCACCAGCCGCGGTCCGTTGCGCGCGAGCGCGGCTTGCAGGGCCGGATCGTCCAGGTCGAACCAGCGGTGGAACGAAGCGGGCCGCGCGGGCCTCTGCGCGGGGTCGATCGCGATGATCTCGAGGTAGGCGCGCGGGAAGTCGGCCGTTGCGATCTTCAGCAGCCGGTTGTGCGTACCCATCAGCGGATGCGTGCCGCCAGGCCCGGGCGCGACGCCGAAGGTGGCTTGGCACCATCCGACGCCTTCTTCGAGGCTGCGGGCCGCGATCACGAGGTGGTCGATGCGCGCCGGCATGTGGGTTCCTACAGCGTGAGCTTGCCGTCGATGCAGGTGGCCGAGTCGCCGCCCACCCAGACCTGGCCATCGGCATCACGCATCACGTGGACGCGCCCCGAGCGGCCCAGGCATTGGCCCTGTGCTGCCAGGTAGCGCTCGGGAAGGTGGCCCTCGGCCATGAGCCATTGCGCGAGGCTGGCGTTGAGGCTGCCCGTTACCGGGTCTTCCTCGATGCCGATCGGCGCGGCGAAGGCGCGCACTTCGAGGCCGATGTCCTCTGCCCCGGATTGAGCGAAGGCGCGTGCCTCCCGATTGGAGCGCGCGATCAGTGGGGCGACGGGTTCCCTGTCGCTTGCGGGAATGCCTGCCACGCCCACCTTCTGGCCGAGCTCCTTGAGTGCGCGATGGTCGGGCTTCAGCGCGAGCACGGTGTCGGCATCGGCGAGCAGCATGCCCAGCCATACGGGGCCGTTGTCGAGCAGTTGCGCCGCCACGATCTGCTGGGCCCGCAGGCCCAGTGCGCCCGCCACTTTGGCCAGCAGCGACGGACTGGGCGCGCTGAGCCGGGAAGGCGGCGCCGCGAAGACCAGGCGCTCGCCTTCATGGCGGATCGGCACCAGGCCCTTGGCGCATTGCTGCACGATGCGCCCGCGCGTCTTGGGCTGGCCGCCTGCTTCCAGCCAGGCGTGGCAGCTGCCCAGAGTCGGATGGCCGGCAAAAGGCAGTTCGCCGCCGGGGGTGAAGATGCGCACGCGGTAGTCGGCCGAGGGCTCGGTGGGCGGCAGCAGGAAGGTGGTCTCCGACAGGTTGGTCCATTGGGCGAAGTTCTGCATTTGGGCTTCGTCCAGGCCGGTGCCGTCGAGCACCACGGCGAGCGGATTGCCAGCGTAGGGCTTCGCCGTGAAGACATCGACTTGCTTGAAGGGGCGGCTCTGCATGGCGTTCATTCGAGAGCGAGGTCGAGCACACCGCGCGCGCCGGCGCGGGTGCGCAGGTCGGCGAACCAGCGCTCCACGTGCGGCCAGCTGGGCCGCGTGTATTCGGTCTGCGGCAAGCCGAACCAGCGATGCGCTTCGCAGCCGACCGGGATGTCAGCCATCGTGAAGTGCTCGCCCAGCATGAAGGGGCGGTTGGCAAGGTGCGCATCGAGCAACGCGAACAGCGGCTCGGTGGCGCGCACCGAGTGCGCGATCACGGCCGGGTCGCGCTGATCCGCCGGGGTGCGGATCCATTGCCTGAAGGCGCCGGCGCTGACGGGGTTCAACGTGGTCTGCTGCCAGTCCATCCAGCGTTCCGCGTCGAATCGCGCTGCGAGCGGCTCGGGGTAGAGCTTGCCGGGCGAGTGCTTGGCGCAGAGATAGCGCACGATCACGTTCGACTCCCAGAGCGTGACGCGGCCTTCGCCCTCGCCGTCGTCGATGGCGGGCACCAGCGCATTGGGGTTGAGCGCGAGGTATTCCGGCGTCTGCACGATGCCGAACTTGCCGCCGGCCTCCGTGCGCTGGAAGTCGAGGCCGAGTTCCTGCGCGCACCACACCACCTTGCGCACGTTGATGGAGCTGATGCGCCCCCAGATGTTGAGCATGATCATCCCTTCGAAGGGCGGTCGATGAACAGAAGACGAAGCGCGAGGCCGATCATCACCGTGGCCAACAGGCCCCGCTGGAAGCCGGCAGCGCCGCGCCGCCGCCTCAGCCAGCGGCCGATCATGCCGCTGCAGGCGCCCAGCGCACTATTGAACAGGAGCCCCGCCAGGCTGAGCGTGACGCCGAGCACCGCCAGCTGAGCCGGCACGCTGCCGTGGCCCGGGTCGACGAACTGCGGCAGGAACACCATGAAGAAGAGCAACGCCTTCGGATTCACCAGGTTGTTGAGCCAGGCGCGGCGCAGCACCTGCGCGAAGCCGGCGCGCTCGGCATGCGCCGGCTCGGGCGAGGCACCCGATCGCAGCGCCTGGCAGGCGAGCCACAGCAGGTAGAGTGCGCCCGCGTAGCGCAGCAGGTCGAACGCGGGCGGCCAGGCCGCCACCAGCGCAGTGACGCCGGTAGCGGCGCACAGCGTATGGACGAGGTCCGCCGCGGCGATGCCGAGTCCTGCCGCAAAGCCGGCGCGCGGTCCGAGTGCGATGCCGTGCGAGAGCACGAACGCCATGTTGGGCCCGGGCGAGAGGAAGAGTGCAAGCACCGCCACGAGAAACAGTGAAAGCGTGCCGAGTTCGATCATTCGGTGGCCTTGGCGCTCTCGAGATAAGGGGTGAGGTTGCGCAGCGCCTGCGCAACGTACGCCTCCTTCTCCCCGACGGGCGCAACGTAGTGGAGTGCCGCGGCTGCTGCGTCCAGCCCTTCCGAGCGCGCGATCATCCAGGCCGCGAGGTAGGGCGACGCCAGGCAGCCGCCTGCCGTGGCCACATTGCCGTGGGCGTAGAAGGGCTGGTCGAGCACACGGACGCCCGCCTCCTGCACCCAGGGTTTGGTGGTGAGATCGGTGCAGGCTGGCACGTCGCCCAGGATGCCCAGCCTGGCGAGCAGCAGCGTGCCGGAGCACTGTGCGCCGATCAACTGCCGTTCGGGGTCCAGCCGCAACGCGGAGAGGATGGCGGGATCGGCGGCGATTTCACGCGTGCGGATGCCGCTGCCGACGATCACGGCATCGGCTGAACAGGCGTCGGCGAGGGACGCCGTGGCATGCAGCGTGACACCGTTCATCGACTGCACTGTCTCGGTCGGTGCAGCAAGCGCCACGCGCCAGCCGGGTTTCTTGATGCGGTTCAGGACGCCGAGCGCGATCAGCGAATCGAGCTCGTTGAAGCCGTCGAAGGTGAGGATCGCGATGTGCATCGGCTTGCCCTTGTTGCCAGCGGTCAGGCGACGCTTGCAGCCAATTGACGCTGAACTTCAGCTGCGGCCTTATGCGCCAGCTGCTCGCGCACGGCGTCGGCCAGCGCGGCGATCGCCGTTCCGATCTCATCGACGCTGGCGGTCACGAACGACAGGCGCATGGTGCGGGCATCGCCGGTGCCGGCGTAGAAGGGAATCCCAGGCACGAAGGCAACGCCGCGCTCCACGGCCTTGGGCAGCAGCGCCACCGCATCCATGCCCTCCGGCAGGCGCAGCCACAGGAACATGCCGCCGGCCGGTTTGTTGAAGGTCACTCCAAGGCCATGCATTTCGCGCTCGAGAGCGGCGAGCATGGCATCGCGTTGGCGCTTGTACAGCGCCCGGATGGTCGGCACGTGGCGATCGAGAAAGCCATCTTTCATGACCTGTGCGACCACGCGCTGATTGAAGGTGGGACTGTGCAGGTCGGCCGCCTGCTTGGCTTGCAGCAGCTTGGGGAAGATGCTTTTCGGGGCGACCAGGAAACCGAGTCGCAGGCCCGGCGCCAGCACCTTGGAAAAAGAGCCGAGGTAGATACAGCCTTCGGGGTTGCGTGCCGTGAGCGGAAGGGGCGGCGCTTCGTCGAACCAGAGATCGCCATAGGGGTTGTCCTCGACGATCGGCAGGCCAGCCTCGGCGGCGGCTGCAGACACGGCCGCGCGGCGTGCCTCGGTCATGGTGCGGCCGGTCGGATTCTGGAAATTCGGCAGCAAGTAAACGAAGCGCGCATCCTTGGCCTTGGCCTTCAGATCGTCGACTTGCACGCCCTCGTCGTCGCTGGCGACGCTGACGGCTTCGGGTTCCATCGGCGAGAAGGCCTGCAGCGCGCCGAGGTAGGTGGGCGTCTCCACCAGCACGCGGCTGCCGGGGTCGAGCAGGATCTTGGCGATCAGGTCCAGGCCCTGCTGGGAGCCGGTGGTGATCAACACCTGGGCGGGGTCGACCGGCCAGGGCAGCATCGCCGCGACCGCTTCGCGCAGCGGGCCATGGCCCTCGCTCGCGGCGTATTGCAGCGCGGCCTGGCCGTCCTTGTGCAGCACCTCGGCACAGGCTTCCGCGAAGGCGCTGATCGGGAAGGTCTTCGGCGAGGGAAGGCCGCCGGCCAGGCTGATGATGCCGGGACGCTCGGTGACCTTGAGGATCTCGCGGATCACCGAGGGGTTCATCTTTTCTGCGCGCGCGGCGAGTTTCCAGTTCATGTCGTTTCCTTCGGATGTGCCAGTTGTTGTGATGATGCGACGGCGGGGCGCGCCTGCGATAGCTTCTTGCCAGCGACCACGGTGGCCACCACCGCCGCAGCGAAGCCGAGCGTGACGAGATCGATCGGCTCGCCCAGCAGCGGCACCGCGACGAGGATAGACAGGAAGGGCTGCAGCAGCTGGGCTTGGCTGACGCGCAGCGCGCCGCCCATGGCCAGGCCGCGGTACCACGCGAAAAAGCCGACCCACATCGAAAACACACCGACGTAGACGAAGCCCAGCCAGGAGGAGGTGGCAATCGGCTGCTGCGGCCACAGCCACAACGCGCCGGGCAGTGTGACGGGGAGCGCCATGACGCAGACCCAGCAGATGACGCGCTCTGCGCCGAGTGCCGGCGTGATCTGTGCGCCGTAGATGTAGCCGAGCGAGGCCGCGAAGACGGCGCCCACCAGCAGCAGGTCGCCCCAGGCGAAGCCGAACTGCTGCTCACCTGCGCGCAGCAGTGAGAACACGATTACCAGCGCGCTGCCTGCCAGCGCGCAGAGCCAGAAGCCGAGCCGGGCACGCTGGTGCAGCACCCAGGCTGCGCAAGCCGCCGTCACCAGCGGCAGCAGGGCAGTCACCACCGCGGCATGGCTGGCGCTGACGATGCGCAATGCATAGGCGAGCAGCAACGGGAAGCCGATCGCGTTGCCCAGCATGGCCATGCCGAGTGGCTTCCAGAGCCGACGTTGCGGCAGCGGCGAGCGGGTCGCAACCAGGAAGATCACCGACAGCAGTCCTGCCAGCGCCGCTCGGCCCAAAGTCAGGAACCACGGCGAGAGCTGCGGGGCCTCTTGCGTGCCGGTGGCCAGCCGCGTCATCGGCAACGTGACCGCGAAGAAGGCCACGCCGAGGACGCCCAGCCACATGCCGAGGGTTTCGTCCTTGATCTTCATACGCTGGCCATCCACCAGGCGGTGAGTACCAGCACGGCGCTCATGGCACGGTTGAACCACAGCAGGCGCCTCCCGCGCGCCAGCCAGTTGCGCAGCAGCGAACCCGCGAGCGCATAGGCGAAGTTGCTGGTGAATGCGTAGATCAGCATCACCGGCGCAACGATCGCGAAGCGCTGCAGCGCGTCGGGTTGGCCCGCGATCCAGGTTGCCACCAGCGTCAGCGCCAGCAGCCAGGCCTTGATGTTGACGAACTGCAGCATCACGCCTTGCCAGAAGCCGACACGCAGCTGCTGGCCGTCATCCCGGACCATGGTGGCGCTGCCGCTGAGCTTCCAGGCCAGCCACAGCAGGTAGGCGATGCCGAATGCCTTGATGGCCCAGCGCAAGGAGGGCGCAGCCACTACGAGCGCGCCGACGCCGGCCGCACACAGGCCCAGTAGCAGGGTCCAGCCCACGGGCACGGCGAGCACGAAGCGCATCGCACGCGGCAGGCCGCCGTTGGCGGCCAGTGCCGTGGAGAGCGTGGTATTGGGTCCGGGCGAGAAGCTCATCGCCGTGGCCAGCACCAGCAGGCCGGTGAATTCTTGCCAGTTCATGGCACACACTCTAAACTCATGACCATTACAGTACCGATACAGATCGTCGAACATGAGGCGAGCCTGTACCGGTTCAATCGTCGACACAGAGCACGCGCACGCATGCTGACACGAACTTCCACCCAGTCGCTGACGGAGCAGTTGGCCAGCCGCTTCGCGGAGCGCATTCGCACCCGCTTGCTGGCGCCTGGGGCGCGGCTGCCCTCGGTGCGCGAATGCGCCCGGCAGCAGGGTGTGAGTCCGCACACGGTGGTGGCGGCCTACGATCAGCTGCTCGCGCAGGGCCTGGTCGAAGCACGGCGCCAGCGCGGCTTTTATGTGCGCGATTCGATTGCACCCCAAGCGGGGGCGGCGCTATCGCCCCTCACCCCGCTGGCTGAGCCCCCCGTGTCACGGCCGGTGCCCGCAGATGCGAGCACGCTGATCCGCGGCATGTTCCACCGTCCCAGCGACAAGCCGCAACCTGGGATGGGCGTATTCCCCTCTGAGTGGCTGGATTCGCCCTTCACGGCGGCCGCCGTACGGCGGGTGACCAGCACGCGGGCCCTGCAGGACTTCTCTTTGCAATACGGCGAGCCCGCAGGCGACAGCGGGTTGCGGCGCAGCCTGGCGACCAAGCTCGCCAGCATCAACGTGCCTGCGGGCGCCGAGCAGATCGTGACCACTGTCGGGGCCACGCATGCGCTCGACATCGTGAGCCGCACGCTGCTCAGGCCCGGCGATCCCGTGATGGTCGAGGAGCCGGGCTGGGCGCTGGAGTTCGCTCGGCTCGAGGCGCTCGGCATGCGCATCCTGCCGGTGCCGCGCAAGGCCGACGGGCCCGACCTGGACGTGATGGAGCGCTACTGCAATGCCGGCGACGGCCACAAGCCCAAGCTGTTCGTCAGCGTGAGCGTGCTGCACAACCCGACTGGCTACAGCCTGACGCCTGGGAGCGCACACCGGGTGCTTCAGCTGGCCAACCAGCATGGCTTCCACATCGTCGAGGACGACACCTACAGCCACCTGGCGCCCGAGCACGCCACTCGCCTGTGCGCGCTCGACGGGTTGCAGCGTACCGTCTACGTGAGCGGGTTCGCGAAGATCCTTGCGCCCAACTGGCGCATCGGTTTCCTGGCCGCCTCGCCCCAGCTGGTCGGCCGCATGCTCGAGACCAAGCTGTTGACTACGCTCACCACGCCATCGCTGTTCGAGCGCGCGCTCGCCTGGTGCATCGATCAGGGCCAGTTGCGCCGTCATGCCGAGCGCGTGCGCCTGCGCCTGGATGGCGCGCGCGGGCGGGCGGTGAAGCTGGCGCTGGCGGCTGGGTGTGCGCTGGCCGCCGAGCCGGCAGGGCTGTTCGGTTGGGTCGACACCGGCGTCGATACCGACGAATTGACCCAGCACATGCTCGATGAAGGTTACCTGCTGGCGCCGGGGTCGCTGTTCCACGCGCGGCGCCCGCCGAGCACTCTGATGCGCATCAACTTTGCGACCGCCCAGGACGCCACCTTCTGGAAGGTGTTCGCCCGCGTCCGGGCCCAGCTTTGAGGCGGGGGCTCAGAGCAGTTTGTCCGGCGCGAGGGGGCCGAACAGTCTCAGCAGCAAGCGCAGTCCGACGCTCGCGTCCGGGTCTGTCGTGCTGTCCTCGAGACCGCTGTCCTGCGGTGCGCGCCAGACCAGCCGGCCTTTGCTCTGCTCCACCCGCCAAGCGCCTTTGGCCATGGCAGCCTCGATCTGCCCTGCTGCAATGCGGGAGAGCTCGTCGCTGCGAATGAGGAGCGCGATCTCGGTGTTCTGCAACTGCGAGCGCAAATCGAGGTTCATCGATCCGACCACCAGCAGTCGGCCATCCATGACCAGCACCTTCGAGTGCAGCATCGAGCGCGATTCGCCCGTGCTCCCGCCGGCCGAGCCGAAGGCGCTGCCCAACCCCGCCTGTTCGCTTCGCAGTTCGTACAGGCCGATGCCCATTGCCAGCAGTTCTTCACGATGGCGGGCGTAGCCGACATGGGCCAGCGGGGCGTCGTTGGATGCGAGCGAATTGGTCAGCACGCGGATCTTGACTCCCCGCGCAAGCGCCGAGGCGAAGGCGTGTTTCATGTCCGGGCCTGGCACGAAGTAGGGCGAGATGATGAGGAGGTCGGTCTGGGCTCGGCCGATCATCTGCAGAAGTCCTTCGACCACGGTGTCCCCATTGGACGCCGCCGCCGCCGCCCCACCGAGAGAGCCGCTCGGCGCCGCGGCCGTCTTGGCCTGGCCTTTCTGGGCTACGACCAGGCCAGGCGCCTTGCCAGTGTCCGGGCCGCCGGGGGAGTCCGCGGGGATCTTGGCCGGCTTGTCCACCAGCACCGCGGCCGGCGCCCAGATGAAGCTGGCACTGCCCAGGTCCATCGCCTTTTCATCCCAGGCGCGGGCCTGCTGCTCTGCGGTGGGCTCGGCCTTGCGCGGTCGCGGTTCGCCGTCAGGTGGCCTGGGCGCGCCGGAGTTGGCTTCTTTCTCGTGATTGCCGGGCGTTTCCTTGCGCAACGCCTCCACCTCCTCGCGCGTCACCAGCGACTGGACGGGATACGCGCGCTCGTTGTTCCAGTAGGTATCGAAGCTGCGGGAGAGGTCCTGCACGATGGGGCCGGCCGCCAGCACGTCCATGTCCACGAAATTTCCGGCCTGTGCATTGCCGAAATAGGCATCGCCCAGGTTGCGGCCGCCTGTCACCCCGAGCACGTTGTCGGCGATGAAGAGCTTGTTGTGCATGCGCTGCTGGATGCGCGAGGCATCCTCGATGGAATTGAACATCCTCGCAAGGCTCGAGCCCCGCGAGCCGGGCACCGGATTGAACATCCGCATTTCGATGTTCTGCACGAAGGCCAGGCGCATCACCGACGCGTTCCGGCCGGTGCTGTGGAAGTCGTCCAGCAGGATGCGCACACGCACGCCGCGGGCGGCCGCATCGCGCACTGCGGCGAGCAGGCGCTCGGTGCTGGCGTCGGCATGGATCGCGTAGTACTGAAGGTCCAGCGTCTTTGTCGCGCCCTCGGCCAGGGCAAGGCGGCTGCCATACGCGGCTTGGGGGCCGTCGAGCAGCATGAAGCCAGACTCATAGCGCGTCGACGCGGCTTGGCGGCGCTGCTGCACCAGCGTTGCGAGCGCGGTCCCGGCAGGCGACGCAAGTGCCTTCGACACCGGCCGCTCCACGTTCTGCGGCAGCTCGGCGCAGGCCGAGAGCAGGAGGAAGGTCGAGCAGAGGGCCGCGGCGCAGCTCCGCCATGCGCGGGCGCCGGGGTGAAAGGCCTTGAATGAAGTCATGCAGCTCGATCGGAGTTTCAGCTGCTTGTATATAGCTCAGCCCGCGTCGCCCGGGCGTCGGACGAAGGCGCCGCTGGTCAGCCCTGGCGCGCTGAATCCAGCGCCTCCCATCGCTCCATTGCCGCGAGCAATTCTTCGTCGATCTGCGCATGGCGCTCGGCAAGCTCGGCAGCGCGCGACGCCTCGCTAGCGTAGATCGCGCCACCCTCCAATTCGAGAATTTCGGTGATGCGCTTCTGCTCTTCTTCGAGTTCGGCGATCCGCGCGGGCAGGACCTCGAATTCGCGCTGCTCCTTGTAGCTGAGCTTTCTGCGCGTGCTGGCGCGTGCCGCCGCAGCCGTCGCAGGGAGGGGTACTGCCGGGGCTGGAGCCGGGGCGGCCGAGCCTTGGGCTCTTTCGGCAGCGATTTCGCGAGCGCGCTTCGACTGGATCAACCAGTCTTCCACGCTGCCTTCGTATTCACGCCAGAGGCCATCGCCTTCGAAAGCAATGGTGCTGGTGACCACATTGTCGAGAAAGGTCCGGTCATGGCTCACCAGGAAGACGGTGCCGTCGTAGTTCTGCAGCAGGTCTTCGAGCAATTCGAGCGTGTCGATGTCAAGGTCGTTGGTGGGCTCGTCGAGCACCAGCACATTGGCGGGACGCGCAAACAGGCGGGCGAGCAGTAGGCGATTGCGTTCGCCTCCGCTCAACGAGCGCACCGGCGATTGCGCGCGCGCCGGCGAGAACAAAAAATCGGCAAGGTAGCTCTTGACATGCTTGCGCTGGTTGCCGATCTCGATCCACTCGCTGCCCGGGCTGATGAAATCCTCCAGCGTGGCATCGAGCTGCAGCGCAGCGCGCATCTGATCAAAGTACGCGACTTGAAGATTGGTGCCGCGGCGGATCTTGCCGCTGTCGGGCTCGAGCTCGCCGAGGATGAGCTTCAGCAGCGTGGTCTTTCCGGCGCCGTTCGGCCCCACCAGGCCAACCTTGTCGCCGCGCAGGATGGTCCCGCTGAAGTTCCGGATCACGGCCTTGTCGCCAAAGGCCTTGGACGCATTCGCCAGTTCCGCGACGATCTTTCCGCTGGTCTGGCCGGATGCGACATCCATGCTCACGCTGCCGAGCGCCTCGCGTCGGGCGGTACGCCGGGCGCGAAGTGCCTCGAGTCGGTTGATGCGGCTTTGACTGCGAGTGCGGCGGGCCTCGACGCCTTTGCGGATCCAGATTTCTTCCTGAGCCAGTAGCTTGTCTGCCTTGGCGGAAATGATGGCTTCCTGGGCGAGTTGCGCTTCCTTCTGCGCGAGGTATTGCTCGAAGTTGCCGGGATACGAATTGAGCTTGCCGCGGTCGAGCTCCACGATGCGCGTTGCTACTCGATTTAGAAAGCTGCGGTCGTGCGTGATGGTGACGACGCTGCCTTTGAAGTCGATCAGGAGCTGTTCAAGCCATTCAATCGAATCCAGGTCGAGGTGGTTGGTGGGCTCGTCCAGCAGCAGCACATTCGGGGCGGCGACGAGCGCCTGCGCAAGGGCCACGCGTTTGCGGGTCCCGCCCGAGAGCGCGCCTACCTGCGCGGCCCCATCGAGGTGCAGCCGGTCAAGCGTCTCCTCGACACGCTGCTCCCAGTTCCATGCGTCGAAGGCCTCGATCTGCGATTGCAGAGCATTGAGATCCAGGCCCGGCGCCCCGGACAGGTACTGCTCGCGAAGCGCGATGGCCGTCGCCAGCCCGGCGCTGGCGGCCGTGAACACGTTGGCGTGCAGGTCGAGTTGGGGATCCTGCGCCACATACGCGACGCGCAGACCCTGCTGAGCTTGGAGCTTGCCGTCGTCAGGCTTTTCCAGACCGCTCAGAATCTTCAAGAGTGAAGACTTGCCGGCCCCATTGCGGCCGATCAAACCAATGCGCTCGGATTCGAGCAGAGAAAAGTCCGCATGATCCAGCAGCGGGACGTGTCCGAACGCTAGTTGCGCGTCGAGGAGTGAGATAAGTGCCATGTGCCCGGGATTATCGAAGGCCGGGATGAAGGAGGTCCGGGTGTACGCCTCGGTGCTGGATCTAAATTGGCAGCCGCGGCCCTTGATGCTTCGATGTGAGCCTCGAGGGACCTTGACTTGATATATGATCGAAGGCTCTGCTGAAACGACGTGTACTCCGGGCTTCAGATGAAGCGCAAGGAGAGACCGGAAGAAAGCAGACTTGAGAGTGGCAGGTGATTCAAAACCGTGTCATAATCGAAGGCTCGGCTGAATGCGTAGCGGCTGAAGTTCTGAGGGGCTTTGGTGGCTGGGTTGGATGCGGAGGAGGGTCTGGGGCTGTGTTGATCGAGAGGTTGGCGGGTTCTGGGGCTTCAAAAAAGTTTGGTAGTTCTTCAAAAACCGTGTAATAATCGAAGGCTTCGCTGATCGCAGCGGGGTTGGCAAGAAAGGCGCAGCGTGTTGCCTGTCTTGTGGGATCGTTAAAAATATACAGCCGATAAGCGTGGGCGTTTGAGGCGAATGGCCAAGTTCTTCGGAACGAAGCCTTTTAGGCTTTAAATGCTCATGAGAATAGAAGTGAAGTTCACTTCAATTCCGTTTTTATGAGTTTGTCTCGCGAGAGACGTTAAATTCAAGATCGAACTATAGAGTTTGATCCTGGCTCAGATTGAACGCTGGCGGCATGCCTTACACATGCAAGTCGAACGGCAGCACGGGAGCAATCCTGGTGGCGAGTGGCGAACGGGTGAGTAATACATCGGAACGTGCCCAATCGTGGGGGATAACGCAGCGAAAGCTGTGCTAATACCGCATGAGATCTACGGATGAAAGCAGGGGACCGCAAGGCCTTGCGCGAATGGAGCGGCCGATGGCAGATTAGGTAGTTGGTGAGGTAAAGGCTCACCAAGCCTGCGATCTGTAGCTGGTCTGAGAGGACGACCAGCCACACTGGGACTGAGACACGGCCCAGACTCCTACGGGAGGCAGCAGTGGGGAATTTTGGACAATGGGCGCAAGCCTGATCCAGCCATGCCGCGTGCAGGATGAAGGCCTTCGGGTTGTAAACTGCTTTTGTACGGAACGAAAAGGCTTTCTCTAATAAAGGGGGCTCATGACGGTACCGTAAGAATAAGCACCGGCTAACTACGTGCCAGCAGCCGCGGTAATACGTAGGGTGCAAGCGTTAATCGGAATTACTGGGCGTAAAGCGTGCGCAGGCGGTGATGTAAGACAGTTGTGAAATCCCCGGGCTCAACCTGGGAACTGCATCTGTGACTGCATCGCTGGAGTGCGGCAGAGGGGGATGGAATTCCGCGTGTAGCAGTGAAATGCGTAGATATGCGGAGGAACACCGATGGCGAAGGCAATCCCCTGGGCCTGCACTGACGCTCATGCACGAAAGCGTGGGGAGCAAACAGGATTAGATACCCTGGTAGTCCACGCCCTAAACGATGTCAACTGGTTGTTGGGTCTTCACTGACTCAGTAACGAAGCTAACGCGTGAAGTTGACCGCCTGGGGAGTACGGCCGCAAGGTTGAAACTCAAAGGAATTGACGGGGACCCGCACAAGCGGTGGATGATGTGGTTTAATTCGATGCAACGCGAAAAACCTTACCCACCTTTGACATGTACGGAATTTGCCAGAGATGGCTTAGTGCTCGAAAGAGAGCCGTAACACAGGTGCTGCATGGCTGTCGTCAGCTCGTGTCGTGAGATGTTGGGTTAAGTCCCGCAACGAGCGCAACCCTTGTCATTAGTTGCTACATTTGGTTGGGCACTCTAATGAGACTGCCGGTGACAAACCGGAGGAAGGTGGGGATGACGTCAAGTCCTCATGGCCCTTATAGGTGGGGCTACACACGTCATACAATGGCTGGTACAAAGGGTTGCCAACCCGCGAGGGGGAGCTAATCCCATAAAGCCAGTCGTAGTCCGGATCGCAGTCTGCAACTCGACTGCGTGAAGTCGGAATCGCTAGTAATCGTGGATCAGAATGTCACGGTGAATACGTTCCCGGGTCTTGTACACACCGCCCGTCACACCATGGGAGCGGGTTCTGCCAGAAGTAGTTAGCCTAACCGCAAGGAGGGCGATTACCACGGCAGGGTTCGTGACTGGGGTGAAGTCGTAACAAGGTAGCCGTATCGGAAGGTGCGGCTGGATCACCTCCTTTCTGGAAACAATGTCGTTCAAATTGAACGCCCACACTTATCGGTTGTTGGAAGAGGTCGATTTGTATCGGCCATGGGTCTGTAGCTCAGCTGGTTAGAGCACCGTCTTGATAAGGCGGGGGTCGTTGGTTCGAGCCCAACTAGACCCACCATCTTCTGATATCCAAGTGAGAGGACATCGGGGGATTAGCTCAGCTGGGAGAGCACCTGCTTTGCAAGCAGGGGGTCGTCGGTTCGATCCCGTCATCCTCCACCACCATTCTGATAATCTTCAACACCAAAGCGGCTTTGTGCGCGAGTGCGAGGCCTCTTTGTTGTTGATCGAAATTGTTCGATCAATCGGCTGTTCTTTAAAAATTCATAGAGTCGAATCAGCGTTGCTGATGGAAACCGCATATTCGTAAAGGTTTGGTGCGGACCGTGCCATCGGCAACAAGAATTTTTGATTGCGTCAAAACGAACTTTACTTCGAAGCAATTCGAATTAAAGACGGCATAACGCGTCAGGTGAAAGACCTGACAAATTCCTTGATGGGCTTTGGTTTCTGTGAAGAAACGTCAAAGTTATAGGGTCAAGTGAATAAGAGCATGTGGTGGATGCCTTGGCGATGATAGGCGACGAAGGACGTGATAGCCTGCGATAAGCTTCGGGGAGCTGGCAAATTAGCTTTGATCCGGAGATTTCCGAATGGGGAAACCCACCGAAAGGTATCGTTATCTGAATACATAGGGTAACGAGGCGAACCGGGTGAACTGAAACATCTCAGTAGCTCGAGGAAAAGACATCAACCGAGATTCCGAAAGTAGTGGCGAGCGAAATCGGAAGAGCCTGTTAGTGATAGCACAGAACTTAACGGAACGGCTTGGAAAGGCCGGCCATAGTGGGTGACAGCCCCGTACGTGAAAAGATTTGTGTGGTACTGAGCTGACGAAAAGTAGGGCGGGACACGAGAAATCCTGTCTGAAGATGGGGGGACCATCCTCCAAGGCTAAATACTCATCATCGACCGATAGTGAACTAGTACCGTGAGGGAAAGGCGAAAAGAACCCCGGGAGGGGAGTGAAATAGATCCTGAAACCGCATGCTTACAAAAAGTCGGAGCCCGCAAGGGTGACGGCGTACCTTTTGTATAATGGGTCAGCGACTTACATTCAGTGGCAAGGTTAACCGAATAGGGAAGCCGTAGAGAAATCGAGTCCGAATAGGGCGTCTAGTCGCTGGGTGTAGACCCGAAACCAAGTGATCTATCCATGGCCAGGATGAAGGTGCCGTAACAGGTACTGGAGGTCCGAACCGACTAGTGTTGCAAAACTAGCGGATGAGCTGTGGATAGGGGTGAAAGGCTAAACAAACTTGGAAATAGCTGGTTCTCTCCGAAAACTATTTAGGTAGTGCCTCAAGTATTACCGTCGGGGGTAGAGCACTGTTTTGGCTAGGGGGTCATGGCGACTTACCAAACCAAGGCAAACTCCGAATACCGACGAGTACAGCTTGGGAGACAGAGCACCGGGTGCTAACGTCCGGACTCAAGAGGGAAACAACCCAGACCGCCAGCTAAGGTCCCTAAAATTGGCTAAGTGGGAAACGAAGTGGGAAGGCTAAAACAGTCAGGATGTTGGCTTAGAAGCAGCCATCATTTAAAGAAAGCGTAATAGCTCACTGATCGAGTCGTCCTGCGCGGAAGATGTAACGGGGCTAAGCCAGTTACCGAAGCTGCGGATGCACAGTTTACTGTGCGTGGTAGGAGAGCGTTCTGTAAGCCTGTGAAGGTGCGTTGTAAAGCGTGCTGGAGGTATCAGAAGTGCGAATGCTGACATGAGTAGCGTTAAAGGGGGTGAAAAGCCCCCTCGCCGTAAGCGCAAGGTTTTCTACGCAACGTTCATCGGCGTAGAGTGAGTCGGCCCCTAAGGCGAGGCAGAGATGCGTAGCTGATGGGAAACAGGTCAATATTCCTGTACCGATGTGTAGTGCGATGTGGGGACGGATCTTAATAGGTCATCCGGGTGTTGGATATCCCGGTTTAGTTGGAAGTAGGCGTGCGTTAGGCAAATCCGGCGCACATATACCGAGGCCAACGATCGAGCCAGCTTGCTGGTGAAGTGACTGAACGAGGTTCCAGGAAAAGCCACTAAGCTTCAGCTGTACACGACCGTACCGCAAACCGACACTGGTGCGCGAGATGAGTATTCTAAGGCGCTTGAGAGAACTCAGGAGAAGGAACTCGGCAAATTGACACCGTAACTTCGGAAGAAGGTGTGCCCTATTAGTGTGAAGTGAACAACGGAGCATGAAAGGGTTGCAAAAAATCGGTGGCTGCGACTGTTTATTAAAAACACAGCACTCTGCAAACACGAAAGTGGACGTATAGGGTGTGACGCCTGCCCGGTGCTGGAAGATTAAATGATGGGGTGCAAGCTCTTGATTGAAGTCCCAGTAAACGGCGGCCGTAACTATAACGGTCCTAAGGTAGCGAAATTCCTTGTCGGGTAAGTTCCGACCTGCACGAATGGCGTAACGATGGCCACACTGTCTCCTCCTGAGACTCAGCGAAGTTGAAATGTTTGTGATGATGCAATCTCCCCGCGGAAAGACGGAAAGACCCCATGAACCTTTACTGTAGCTTTGTATTGGACTTTGAACAGATCTGTGTAGGATAGGTGGGAGGCTTTGAAGTGCAGTCGCTAGATTGCATGGAGCCAACGTTGAAATACCACCCTGGTGTGTTTGAGGTTCTAACCTAGGTCCATCATCTGGATCGGGGACAGTGCATGGTAGGCAGTTTGACTGGGGCGGTCTCCTCCCAAAGCGTAACGGAGGAGTTCGAAGGTACGCTAGTTACGGTCGGACATCGTGACGATAGTGCAATGGCATAAGCGTGCTTAACTGCGAGACTGACAAGTCGAGCAGATGCGAAAGCAGGACATAGTGATCCGGTGGTTCTGTATGGAAGGGCCATCGCTCAACGGATAAAAGGTACTCTGGGGATAACAGGCTGATACCGCCCAAGAGTTCATATCGACGGCGGTGTTTGGCACCTCGATGTCGGCTCATCTCATCCTGGGGCTGTAGCCGGTCCCAAGGGTATGGCTGTTCGCCATTTAAAGAGGTACGTGAGCTGGGTTTAAAACGTCGTGAGACAGTTTGGTCCCTATCTTCCGTGGGCGCTGCAGATTTGAGGAAGCCTGCTCCTAGTACGAGAGGACCGGAGTGGACACACCTCTGGTGTATCGGTTGTCACGCCAGTGGCATTGCCGAGTAGCTAAGTGTGGAAGAGATAACCGCTGAAAGCATCTAAGCGGGAAACTCGTTTCAAGATGAGATCTGCCGGGGCCTCGAGCCCCCTGAAGAGTCGTTCTAGACCAGGACGTTGATAGGTCGGGTGTGGAAGCGCAGTAATGCGTTAAGCTAACCGATACTAATTGCTCGTGCGGCTTGACCCTATAACTTTGATCTCCCTGATCAAGGTGTTATGCCAAGTGACGCAGTCAAATACCAAGCTGATTTAACTCTATGAATTCGCCATCTTGACCTCAACACCAAGATGGCTACCCTTTATGCCTGATGACCATAGCGAGGTGGTCCCACTCCTTCCCATCCCGAACAGGACAGTGAAACGCCTCAGCGCCGATGATAGTGCGGGTTCCCGTGTGAAAGTAGGTCATCGTCAGGCTCTTACAGCCACGAAAAGCCCAACCAGCAATGGTTGGGCTTTTTTGTTTTAGCCCGCCCCTTTGCCCGCACCCCTGTCGCTCGCCAACGCCATCAACTACAGCTTCAACCCAGGCAGCCGTTGACACGCTTCATCGTATCAAGGGGCGGAAAAATGATGGTGCGGGCTACGGGCGCTTGCACCAGCGCTTGGCACCTCGTGCCCACGATGCTTGCCGTGCACACGGGTCTCCACTCGAGCCTCTCGGCCACATCCTCGCCCATGCGTTGGGGGGTACAGTCGCAGGCACGGGTGATGCTGTCTGGCTCGTAGCAGATCTCCCGGCCCGGCCTTGTGCGCGCATTGCCTCGCGCTTGAACTGCTGCTTATCACGCTGCACAAACGGCCAAGCCGCGAGTTTCTCCAGCTCACGTTCCATCGCTGTTGGTCAGAGTCGATGGGCCTTTTCAGCAAGCTCTTCTGCTCAGCGTTGAAAGTTTCCGCGAATTCAACGGCTTGGGCACGACAATCGCGTGCGTGAGTTTGTCGACGGTCGCTTGTTCATGGTCGCGACGCTCGGTCCCGAGCTGATAGGGCCGGAGCCATTCTTCTGAGGGAGATCATCATCTTGCGCACGCTGGCAGCCGACTGACATTGGGAAGCTCGAGGCGGGCCGCGGCCCTTCGTCAAGATGAGTCAGCCGACTGCGTCTCACAACACCCAGCAATCGACAACCGCGCCCGCAAGTAGGCACTCAAGCCGTAGTGTCCGTGCGAAGCTGGCGCCGAAGGATTTTTCCGACATTCGTCTTCGGCAGGCTATCCCGGAACTCAATGTGCTTGGGCCGCTTGTACCCGGTCAACTCATTGGCACAGTAGCGCGCCACGGCATCCTCGGTCAGGGTGAGATCTTTGCGAACCACGAACACCTTGATCGCCTCGCCCTGCTTTTCGTCGGGTACTCCGATCGCCGCGCATTCGATCACGCCGGGGCACAACGAGATCACGTTCTCGAGTTCGTTTGGAAATACGTTGAAGCCGCTCACGAGGATCATGTCCTTCTTGCGGTCGACGATCCGGCTGTAGCCGTCCTCCTGCATGATGGCAATGTCTCCGGTTCGCATGAAGCCGTCGATCGTGAATGCCGCCGCACTTTCGGCAGGCTGGTTGTAGTAACCGGTCATTACGTTGGGCCCCTTGATGCAGAGCTCGCCCGCCTCGCCGACTGGCAGCGAGCGGCCTTCGTCATCCTTGATCGAGACCTCGATGCCTGGCAGGGGTAGGCCGATGGTGCCCGTGAACACGGTGTTTGAAACTGGGTTGTTCGTTCCTATCGCGCAGGTCTCGCTCATGCCCCAGCCTTCGATCATCGGGCAGCCTGTGGTCTCGAACCACTTGCGGGCCGTGCCTTCGGATGCCGCCATCCCTCCGGCCTGGGAAACGACAAGTGTGGAGAAGTCCACGGTCTTGAACTCTGGATGCACCAGCAACGCATTGAACAGCGTGTTCACCGCCGGCAGCATATGAAAGGGCCTCTTCTTGAGCACGGCGATGAACTTGTCGATATCACGAGGATTGGGGATCAGCGTGAGATGCGATCCCAGGCGAATCGCAAGAAGACACAGCGTCAGCGCGAAGATGTGATAGAGCGGTAGAGCTGCAATACTGTTGACCTTGGACGTGTCGCCTGCGCGCTCAAGAGCCGGCATGAACCATGCCTCCGCCTGAAGCGTAGCAGCGATGATGTTGCGATGCGTCAGCACGGCACCTTTTGACAGCCCTGTGGTGCCTCCTGTGTATTGCAGAAAGGCGACAGAGTCGAGCGTGCTCGTGTCGGGCGCGAGCTTGAGTCGCTCGCCTTCAGCGATCATCTTCGAAAATTCGATAACGGTGCGGCCCTTGTCGAGCGGGAGCTTGTAGGGCGGCACCATCTTCGCGAGATGCCGTACCGCGAGCGTGATCCAGGGGCCTCGAAGGGTTCCCAGCAGGTCACCCATCGAAGCAATGACTACGTGCTTGAGCTCGGTCTGCTCAATGACGTGTTCGAGTGTTGCCGCAAAGTTTTCGAGAATAACGATCGCCGTTGCACCGGAATCCTTCAGCTGGTGCTCCAGCTCGCGTGCGGTGTATAGCGGATTGACATTGACACAGGTATAGCCGGCACGCAGCACCCCCGCCATGGTGACTGCGAATTGAGGCACGTTGGGCAGCATGATGGCCACCCGAGCTCCCGCTGCGAGCCCGCGCGCCTGGAGCCAGGCCCCAAGCGCCCCGGATAAGTTGTCGAGTTCCGCGTAGCTCATCCACTTTTCCATGCAGACCGAGAAGGGACGCTTTGCGTAGCGCGCGAACGACTCCTCGAACATGTGAGCGAGCGAACGGTATTGCTCGGGATTCACCTCATGCGGCATGCCCGGCGGATAGTTCTTCAAGACGGCAGATTGCATGCGAACTCCTTTCCGGGGATTGTCGAAGCGAGCCGGGCGTCATCACCAGGGGGCTTGTCCCAGGATCGCGCCGGACCATGTCGCGCATGCGATAGTCAACCGCATGGTCGCGCGCCTTCAACAATGCATCGTATTGGCTTGGCTGCTGGCCGCTGCTGCATGGACGGGCAGCTGGTGGTCGCGCGCGCCCAGCGTGGCTCTGAGCGGTTTACTGGTCTTGAGCTCGGCCCACGCAGCTTTCCTGGCGTTGGAGTTTATTGCGGGCTATCGCGTCAGCAGGCAAGACCCATTGGGACAGGCTACTGCAAGCCAGTGCGCGCGAGCGTGGGTCGTCGAGAGCTGGGCGGCGTTGAAGGTGTTCTGCTGGCAACAGCCGTTCCGCTCACGAGCAGTTGCCGACTATTTGCCCATGAACAACGGACATCGCGGCGTAGTGCTGCTCCACGGTTTCATGTGCAATCGCGGGTTCTGGAATCCCTGGCTTCGGCAACTTCGTGCGGCGGAACACGCTTTCATTGCCGTCGATCTCGAACCCCTCTTCGGCTCCATCGATCACTATGTGGCGGTACTGGACGAGGCGATCTTGCGTGTGACCGCAGCCACCGGACTCCCGCCGGTCCTGATTTGCCATAGCATGGGCGGCTTGGCCGCGAGAGCCTGGCTGCGCACCGCCAACCCGGCGCGAGTGCGTCGTATCGTCACGATCGGCACGCCCCACCGAGGCACTTGGATGGCACGTTTTGGCCATTCGGCAAACGGGCGTCAGATGCGAACAGATGGCGAATGGATCCGGCAAATGGAAAGCGCCTGCACTAGCGCACATGAGGTGCCGTTCACTTGCTGGTATTCGAACTGTGACAACATCGTGTTTCCGACCTCTTCGGCCACGCTACCTGCCGCAGACAACCGGCTCGTGCCAGGGCGGGGGCATGTGGAAATGGCATTTGTGTCAAGCCTGCGGCAGCAGACACTCGCACTGCTTGACGAATGAAGAGCCGTCGCTTACCAAGAGGACTCGCCCGGCAGCAGCACACCAGCCTCGATGTCGGGTTGCCGGGAGAGCGCCTGATAAAGCGGCGTGAAGTCCGGCGCCGTGAGGTCGAAGAGTTGAGTGAAGGTGTCGATCACGAAGTAGTTGCGCTGGTAGGTGTCGATCTTGTAGCGCGTGCGCATGGCTCGCAGCAGATCGAGTGGCAAGCGGAGCGGCTCCGTGCTGCGCACCGCATGCTTCAACTCGCCCACCGAACTCAGGATGCCGGCGCCGTAGGCGCGCAAACCTTCGGGCTGACGAATAAGCCCGAACTCGACCGTGTACCAGTAGAGCCGCGCCAGCTTCTCGCCCGCGTCGAGGTCGTGCGCCTTCATGCCACCTCGCCCGTAGCGCTGCACGTAGTCGGCAAACGTGGGGTCGAAGAGCATGGGAACATGACCGAACAGATCGTGGAACACGTCCGGTTCGACGATGTAGTCAAACTCCTCCGGTTTGCGGATCCAGTCCGTGACAGGAAACTTGCGATTTGCCAACAGCGTGAAGAAGGGTAGTTCTGGAATCAATCCCGGAACCGCCACGATCTCCCAGCGGGTCGCCTTGTAGAGCCGTTCATTGATCTCGTCGAAGCGCGGAATACGGTCTTTGATGCCTAGCAGCGGCAGTGATTCGATGAACGTGTTGCACGCCAACCCAGGCAACTGCGCGGCCTGCCGTTCATAGAGACGCCGGTAGGTGTCGTGATCGGCCGGTGTGTAGCTGGCCCAGTCCTGCGGGCAGGTGTAGTCGGCGAGCACCGCGCCGCCGCGCGAATAGTTGCCGCGCGGTGGCCGGTCCGAATCGCCGTAGACCGCGGGCATGACTGCACCTGAAGGCGTCTCCATGGAATGCTCCGAAAGATGGTTACTTGAGCCAACGGTCCATCACGCGCTGGAACTCGCCGCCCGCTCGTGCCAGGTGCAGCCACTGGTCGACGTAAGCCTTGAATGCCACGTCGTCGCGCGGCAGCATCCAAGCCATTTCGCCGTACTGAAGCGGCTTGTCAGGATTGATGGCGCACAGGCCAGGCCGCAGCTTCTGCTGCGTGATGGCCTCGGCTGCTTCCGTCACGAAGACATCGGCACGGTTCGCCAGGATCTCGTCGAAGATCGTGACGTTCTCGCCGTGCTGCGTGAGCCGGGCTCGCTTGAAGTTGGCACGCGCAAAGCGCTCGTTGCTGCCGCCAGGATTGAAGATCACTCGCACCTCGGGCGTGTCGATGGCGGCGACGCTTTGATATTTGGCGACATCGGCGCAACGCGCAAGCGGCGTCTTGCCGTTGATCATGTAAGGCGCGCTGAAAAAGGCCCGCTTTTGTCGCTCGGTGGTCACCGAGACCCCGCCCACGGCGAGGTCGCACTTGCCGGCAGCGAGGTCGGGCAGCAGGTTGGCCCAGGTCGTCTTGACCCATTCCGGCTTCGCATTGAGGCTGCTGCCGAAGCTCGTCATCAACTCGACGTCAATCCCCTCGTAGCTCGCATCGGCCTTCTGGAAGCTGAAGGGCTTGTAGTCGCCCGGCGTGCAGATGCGCAGCACGCCTGCCTTCTGCACTGCATCGAGATGTGAAGCGGCCCCGGCCTGCGGCTGCTGCTGCGCATTCGTTGCGCAGGCACCGAGGACGATGACCGCAGCCGCGATCGATGAACAGCGAATCAAAAAGCTGGGGCGCATTCCTTGCTCCTGTATCTGATGGAGCAACTATTGTGCGGCGCTCACGACGCCGCGGCGTATCTGGTCGAGCTCGATGCTCTCGAACAGGGCCTTGAAGTTGCCGTTGCCGAAGCCGTCGTCTCCTTTGCGCTGGATGAACTCGAAGAAGATCGGTCCTAACTGGTTCTCGCTGAAGATCTGCAGCAGCAAGGCGTCCTTCTTGCCATCGATCAGGATCTTGCGCTCGTGAAGTTCCTCCACGCTTTCGCCGTGGCCCGGGATGCGCTTGTCCACCAGTTCGTAGTAGGTGTCGATGGTGTCGAGCAGCTTGACGCCGTTGGCGCGCAGCGCATCGACCGTCTTGTACAGATCGTCCGAACCCATTGCGATATGCTGAATGCCTTCCCCGCGATACAGGTCCAGGTACTCCTGGATCTGGCCAGGCTGCTCCTTCCCTTCCTCGTTGATCGGGATGCGGATCTTGCCGCACGGGCTGGTCATCGCCTTGCTCTTCACGCCCGTCACCTGGCCCTCGATGTCGAAGTACTTGATCTCGCGGAAGTTGAACAGGCGCTCGTAGAAGTCGGCCCACTCGTTCATGCGGCCGCGGTGCACGTTGTGGGTCAGGTGGTCGATGTATGTCAGGCCGTTGCCTTCGGGCGCGAGCGCCTGCTGCGCCGTCAGGCCGGGCAGGGCTTCGAAGTCGACGTCGTAGAACCCGATGTTGCCGATGTCGCCCGGCTGCGCGCCGTTCTTGCCGCGCCAGCGGTCGACCAGGTAGATCAGGCTGTCGCCGATGCCCTTGATCGCAGGGATGTTCAGTTCACCAGGCCCGGCCTTGTCGGCAAAACCCCAGGCGCCGAGCGAGGTCGCGCGTTCGTAGGCGGCCTTGGCGTCTTGCACGCGGAACGCGATGGCGCAGACGCTGGGTCCGTGCTGACGCGCGAAGCGCTGGGCGAAGGAGTCCGGCTCCGCATTCACGATGAAATTGATCGTGCCCTGGCGATACAGCAGCACGTTCTTGTGGCGATGCTTGGCCACGGCCTTGAAGCCCATGCGCTCGAAGACCTGGCCCATGGCGGCCGGATCAGGGGCAGCGTATTCGATGAACTCGAAGCCGTCCGTGCCCATGGGGTTGTCCCACGGGGTGAAGGCGGGTGCGTCGGCAGTGCTCATGGGGGCGTCTCCAGAAAGAGGGGTAAAGGGGGTTATTCAGTGTGGCGCCCGCGGTCGCGCTGGGCAGGTGTTGAACTGTAAAAGCGCCGGTCGTCATGATTTAAGCGTAATCAGGCACGAGCCACCTTGAAAACGCATAAAAACTGCGAAAATGAAGAAATGGACGCACTCGACAAGCTGGATAGACTCATCTTGCGCACTCTCCAGAGCGACGGCCGGGCCACTTACGACCAACTCGCCGAAAAGGTCAGCCTTTCGCCGAGCGCGGTGCTGCGGAGGGTCCGGAGGCTGGAAGAGAGCGGCGTCATCGACCGCTACGTTGCGCTGGTGAAGCCCGAAGCGGTGGGGCTCGGTCTCACTGCATACCTGAATGTCCGTCTCGAGAAGCACACCGAAACGCACAAGCGCAACCCCATGGATCTGTTCCGAGCCAGTGTCCAGACCTGGCCAGAGGTAGTGGAATGCGCAGCGTTGACGGGGGAAATGGACTATTTATTGCGTGTGGTGGTCGCCGATATGGCGCACTACAGCCGTTTCATCATGGACACGCTGCTCAAGCACCCCAGCGTGGAAGACTGCAAGACCAGCTTTGTCCTGGATCGGGTGAAGGCCACCACTGCGGTGCCGATATAACAGAGACGAACGAATGCTCGCTACGCCACGTTGGCGTCAACGTAATCTTATGAATTACTTTTTAGTCCCTACAACGGTGTCGTTTAGGGGAAAACCCTTATATTGGAGCCATGCATACCGCCAAGGCACTTCTCAAAGCCTCACTCGGCATCGGCTCCTTTCTGAAAGCGCCCATGGTTGAAGCCCAGCCGCGCTCCGCCGCGCCCGCCCCCGTGATGGTGCCGATCCGCTCCATCGGGCCGCGCGAGCGTGATCGCATTGCGCAGCATCTGCTCGCGCTGGGGCCTCACGACCGTTACCTGCGCTTCGGCTACGCCGCGTCCGACGAGCAAATCCAGCGCTATGTCGACGGCCTCGATTTCGATCGGGACGAGCTCTTCGGCATCTATAACCGCCGCCTCGACCTCATCGCGATGGCGCACCTCGCTTTTGCCCCGGACGATCAGCTCAAGGATTGCGCCGAGTTCGGCGTCTCCGTCGCGGAGCATGCACGCGGCCGCGGCTATGGCGCCCGCCTGTTCGAGCGTGCGGCCGTGATCGCGCGCAACGAGGGCGTGGGCATGCTCTTCATCCACGCGCTGAGCGAGAACACGGCCATGCTCAAGATTGCGCGCAATGCCGGTGCCACGGTGGTGCGCAGCGGCTCCGAATCCGAAGCCCATCTGCAATTGCCTAATGCCACGTTCGACAGCCGCATGAGCGAGATCGCACTCGAGCACTACGCCGAGGTCGATTTCCAGCTGAAGACACGTGCCAAGCAGTTCTGGGCCTTGCTGGCCACTCTGCAGGAGATCCGTAGCGGCGTTCGCGCCGCGCGCGAGCAGTCCGCCCCTTGATTACCCGGTAGCCGCAGGCGACCAGCGGAGCCCCGCGGGGCCGGTCCATTCCGGTATCCTTGCGATTCCCCAACTTCGCCCTCCCGCAGTGGCTGACCCTCACCCCGACCGCGCACCCGTTGAACGCGAGGACAAGCGCAGTTTCCTGCAGAAACTGGCCGAGTTCATTCATCCCGGCCCAGACTCGCGCGACGAGCTGATCGAAACCCTCGCCGACGCCGAAGACAACGACGTGATCGGCGCCGAGTCTCGCGTCATGCTCGAAGGCGTCCTGCGCATGGCGGACATGAGCGCCGGCGACGTAATGGTTGCGGCGCCGCGGATGGACCTGGTCAACATCGATGCGCCGTACGAGTCGCTGCTCAACCTGGTGATCGACACGGCGCATTCGCGCTTTCCGGTCTACGAGGGCGAGAAGGAAAACATCATCGGCATCCTGCTCGCGAAGGACCTGCTCAAGCTGCAGCGCGCGCCCGGGCTCAACATTCGAGCGCTGCTGCGTCCCGCCACCTTCGTGCCCGAGAGCAAAGGCCTGAACGATCTGCTGCGTGAATTTCGGGGAAACCGCAACCACCTGGCGATCGTGATCGACGAGTTCGGCCGCGTTGCCGGGCTCATCACCATCGAGGACGTCCTTGAGCAGATCGTCGGCGAAATCGAAGACGAATTCGACATCGCCGAGGACGAGGGCGACATTTTCGGCCTGGCCGACCGCACCTACCGCGTCTCGGGCGACACACCCATCGAGCGTGTGGGCGAGGCCTTCGGCATCGTTTTCGACGAGGAGATGCTGAACGAGGACTTCGACACCATCGGAGGCCTGATCGCGCACGAAATGGGCCATGTCCCCAAGCGCGGCGAGCACTATGCGCTGGGTGCCTTCGACTTCGTCGTGCTCCACACGAAGGGCGGCGCCGTGCGCTGGTTCAAGGTCTCGCCAGCCCGCGGCGACGACGCGGGCGATTGAAAACGCCGGTGCGCGCGCTGGGCCTCGGATTCGCAGGGCTCGCCCAGGCGGTATCGATCGCGGCTCCCTGGAACGGCCAGCCCTTGTGGTGGCTTCAACTGCTTTCGCTGGCCGCGCTGGTCTGGCAGCTCGACGCACTTAGGGATCGCACCGAGCCGCGGCGCTCGTGGCGCAGTGCGGTGCTCTACGGCTGGGTATTCTCGACGGCTTGGCTGTGCGGCACCTTCTGGTGGCTCTTCGTCTCGATGCACACCTACGGCGGGCTCGCTGCACCGCTGGCCGCGATGGCCGTGCTGGCACTGTCGGCGGCCCTGTCGCTGTACTACGGGGCTGCCGCGGCCATTTATGTCGCATTCGCACCTGTGCATCGGACGGGCGCCGTGCTCCTGTTCGCCGCTGCCTGGACTTTGGCTGAGCTGTTGCGCAACAGCCTGTTCACAGGGTTCCCCTGGGGCGCCGGCGGTTACGCCCACGTCGATGGTCCGCTCGCAGCTTATGCACCATGGCTGGGTACGTATGGCGTCGGCGCGGCCGCTGCCGCGATCGCGACGCTCGCAGCAGCCGCGTTGCGCACCGCGCGAGCCGGCACGCGAGTGCGTGATCTCGGCGTGGCCCTGATCCTCCTGGCGGCACCTGCGCTCTTCGCCGCCGTGCACGGCACACCCGATGAGGCGGCGCGCTCGCGCGGCCGCATCGACGTGGCGCTGCTGCAAGGCAATATCCCGCAGGACGAGAAGTTCATTCCCGGCGGCGGGATCGCCACTGCGCTGCAGTGGTACGGAGAGCAACTGCTGCGCGCCACGGCCCCGCTGGTGATCACGCCCGAAACCGCGCTGCCGCTGCTGCCTTCACAACTGCCGCCCGGTTACCTCGAAGCCATCTCGGCGCGCTACACGAACGGCTCCCAGACTGCGATCGTCGGCCTGCCGCTGGGCAATGGCCGCGTCTACACCAACACCGTGCTCGGCTTCGGGCCCGGGCGCAGCGCACCTTACCGGTACGACAAGCACCACCTCGTGCCCTTCGGCGAATTCGTACCTGGCTTGTTCCGGTGGTTCACCGACATGATGAACATTCCGCTCGGCGACTTTCAGAGCGGCGGCCTCGCGCAGCCGCCGCTGGACTGGCAAGGGCAGCGCATCGCGCCCAACATCTGCTACGAGGACCTGTTCGGCGACGAGATCGGCGCCAACTTCCGCGAAGAGGCAAGCGCGCCCACGATCCTGCTCAACGTGAGCAACATCGCCTGGTTCGGCGATACGCTGGCAATCGACCAGCACCTCGCCATTTCGCGCATGCGTGCGCTCGAATTCCAAAGGCCGATGGTGCGTGCCACCAACACGGGCGCCACCGCGGTGATCGATCATCGTGGCCGCGTCACGCACGCGCTGCCGCGTCTCACGCGTGGCGTGCTGGCCGCGTCGGTCGAAGGCCGCGCAGGGATCACGCCCTACGCATGGTGGGTCTCGCGCTTCGGGCTGTGGCCGTTGTGGGGCATGGCGATCGCCATCGTCGCGGCTGCGTCCTTCTTCGTGCGGCGACCGTCCGGCCGCGCAGGCTCCCCGGCTTGAAAGAGGCAAGCGGCTCGAAGCGCATGAACACGCTCGTCGGCCGCCGCACCACCACGTTGATGCTCGGCGTGGCGCAGACGCTCGCCTGGGCGTCCTCGTACTACCTCCCGGCGGTCCTCGCCGGGTCCATGGGAGCCGAGCTCAAGGTTTCGTCTTCCACGATCTTCGGCGCCTTCTCCGTGGCGCTGCTCGTGTCGGCTGCGACCGGGCCGTGGGCGGGGCGCGCCATCGATCGTTTCGGCGGCCGCCCGGTGCTGGTCGCGAGCAACCTGCTGTTCGCGGCAGGCCTGGCGGGGCTCGCGCTGTCGAGCCATGTGGTGCACGTCTTCGCTGCATGGGTGCTGCTCGGCGCAGGGATGGGCAGCGGGTTGTACGAAGCCGCGTTCGCGACCGCCGTGCGCTTGCACGGGCGCAATGCGCGTGGCGTCATCACCGGCATCACGCTGCTGGGGGGTCTCGCGAGCACGGTGGGATGGCCGCTGTCCGCCCTGCTCGAGGAGGTCGCCGGATGGCGGGGAGCCTGTCTGGCGTGGGCTGGCCTGCACTTGGTGCTGGGCCTGCCGCTCAATGCATTGTTGCCGCCACCACCGTCCGCGCACGCCATCCAGGCTCAGGACGGCATGGCCGAGCAGGGCCGAGCCGCGGTCCTGACCCCGGCCGAGCAGCGCCGCGCGGGCTGGATCATGGCCTACGTCTTCGCCGTGAGTTGGTTCGTCAGCACCGCTATGGCCGCGCACCTGCCGCGCTTGCTCGTTGCCGGAGGGGCGACACTGGTCCTGGCCGTGTCGATCGCAGCGCTGGTGGGCCCCGCGCAAGTGGCCGGCCGGCTGATCGAGTTCAGCCTGCTCAAACGCGCACACCCCCTGCTGTCAGCGCGGCTGGCCACGCTGGCCCATCCGCTCGGGGCCTTGTGCCTGGGCTTGTTCGGGATGCAGGCCGCCACCGCCTTCGCGGTGCTGCATGGCCTGGGCAATGGCATCCTGACCATCGCCATCGGAACGCTGCCCCTGCTGGTCTTCGGACCGCAGGGCTATGGCCAGCGGCAAGGCCTGCTGATGGTGCCTGCGCGGATCGTGCAGGCCGGTGCGCCCTTCCTGTTCGGGCTTGCGCTCGAGCGTTGGGGTGCCGGCGCGCTCTGGCTCTCCGCGGCACTCGCCTTGTCGGCATCCGCCGCGCTGCTGGCCATGAAACTGCCGCTCCCGCGGACGGCCGCCGGGCGGTCCCGAGGCCGGTGAAGGATGCCGCCGGCAGCCGCTGAATCGCCTCGCCGGCATCGGCCCATGCGCAGGAAGCATTCCCGGGGCATGACGGCTGCTTGCGCTTCCGCTATCGTCCCCAGCGCCGCGTGAAATCCTTCACGCCAACAGGAGCCCTCCATGTTCTTTGCCTCCCGCTTCCGGGCCTTCGCGGCCGCTGCGGCGCTGACCGCCGCCGCCGCCATCGCCCATGCCCAGCAGAGCCTGCCCAATGTCGTCATCCTCGCGACCGGCGGCACCATCGCCGGCGCCGGCGCGTCGGCTGCCAACAGCGCCACCTATGCCGCCGCCAAGGTGCCGGTCGACAAGCTGATCGCCGGCCTGCCCGAGATCTCCAAGGTCGCCAACGTGCGCGGCGAGCAGGTGTTCCAGATCGCCTCCGAGAGTTTCACCAACGACAACCTGATGGTGCTGGCGAAGCGCGTCTCGGCGCTTGCCAAGCAGGCCGACGTCGATGGCATCGTCGTCACCCACGGCACCGACACGCTGGAGGAGACCGCCTACTTCCTCACGCTGGTTGTGCGCACCTCCAAGCCGATCGTGGTGGTCGGCTCGATGCGCCCTGGAACCGCGCTGTCGGCCGATGGCGCGCTCAACCTGTACGACGCGGTCAACGTGGCCGCCAGCAAGGACGCGGCCGGCAAGGGCGTGCTGGTGACCATGAACGACGAGATCCAGAGCGGACGCGACGTCAGCAAGACGGTCAACATCAAGACGGAGGCCTTCAAGAGCCAGTGGGGCCCGCTGGGCATGATCGTCGAAGGCAAGAACTACTGGTTTCGCGCGCCGGTGAAGCGCCACACCATCCAGTCGGAATTCAACATCGACGAAATCACGACCCTGCCCGCGGTCGACATCGTGTACGGCTACGGCAGCGTGCCTTCCACCGCGATCGATGCGCTCGCCAAGAGCGGCGTGAAGGCGCTGGTCCACGCCGGCACCGGCAACGGCTCGGTGGCGGACCGCATCGTGCCCGTGCTGCAGAAGCTGCGCGGCGAGGGCGTGCAGATCATCCGCAGCTCGCGCGTGCCCGACGGCTTCGTGCTGCGCAACGCCGAGCAGCCCGACGACAAGTACGACTGGGTGGCGGCGCATGACCTGAAGCCGCAGAAGGCCCGCATCCTCGCGATGGTGGCCTTGACGAGGACCAACGACCCGAAGGAACTGCAAAGGATCTTCTGGGAGTATTGAACCCCGGGGCCTCCCGCTTCACGCGACGGCCGCAGCGGCGCAAGCCCTGCGGCCGTTGTCCGTCCGGCCGCTCTTAAAATGGCCGGTTCGCTGTCGAGGAATCGAACAGCCACCACCCCAAGATGCTCACCTTCCAACAAATCATTCTCAAGCTGCAGGCCTACTGGGACGCCCAGGGCTGTGCGCTGCTGCAACCTTACGACATGGAGGTGGGGGCCGGCACCTCGCACACCGCGACTTTCCTGCGCGCGCTCGGCCCCGAGCCCTGGAAGGCCGCCTATGTGCAGCCCAGCCGTCGGCCCAAGGACGGTCGATACGGCGAAAACCCCAACCGGCTGCAGCACTACTATCAGTACCAGGTCGTGCTGAAGCCGGCTCCGGCCAACATTCTCGAGCTCTACCTGGGCTCGCTCGAGGCACTGGGCTTCGATCTGAAGAAGAACGACATCCGCTTCGTCGAGGACGACTGGGAAAATCCCACGCTGGGCGCCTGGGGCCTGGGCTGGGAGGTCTGGCTCAACGGCATGGAAGTCACGCAGTTCACCTACTTCCAGCAGGTCGGCGGCATCGACTGCCGGCCCATCAGCGGTGAGATCACCTACGGCCTCGAACGCCTGGCCATGTACATCCAGGGCAAGGAAAGCATCTTCGATCTGGAATGGGCACCCGGCATCAGCTATGGGGACGTGTACCACCAGAACGAGGTCGAGCAGTCGACCTACAACTTCGAGCACAGCGACGCGGACTTCCTGTTCACCGCCTTCGCCGCGCACGAGAAGCAAGCCAAGCACCTGATGGAGCAGAAGCTCGCGCTGCCGGCGTACGAGCAAGTGCTCAAGGCGGCCCACAGCTTCAACCTGCTGGACGCGCGCGGCGCCATCAGCGTGACCGAGCGAGCGGCATATATCGGCCGCATCCGCAATCTTGCGCGCAGCGTGGCGCAGAGCTACTACGAAAGCCGTGAACGCCTCGGCTTCCCGATGGCGCCGCGCGAGTGGGTGGCCGAGATGACGAAGAAGGTGGCCTGAGCGATGAGCACCAAGAACAACCTGCTCGTCGAACTGTTCGTCGAAGAGCTGCCCCCGAAGGCACTCAAGAAGCTGGGCGATGCCTTTGCCGGCGTGCTGCGCGACCAGTTGGTGGCCCAGGGCCTGGCCGACGTGAGCTCGGTTCTGACAGCCTATGCATCCCCTCGGCGGCTGGCGGCACACATCACCAACGTCGGCGCCCAGGCCGCCGACCGCGCGGTATCGCAGAAGCTGATGCCGGTGGCCGTGGGGCTCGATGCCGCCGGCCAGCCGACGCCGGCACTGCTCAAGAAGCTGGCGTCCCTGGGCGCCGATGCGGCTGCCGTGCCGGGCCTGCGCCGCGCGATGGACGGCAAGGCCGAGGCCCTGTTCTTCGACAGCAGCGCCAAGGGCGCGACGCTGGCCGAAGGGCTGCAGAAGGCGCTGGCCGAAGCCATCGCGAAGCTGCCCATCCCCAAGGTCATGAGCTACCAGCTCGAAGCCGGCAGCGCGCTGCCCGGCTGGACCAGCGTGAGCTTCGTGCGTCCGGCGCACGGGCTCGTCGCACTGCATGGCGATGGCGTGGTACCGGTCGAAGCGTTGGGCCTCCGGGCCGGGCGCGAGACCCATGGCCATCGTTTCGAGGCCCAGCGCGACCCGATCGTGCTGCGCGATGCCAACAGCTATGCGGTGCAGCTGGAGGAAGAAGGCGCCGTGATCGCCGGCTTCGAGACGCGCCGCTTCGAGATCGCGCGCCAGCTGGCCGAGGCCGCACTGTCGGCGGGCGTCGGCATGCAGCCGATCCACGACGAGGCGCTGCTCGACGAGGTCACCGCACTGGTCGAGCGCCCCAACGTGCTGGTCTGCGAGTTCGAGCGCGAGTTCCTCGGCGTGCCCCAGGAATGCCTCATCCTCACGATGAAGGCCAATCAGAAGTACTTTCCGCTCCTCGATGCCGCCGGGCGACTCACCCACAAGTTCCTGGTGGTCAGCAACATCCGGCCGGCCGACGCCAGCGCGGTGGTCGGAGGCAATGAGCGCGTGGTGCGTCCGCGCCTGGCCGATGCCAAATTCTTCTTCGACCAGGACCGCAAGAAGTCGCTCGCTTCGCGCGTCGAGTCGCTGGGCAAGGTGATCTATCACAACAAGCTCGGTACGCAGGGCGAGCGCGTCGGGCGCGTGATGCGCATCGCGCACGCCATCGGTGAGCAGCTGGGCGCGGCGTCGAGCGACCCGACGCTGGCCCCCCGGGCCGTGCAGGCGGCCCAGCTCGCCAAGGCCGACCTGGTGACCGACATGGTCGGTGAGTTCCCCGAGCTGCAGGGTGTCATGGGCCGGTACTACGCGCTGCACGACGGTCTCGACCCTGCCGTCGCCGATGCGATCGAGGACCACTACAAGCCCCGCTTCGCCGGCGACGCGTTGCCGCGTGGCCCGGTCGGCATCGTGGCCGCACTGGCCGACAAGCTCGAGACGCTGGTGGGCATGTTCGGCATCGGCAACCTGCCGACCGGCGACCGCGACCCGTTCGCGCTGCGCCGCCATGCGCTGGGTGTGATCCGCATGCTGACCGAACGTCACCTGCCGCTCGACCTGCGCAAGCTGATCGTGCAGGCCTATGCGGCCTTCAACGCGCCCAAGGCCGCCGACCATCCACTGACCGATCCGACCCTCGCACTCGAAGCCTTCATCTACGACCGCCTGGCCGGAAGCCTGCGCGAGCAGGGCGCCAGCGCGCAGGAGGTCGAGGCGGTGCTGGCCCCCGCGCCGCAGCGGCTGGGCGAAGTGCCCAAGCTGCTGGCGGCCGTGCGCGCCTTCGCGGCCCTGCCCGAGGCGCCCGCGCTGGCCGCGGCCAACAAGCGCATCGGCAACATCCTCAAGAAGTCGCCCGAGGCCGATGCGCATGTGAGCGAGCTGCTGCTGAAAGAGCCCGCCGAGAAGGCGCTGCACGCCGCCATGCAGAAGGTCTTGCCCACGGCCAATGCGCAGTTCGATGCCGGCGACTACACAGCCTCGCTGCAGACACTGGCTGCGCTTCGCGGGCCGGTCGACGCCTTCTTCGATGACGTGATGGTCAACGCCGAGCAGTCCGACCTGCGGCTCAACCGGCTGGGGCTGCTGATGCTGCTGCATCGGGCCATGAACCGGGTGGCGCAGCTGGAGCGGCTGGCCGCCTGAACGATGATGAAAATCGTCATCCTCGACCGCAACGGCACGCTCAACGTGCACCGCGAGGACTTCGTCAAGAGCGACATCGAGTGGACGCCGCTGCCCGGCGCGCTCGAGGCAGTGGCGCGGCTCAACCATGCGGGATGGCACGTGGTGATCGCCTCCAACCAGTCCGGACTCGGCCGCGGGCTCTTCGACGTGGCATCCCTCAACGCCATGCACGCCAAGATGCACAAGATGCTGGCGGCCGTTGGCGGGCGCATCGATGCCGTGTTCTATTGCCCGCACAGCCCCGACGAGAACTGCGAATGCCGCAAGCCCAAGCCCGGCCTCTTCCTGCAGATCGCCGAGCGCTATGGCGTGGATCTCGCCAACGTGCCGGCTGCCGGCGACAGCCTGCGCGACATGCAGGCTGGCGCGGCCGCGGGCTGCGAGCCGCACCTGCTGCTGACCGGCATGGGCGCGGCCTGCCGCGGCGTGCCGCTGCCGCCCGAATACCCGCCGAACACGCGCGTGCACGACGACCTGGCGGCCTTCGTCGACTTCCTGCTGGAGCGCGAAGAGCGCAACGCACTCAACCTGGCCGTGTGATGTCCTTCCTCCGTTCCGTCGTCCATGCGCTGTGGATGCTCGTCACCGTGGTGCCGTGGGGAATCATCATGGTGGTCAGCTCGCTCTGGAAGCGCGGCATCCCGCTGTACTGGATGGCGGCGCGCTGGCTCGGCTGGGCGATCGGCGGTGCCCGTGTGCTGCTGGGCATCCAGACGCGCGTCACCGGCATGGAGAACCTGCCGAAGGACCAGCTCGCGGGCTGCGTCCTGCTGGTCAAGCACCAGTCGACTTTCGAGACCTTCCTGATGCCGACCTTGATGCCGCATCCGCTGGCCTATGTCTTCAAGAAGGAACTGATCTACGTGCCCTTCTTCGGCTGGGCCATGGCGCGGCTGGACATGATCCATATCGACCGCAGCCAGCGCACCCAGGCCTTCAACAAGGTGGTCGCGCAGGGCCGCGCGCTGCTGGCCCAGGGCATCTGGATCATCATGTTTCCGGAGGGCACCCGCATCCCGCGCGGGCAGCAGGGCATCTACAAGACCGGCGGCACGCGGCTGGCCTGCGAGACCGGCGTGCCGGTGGTTCCCGTTGCAGTGACCTCGGCCAAGGTCTGGCCGCGCAAGGCCTTCATCAAGCGACCCGGCGTCGTGGATGTCTCCATCGGTCCGGCGATCTCCAGCGTCGGACGCAGGCCCGACGAGCTGATGCGAGAGGTCGAGGCATGGATCGAAGGCGAGATGCGCCGGCTCGACCCCGAGGCCTACGTCTCGGCGGAGACGGTGTCGGCCTGAGGACGGGCATCATGCGCGGCTTGCTGCAGTTCACGCTCGACCTGTTCGACGCGCCGGTGCCGCCGCCGGCTCCGCCCGCGCCAGCGGAAAGTGCCGCGCCACCGGCAATCTTCCTGGCAGACGCGACAAGCCCGGCCAGCTTCATCCATCCGCGCGCCACGCGCGAGCTCACGCTGGGGAACGCACGCGTGGCCTACGAGTTCACGCGCGGCAAGCGCCGCACCATCGGGTTCATCGTGGGCGCCGAAGGCTTGACGGTGCGCGCGCCGCGCTGGGTCGCGCTGCGCGACGTCGATGCCGCGGTGAAGGAAAAGTCCGGCTGGATCTTGCGCAAGCTGGCCGAGACGCAGCAGCGCCATGCGAAGCTGGAGGCCACGCGCATCGATTGGCGCGACGGCGTGAGCTTTCCGTTCCTCGGCGAGCCGGTGGTGGTGCGTCTCGACCCGCATCACGGCTTCGAGGGCGTGGGTGCGATGCTCGACCCTGGAGTCGGCGCGCAGACGCGCACCTTGCGCCTGGCACTGGCGAACAACGCCAGCCCGGCGCAGATCCGGGATGCCGCGCAGGCCTGGCTGATGCGCCAGGCACGGCGCATCTTCACCGAGCGCCTGGACCACTTCGCGCCGCGCCTCGGCGTGTCCTGGAACAAGCTGACACTGTCGAATGCGTCGACGCGCTGGGGCAGCGCGCGGGTCGACGGCGCGATCCGCCTGCACTGGCGGCTGGTGCACTTCCGGCTCCCGGTGATCGACTACGTGGTCGCTCACGAGCTGGCCCATCTGCGGGTGATGGACCACAGTGCGCGCTTCTGGGAGACGGTAGAAACCGTGGTGCCCGACTACGACGATCTGCGGCAGCAGCTCAAGGAGCAGCCGGTTCCGAAGTGGTGAGGTCTTGTCGGCAGCGGTCGATGCCTCAGCGCGCGTGCGTCACGCCGCCATCGACGATGAGCGTCGAGCCCATCACGTAGTCACCGGCCCTGGAGGCCAGGTAGATCGCGGCGCCTGCCATGTCCTCCGGCTCGCCGATGCGCCCGGCCGGAATGCGGCCCTTGATCTCTTCGCCATGATCGCGCGCGTCCTTGTTCATGTTCGAGGCGAAGGCGCCAGGTGCGATTGCGCTGACGACGATGCGCTCCTGCGCCAGGCGCAGCGCCATGCGGCGCGTGAGCTGGATCAGGCCGGCCTTGCTCGCCGCGTACGAGTACGTTTCCTGCGGATTGACGGAGATGCCATCGATCGAGGCGATGTTGATCACCTTCGCCAGATGATCGGTGGCCGCCTTCCTGAGCATCGGCGTCAGCGCCTGGGTCAGGAAGAAGGGCGTCTTGAGATTGAGGTCCACCACCTTGTCCCAGCCGCTTTCCGGGAACTCCTCGTAGGGCGCGCCCCAGGCGGCGCCGGCGTTGTTGACGAGGATGTCCAGCGTGCTCTCGTGCCTGGCGTAGGCCTGCACCAGCGCGTGCGCGCCCTCGACGGTCGAGACGTCCGCCGGCAGCGAGATGCAGGAGCCGAACGCGGAGAGCTCCTTCGCCGTCTGGTCGCAGGCGTCGGCCTTGCGCGCCGAGATGTAGACGCGCGCGCCTTGGGCCAGGAAGCCCTCGGCGATCATGCGGCCGATACCGCGCGAGCCGCCGGTAACGAGGGCCGTGCGGCCGGCAAGAGAGAAGAGTCGGGTGGTGTCCATGCGCTGTGTCTCCTGAGGTTCAGGACAAGCTTAGTGCGTGCGGGCATTGCACGGCGTCACCTTGGCGCCAGCGGCTCCGGCGCTTCGTGTTCCAGCGCCAGGTTGTTCGAAGGCCGAGGGGTTCGCTACAAGGCGAGGGAGCGAAGGCTCTCGAAGGCGCGCGGCCGCCCGTCGAGCGGGTCGCGAAACGCCAGCGACTTGGCCAGCAACTGCAGGGGCCGGTCGAATTCGTCCGCACCTTCGGGCTGCAGCGTGGGATAGAGCGTGTCGTGGCGGATCGGCAAGCCCAGGGCGGCACAGTGCACGCGCAGCTGATGGCGGCGGCCGGTCAGCGGCGACAGGAACAGGCGGGCCCAGCCGTCGCGGACCTCCAGCAGCTCGAAGCGGGTCTCGGCATTGGGCTCGCCTTCCACTTCGCGCATGCGCATGAAATGCGTGTCGTCGATCACGCGGCTGCGGCGCACCGCGGGCAGGTCCGGCGTGCCGTGCCACGGCACGATGGCCTCGTAGCCCTTGGTGATGGCACGCGCGGCGAACAGCGCGTGGTACGCATGGCGTGTGGCCGGCTGCACCGAGAACAGCACCAGGCCGGCGGTCTCGCGGTCGATGCGGTGCAGGGGCGCGAGCTGGTCCAGGCCCAGTTTGCGCTGCAGGCGCACCAGCAGGCTCTGCTGCACATACTTGCCCACCGGTGCCACCGTCAGGAAGTGCGGCTTGTCGACGGCGAGCAGGTGCTCGTCCCGGAAGAGCACCGTCTCCTCGAATGGCACGACCCGCTCGCTGTCGAGTGAGCGGTAGTAGAAGACGTGCAGCCGCGGCTGGTACGGCCGGGTCGGCGTGACGGGGAGGCCCCGCTCGTCCACCACATCCCCCGCGCGCATTCGCGCCTCCCACTCGGTGCGCGGAATGGCGGCGAAGCGCTCGACCAGGAACTCGGCGATGGTGGTCCAGGGGCCCGGCGGCAGCGCAACACGGCTCGGCCCGACGCCATCGCGGGTGGGTAGCGGCGCGGCAGGCACGGCAGGCCTCAGACAGCGGTCAGGGCCGAGGCGATTTCCGCCAGCCGCGGCCGCGCGGCGGCCTCTGGCTGCGTGCAGCGCCTTTCGAGTTCGGCCCATCGTTCCAGCACGGCGCGGTCTGCATCGTCCTGGGCGCGGCAGCGCGAGCGCAACTCCCCGAGCAGCAGGCCGAAGGCGCGCGCCTCGATGCGTTGCAGTGCGAGCGACTGACCCGTGTTGTCCGGCGGCAGAAAGGATGCGGCGCCGAAGTCGCCCAGCAGGCCGTTGCCCTCGCCGTCCCAGAGGATGTTGTGGGCGTAGACGTCGCCATGCACGATGCCGTGCGCGTGCAACTGCGCGACGGCCGAAGCGATTCCGCGGGCCAGCCGCCGGGCCGCGGTTACTGGCCAGCTGGCGTCATCGGCATAGACGTCACGCGTGCAGGACTCCAGGCTGGGTGGGCCGGCCAGATTGCGGAAGCGCGGGTCCACCAGCGCCAGCACCAGGCCGGTTGCGCCTTCAGGGGGGGCCAGGATCCGGCCCTCGACTGCGATCAGGTTCGGATGCGCACCGGCGGCGATGCAGGCGGCCATCTCGCTGTGCGGCCAGCCGTCGCTGGTCACCTCGCCCTTGAACAGCTTCACGGCGACGGGCCGAATGCTGCCGTCTGCCTGGGTCCAGTCGGCGCTGTGGATCACGCCGGAGGCGCCTTCACCCAGCTTGTCGCGCGGCGACAGGCACCGCCAGTCGACTGCCGGGATGGCTGCAGCCTCCGCAGCGGCGGTTTCCGCCCGGTCCGCAAAGGGGTTGCCTGCAAAGGCCAGCCAAGCGAGCCGGGGCAGGGCAGGCAGCCAGTCCGGCAGGGCCTCGAGTCGATTGGCCGAGATGCGCAGCAGTTCCAGCGCGCGGCAGCCGGCCAGTTCGGCCGGGAGGCTCTCGAGGCGATTGCCGGCCAGCATCAGCTTCTGCAACCGGGTGCAGCGGCCGATCGTCCGCGGCAGCGCATCGATCTCGTTGTCGGTCAGGATCAGCCAGCGCAGCGCGGGCGGCAGCGCCTCGGGCGGCACCGTGCGGATGCGGTTGGCCTTGAAGCCGATCATGTCGAGGCTGCCGCACCGGCCCAGCGCGGTGGGCAGTTCGGTAAAGCGGTTGTCGGAGCAGAAGAGCACGCGCAGCCGGTGCAGCCGGCCAAGATCTTCGGGCAGCGCCGACAGTGCATTGCCTGAGAGGTCGAGCTCCTCGAGCGTATCGGCCAGCGCGAAGATCTCGCGCGGGAACTCGGTGAGGCCGCAGCGCAAGGCAAGGCGTCGCGCCCCCGCCAGCTGGCCGCTGCGAAGCCGCTCCAATGGGGTGGTTGGCGTCGCTTCGCTTTCCGCCGCCGTGCGACCGCCCTCGGGCGGCCGGCCAGCGGTCATGACAACACGCCGAAGCGCCAGACGCCGTCCTCGTCCTTGCGTCGCTGCAACTGTCCCTCGAACCACAGCAGGTGCAGGTGCGCCACGGTCTCGCCCAGGGCGAAGGTGGTCTGGTGCACGTCGAGTGCGCGCTTGAACAGGACCGGCAGGCCCTCGGCCGCGCTGAGCGGCCGCGCCGCGCACGCCTCCAGCAGCTCGGCCAGGCGGTCGCGGTGGTGGTCCTGCAGCTGCTTCACGCGCTGGTGGATGCCGGTGAATGGCTTGCCATGCGAAGGCAGGCCCAGCGCATTCGCCGGCAGTTCGTTGAAACGCTCGATGCTGTCGAGGAACAGGCGCAGCGGGTTGGCTTCCGGCTCCCCTGCGTGCACGCTCACATTGGTGGAGATGCGCGGCAGCATCATGTCGCCGCCCAGCAGCGCATTGAGCTCCTCGCAATACAGCGAGATGTGCTCCGGCGCGTGCCCGTAGCCGCTGATGCAGCGCCAGGCGCGCCCCCCGATGCGGACCGTGTCGCCGTCGAGCATCCGAACGAAGTTCGCCGGCACCGAGGGCACCATGTCCGCGTAGTAGCTGGTGCGGCCGCGGATGACCGCCAGCGCCTTGGCATCGGCCATGCCGTGCGAAACGAAGAAGTCCGCTGCCGCATCTCCGCCGGCCAGCGTGTCGCCGTTGCTGGTGAGCACGCGCGCGACGTGATAGTCGGTCGAGCTGATCCACAGGGGCGCGTTCCAGCGCTTGCAAAGCCAATCGGCCAGGCCGATGTGGTCGGGGTGCATGTGCGTGACGATCACGCGCAGGATCGGCAGGCCCTCGAGCTCATTCGCGAAGATCTGCTCCCACTGCGCGCGCGATGCCTCGTGCGCGATGCAGCAGTCCACCACCGTCCAGCCCTCAGTGCCGTCGATGCTGTCGCGCAGCAGCCAGAGGTTGATGTGGTCGAGCGCGAAGGGGAGCGCCATGCGCAGCCAGCGCACGCCCGGCGCCACTTCGAAGGTCCGGCCCGGTTCGGGCAGCGTGTCGCCGTGAGGGTAGTGGAGTTCGCGTTCGAGCAAGTTCATGTAGGATTGACGTTAACGTAAACGTCATGGGGAAGACCCATCATTGTAGGTAGTCAGGCCCGAAGCTGCTGTCGCCTGCGCAATTGACCCACCGATGTCCTCGCAGACCTTCACCATCGGCGAACTCGCCCGCGAATTCGACCTCACCACGCGTGCGATCCGTTTCTATGAGGACATGGGTCTGCTCGCCCCCGAGCGCGCCGGCCAGCAGCGCGTCTACACCGCGCGCGACAGGACGCGGCTGGGGCTCACGCTGCGTGCCAAGCGCCTCGGCCTGAAACTCAACGAGGTGAAGGAAATCCTCGACATGTACGACAGCCCGCGCGACACCGTGCCGCAGCTACAGCGTTTCCTCGGCGTGCTCGGCAGTCATCGCACCCAGCTCGAGGCACAAATGGAGGAATTGCAGGCCAACCTGGCCGAAATCCGCGCGCAGGAGAAGCAGGCCCGTGCCGCCCTGACCCGCGCGTCCAAGCCGAAGGCCCGTTGAGGCCCCATCATCGTCCCTCACTCACCAAGCACGACCCATGGAAAACGACACGCCCGACAACCTGGAGGATCTCTTCGCCCACAACCGTTCGTGGGCAGCGCGCATGGAACGGGATCGTCCCGGCTTCTTCACCAGCCTGGTGAAGCAGCAGACGCCCAAGTACATGTGGATCGGCTGCTCTGACAGCCGCGTGCCCGCCAACCAGATCACCGGGCTGGAGCCGGGCGAGGTGTTCGTGCATCGCAACGTCGCCAACATCGTCGTGCATTCCGACCTCAACGCGCTGTCGGCGATCCAGTTCGCCGTCGAACGGCTCAAGGTCCAGCACATCATGGTGGTGGGCCACTATGGTTGCGGCGGCGTCCAGGCGGCGCTCGACAGCGCGCGCATCGGCCTCGCCGACAACTGGATCCGTCATATCCAGGACGTGCGCGACCGCCATCGCGTGCTGCTCAATTCCCTGCCCGAAGAACTGCGTGCCGACGCGCTGTGCGAACTCAACGTGACGGAGCAGGTGGTCAACGTCGCCGTCAGCACCGTGATGGAGGATGCGTGGAGCCGCAAGCAATCCGTCTCCATTCACGGCTGGGCTTTCGGCGTGCACGACGGCCTGCTGCAGGACCTCGGCATGACGCTCGATGGCGTCAAGCCCATCGAGGCTTTGTACAAGGCGGCCGTCCAGCGCATCCGCTACAAGTGGAGCAAGCGGGCCGAGAAGCCGCAGGTCGATGTCGACCCGGCGCAAGCTGAGCCGTGAACGCATGTTTCCCCAGCGCCTCGATTCCCCGCTCGCCTACGACATCGCCAAAGCGATGCGCGACGGCTTCGACCGCCACTACCGGCTGTTTCGGGCCGAATCGGCGCGCGCCAAGCACCGCTTCGAGACGGCCGACTGGCACGGCCAGCAGCGGGCCCAGCGCGAGCGCATCGAGTTCTACGACCTGCGCGTGAGCGAGGCGGTGGCCCGGCTCGAGAAAGAGTTCAAGGCCGGCGAGCAGCCCATGGATGTCTGGCACCAGGTCAAGCTGCACTTCATCGGCCTCCTGGTCGACCACCACCAGCCGGAGCTGGCCGAGACCTTCTTCAACTCGGTCACCACCAAGATCCTGCACCGCGCCTACTTCCAGAACGACTTCATTTTCGTGCGGCCGGCCATCAGCACCGAGTACATCGAGGCGCGCGGCGCGCCGACGTACCGCGCCTACTACCCCGAGCAGCACACGCTGGCCGATACGGTGCGCGGGCTGCTCGAGGACTATGCGCTGCAGGGCCGCTTTGCCGATATCCAGCGCGATGCCGAGCGCGTGGCGGCAGCCATCCTCGGGCGCTTTCACCAGGTCAAGCTGCGCGCAAACTTCCAGCTGCAGGTGCTGTCCGGCCTGTTCTACCGCAACAAGGGCGCGTACGTGGTGGGAAAGATCATGAACGGCTTCATCGAGCTGCCCTTCGCGCTGCCGATCCTGCATGACCGCGCCGGCAAGTTCTACATCGACGCTGCGCTCTTCGGCGAGGAAGACCTGCAGATGCTCTTCAGCTTTGCGCGGGCCTACTTCATGGTCGACATGGAGGTGCCTTCGGCCTTCGTGCAGTTCCTGCGCTCGCTGATGCCGCGCAAGCCGCGCGCCGAGATCTACAACGCCCTCGGGCTGGCAAAGCAGGGCAAGACGCTTTTCTACCGCGACTTCCTCTATCACCTGAACTACTCGACCGACCGGTTCCGCATCGCGCCCGGGATCAAGGGCATGGTGATGCTCGTGTTCGACCTGCCCTCCTTCCCCTACGTGTTCAAGGTCATCAAGGACTTCTACCCGCCGCAGAAGGACACCACGCGCGAGCAGATCAAGGGCAAGTACATGCTGGTGAAGCAGCACGATCGCGTGGGCCGGATGGCCGACACGCTCGAGTACAGCGATGTCGGCTTTCCGCTGGACCGCTTCGAGCCCGAGCTGATCGAGGAGATCAGGCAGTTCGCGCCCAGCCAGCTCGAGATCGGCGACCGCGACGGCAATGGGGAAATGGAGCTGGTGCTCAAGCATGTCTACATCGAGCGCCGCATGATCCCGCTCAACATCTATCTGCAGGAGGCCTTCGACCAGCTCGAGCATCCGGAGCACGCCCAGCGGGCGGGCAAGCAGCTGGAGCACGCGGTCGTCGAATACGGCAATGCCATCAAGGACATGGTCGCTGCCAACATCTTTCCCGGCGACATGCTGTGGAAGAACTTCGGCGTCGCGCGCGGCGGCAAGGTGGTGTTCTACGACTACGACGAGATCGAGTACCTCACCGAGTGCAACTTCCGCCGCGTGCCGGAAGCTCGCACCGAGGAGGACGAGATGAGCGGCGAGGTCTGGTACTCGGTCGGGCCGAAGGACGTGTTCCCCGAGACCTTCGGCCCCTTCCTGCTCGGCAACGAAGCGGTGCGCGAGGCCTTCATGGCCCACCACGCCGACCTGCTCGACGCGGCCTTCTGGCAGAGCCACAAGGAGCGCATCCAGGCCGGGCAGATGCTGGACGTTTTTCCCTACGACGAGGCGCAGCGCTTTCAGCACGATGGCCATGCGCCTTACTTCTGAATCGAGTTAGGGCGCCCTGCAGCCCGCTTGTCTTACAACTTCACAAGGAGCACTTCATGTCCGAATCTATCGTGATCGTCGGCGCCGCGCGCACCCCCATGGGCGGCTTCCAGGGCGACTTTTCTTCTCTTGCCGCGCACGACCTGGGCGGCGTGGCCATCAAGGCCGCCGTCGAGCGTTCAGGCATTGCGCCCGACGTAGTCGGCGAGGTGCTGTTCGGCAACTGCCTGATGGCCGGCCAGGGCCAGGCGCCGGCCCGGCAGGCGGCCTACAAGGGCGGCCTGCCCGACAGCGCGGGGGCCGTGACCCTCAGCAAGATGTGCGGCTCGGCCATGAAGGCGGCGATGCTTGCGCACGACCTGCTGCTGGCCGGAACGCACGACGTGATGGTGGCCGGCGGCATGGAGAGCATGACCAACGCGCCCTACCTGATGCTCAAGGGCCGCGGCGGATACCGCATGGGCCACGACCGCATCTTCGACCACATGATGCTCGACGGACTGGAGGACGCCTACCAGCCCGGCCGCTCGATGGGGACCTTCGGCGAGGACTGCGCGGCCAAGTACAAGTTCACCCGCCAGCAGCAGGACGAGTTCGCGATCGCCAGCGTGGAGCGCGCCAAGGCCGCCACCACATCGGGTGCTTTCAAGGCCGAGATCGCGCCGGTGCTGGTCAAGGGCCGCGGCGGCGACACCTTGATCGAGATCGACGAGGGCCCGGGCAAGGTCAAGCTGGACAAGATCCCCACCCTCAAGCCGGCCTTCAAGAAGGACGGCGGCACCATCACCGCCGCCTCCAGCTCCTCGATCAACGACGGCGCCGCGGCGCTGGTCATGATGACCGAGAGCACGGCCAGGAAGCTGGGCGCCAAGCCCATTGCCCGCATCCTCGGCCACGCCACCCATGCCCAGCAGCCGGAGTGGTTCTCGACCGCGCCGGTGGGCGCCGTCGCCAAGCTCTTCAAGAAGACGGGCTGGGGCGTGAAGGACGTCGACCTCTGGGAGGTCAACGAGGCTTTCGCGGTGGTGCCGATGGCGCTGATGCATGAACTCGACGTCTCGCACGCGCTCGTCAACGTGCATGGCGGTGCCTGCGCGCTGGGCCATCCGATCGGCGCCAGCGGCGCGCGCATCATGGTCACGCTGATCCATGCGCTTCAGCAAAAGGGCAAGAAGCGCGGCGTTGCCACGCTCTGCATCGGCGGTGGCGAGGGCACGGCGGTCGCGCTCGAGCTGGTCTGAAGCCGGCCGGCACGATAACTGCAGTTGCAGCGCCGCGACGGCGCTGCGCGTCGGCCATGATCGTCTTCGCGCAGCGTGCAACCTTTTCAATACGGAGCCCTTTCAATGCCCTCACCGATCTCGCAGGCCCAGTTCAGGAAGCTTCGCCTGCTGCTGGGCCAGGGGCGGGTCGGCTCCGTCTACAGCTACCTGGCCGATCACGGTTACTACTATGCATGCTGGGCCGCCGGCGAGATCGGCGGCGGTTCCGCGTCCGAGCTTCGGCTTGCAACGGTGCCGGGCGTGCGGCTGGAGACGGCGCAACGCCTGCACGCCGGCGAGCTGACGCAGATCCGGCTGGCCATGGCTTGCGGCTATCTCGACAGCCTTGGCCTGCAGTTCGACAAGGGCCCGCTGATCATGCGCGACGTCACCGCGGAAGAGACCGCGGAGTTTCATGGCGAGGTCTTCCGCATTCATTTCCTGGGCCTTGGCGACTGGTCGCTTCGCATGCCTTTCGAGCAGCAGGAGAAGGCCGGCGGCCTCGAGGCCGTCGAACGCTACTGGCAAGGCGTGCTGCGCACGGCGGCACAGCTGAACGCGCGCGCCATCGCCAAGGCCGCTGCTGCCTTGCTGGCGGCCTGAATCACCGCGCCGGCACTGACACTTTTGGGCCGCTTTCGGGGCGCACGGTGACATTTCGTGGCCGACGGCGTGCGCCTGCCGGGCAAGCCAGAGCGCTCCCTAGAATAATCATTCCCCAACTTTTCGAGCCTTCGTCATGCAATCGGCCTTTCATCGCCATGCGCTCACTGCGCTGCTCGCCTGTGCTTTTCTCCCGCCGGCTGCCTGGAGCCAGGGGCGCGACGACGGCCTGTTCAGTGCCGCCGCCGCCGAGCAGCCTGCGGTTGTCAAGACGCTGGAGCGGCTGGTCAACATCGAGACCGGCACCGGCGATGCCGAAGGCTTGGCTGCAGCCGGCAAGATGCTGGAGGACGAGCTCAAGACCCTGGGCTTCACCGTCACGCGCAGCAAGTCGGCCGGCATCGTCGTGGGCGACAACATCGTCGGCAAGCTCAAGGGCAAGGGCGGCAAGAACATCCTGCTGTTGTCGCACATGGACACCGTGTACCTGAAGGGCATCCTGGCCAAGGCGCCGTTCCGCGTCGAAGGCAACAAGGCCTACGGCCCGGGCATCGCCGACGACAAGGGCGGCAACGCGGTGATCCTGCACACGCTCAAGCTCCTGAAGGCACGGGGCTTCGAGGATTTCGGCACGATCACCGTGCTGTTCAACACCGACGAGGAAAAAGGTTCCTTCGGTTCGCGCGACCTGATCCAGGAAGAGGCGAAAGCCAGCGACTACGTGCTGTCCTTCGAGCCCACCGGCGCCGAGTCCGAGAAGTTGTCGCTGGGCACCTCGGGCATCGCCTATGTGCAGGTCAACATCAAGGGCAAGGCATCGCACGCCGGCGCGGCCCCCGAACTCGGCGTCAACGCCCTGGTCGAGGCTTCCGACCTGGTGCTGCGCACCCTGGACCTCGACGACAAGTCCAAGCAGTTGCGCTTCAACTGGACCATCGCCAAGGCAGGCGCCGTGTCCAACATCATCCCTGACAGCGCGAGCCTGAACGCCGACGTGCGCTATGCACGCAACGAAGACTTCGAGGCGGCGATGAAGACGCTGGAAGAACGCGCCCAGAAGAAGAAGCTCAAGGATGCGGAGGTCAAGGTGCTGGTCACCCGTGGACGACCGGCATTCAATGCGGGCGAAGGCGGCAAGAAGCTGGTGGACAAGGCGGTTGCCTACTACAAGGAGGCCGGCGGCACGCTGGGCATCGAGGAGCGCACCGGCGGCGGCACCGATGCCGCCTATGCCGCGCTCTCGGGCAAGCCGGTGATCGAGAGCCTGGGGCTGCCCGGCTTCGGCTACCACAGCGATTCGGCCGAGTACGTGATGATCGACGCCATCCCGCGCCGCCTGTACATGGCCAGCAAGCTGATCATGGACCTCGGCGCGTCGAAATAACTACCGGCAAGGAGCCCCATGCTGCTGACTCCCGACCAGGAAGCGATCCGCGACGCGGTGCGCACCTTCGCCCAGGCCGAGCTCTGGCCCAACGCGCCACGCTGGGACCGCGAGCACCTCTTTCCGAAGGAAGCCCACGCCGGCCTTGCGGCACTGGGCGCCTACGGCATCTGCGTGCCCGAAGACGACGGCGGCGCCGGCCTCGACTACCTGACGCTCGCCCTCGTGCTGGAGGAGATCGCAGCAGGCGATGGCGGCACCAGCACCGCCATCAGCGTCACCAACTGCCCGGTCAATGCCATCCTCATGCGCTACGGCAACGCGGCGCAGAAAAAGAAGTGGCTGCAGCCGCTGGCCCAGGGCCGGATGCTCGGCGCCTTCTGCCTGACCGAGCCGCAGGCCGGCAGCGATGCTTCCTCGCTGCGCACCACCGCGCGCAAGGACGCGGACGGCTGGGTGATCGACGGCGTCAAGCAGTTCATCACCAGCGGCAAGAACGGCCAGGTCGCGATCGTGATCGCCGTCACCGACAAGGGTGCGGGCAAGCGCGGGATGAGCGCCTTCATCGTGCCCACCGACGCGCCCGGCTACACCGCGGCGCGGCTGGAGGACAAGCTCGGCCAGCATTCGAGCGACACCGCGCAGGTCAACTTCGATGGCTGCCGCGTTCCGCCCGAGAACCTGATCGGCCAGGAAGGCGAGGGCTACAAGATCGCCCTCAGCGCGCTCGAGGGTGGGCGCATCGGCATCGCGGCGCAGAGCGTGGGCATGGCGCGAAGTGCATTCGAGGTCGCCCTTGCCTACGCCAAGGAGCGCCAAGCCTTCGGTGGCCCCATCTTCGAACAGCAGGCCGTGGGCTTCAGGCTTGCAGACTGTGCGACGCAGCTAGAGGCGGCGCGCCAGCTGATCTGGCATGCGGCCAGCCTGCGCGATGCCGGCCTGCCCTGCCTGAAGGAGGCCGCGATGGCCAAGCTGTTCGCCAGCGAAATGGCCGAGCGTGTCTGCAGCGCAGCCCTTCAGACGCTGGGCGGCTATGGCTACGTCAACGACTTTCCGCTGGAGCGGATCTACCGAGACGTGCGCGTGTGCCAGATCTACGAAGGCACGTCGGACATCCAGAAGCTGCTGATCCAGCGAGCGCTGGCCTGAATCGCCGTTGCGGCTGGCTGCCGTCATCGAGACGGATGACAGACAAGCGCGACGCGACGGGGCACCATCGGGCCTTCGTTTCACGGAGGCGCTGCCATGTTCATCGATTGCCGCACATCGTCCTTCCGCGCCATTGCGCTCGCGCTGTGCGCTGCAGCCCTCGCTTCATCGGCGGGCGCGCAGGGTGCGCCGCCGGACCTCGCCACGCTGACCGCCAGCGAAGCCGCACAGCGCCTGTGCGCGGGCTCGCTGACCAGCGAGCAATTGGTGACGGCCTACCTCGCCCAGGCCAAGGTCAAGCCGCAACTCAACGCTTTCATCACCTTGGACGAGACAGGCGCGCTCCAGGCCGCGAGGGCTGCCGACGCGGCGCGCCGCAGTGGCGGCCGCTGCAAGCCGCTGGGCGGGCTGCCGGTCGCGATCAAGGACAACATCCAGGTCCAGGGCCTGCCGGCCAGCGCGGGCACCCCTGCGCTCAAGGGCTTTGTCGCCAAGGCCGATGCGCCGGTGGTCGCGAAGCTGCGCGCTGCCGGTGCCGTGGTGCTGGGCAAGACCCACATGCACGAGCTGGCCTTCGGCGTGACCGGCTACAACCCGGCCTTCCAGACCGGGCCCGATGTCGGCGTGCGCAATGCCTATGACGCAACGCGCATCGCAGGCGGTTCCTCGTCGGGCAATGGCGCGGCGCTTGGCGCGCGCATGGTGCCTGCCGCGCTGGGCACCGACACCGGTGGTTCGGTGCGCATTCCGTGCGCCTTCAATGGCTGCGCCGCGCTGCGTCCTACTGTGGGGCGCTATTCGCAGCAGGGCATGGTGCCGATCTCGCATACGCGCGACACGGCCGGGCCGATGGCACTCTCGGTGGCCGACCTGGCGCTGTTGGACGGCGTCATTGCCGGCGGCGCGCCGGTGGTGCCGGCGGACCTCAAGCGTGTCCGGCTGGGCGTGGCGAAGGCGTTCTACGCCAACCTCGACGAAGACACCCGCACCGCCACGGAGGCGGCGCTCGGCAAGCTGCGCGAAGCCGGCGTCACACTGGTCGATGTCGAGATGCCCGCGCTGAGCGAGCTCAACGGAGCGGTCAGCTTTCCGGTCGCGCTCTACGAGATCTACGACGACCTCGGCGCCTACCTGCAGAAAAACCGCGCCGGTGTCGACATCCGCCAGGTGGCCGCCGGCATCGCGAGCCCGGACGTCAAGGGCACCTTCGAAGGCCTGGTGCTGCCGCGCAAGCTGCCGGCGGCACAAGGAGTGGTCGACGCGAAGCCGGCCTATGACAACGCGATGCGCAAAGCCCGGCCGGCGCTGCAGAAGCTCTACCGCGATACCTTCAAGGAGCACCGGCTCGATGCGCTCGTCTTTCCCACCGTGCCGCGCGTCGCGCTGGCCGCCACGCCCGAGTCCAGCAGCATCGAGAACTTCGGCCTCCTGATCCAGAACACCGACCCAGGCAGCAACGCCGGCATTCCGGGGCTGCAGTTGCCTGCCGGGCTGGGCGCCACCAGCAATCTGCCTGTGGGACTGGAGCTCGACGGGCCAGCGGGCAGCGATCGCCGGCTGCTGGCGGTGGGTCTGGCTGTGGAGGGTGTGCTGGGGCGGTTGCCTGCACCTGCCAAGTAGTGCGCGCGTTCCGGCCCCCGCGCTTCCAGCGCCGGGCCCCGGGACTTGCAGAATGCCTGGACCTACGCTCCCTCATGCCCAGACCCGAGCCCGATCCCTGCCCCTGCGGCGGCCAAGACCGCCGCGGCACCGTGCTGCCGTACACCGAATGCTGCGGCCGCTACCTGGACCATTTCACGCAGACGCCCGCGCCGGACGCCGAATCCCTGATGCGCTCGCGCTACACCGCCTTCGTGCGCGAGCGGGCCGATTACCTGCTGGCGACCTGGCATCCCTCGCACCGCCCGGATCGACTCGACTTCGAGCCCGGCGTCAGATGGCTGGGCCTGGAGGTACGTGGCCATGTCGAGCGCGATTCCGACCATGCCGAGGTCGAGTTCGTGGCCCGCCAGCGCAACCGCTCGGGCGCGGCCACCCGAATCGCGGAGCGCAGCCGCTTCGTGCGAGAGAAGGGCGAGGGCGATCTCCTCCGTTGGTACTACCTCGATGGAATGATGCGCTGAATCGTTCCTGCACTGGACAATGACGGGGTGCCCCCATGCGGTGGGCATTGCTTGCTACATATTTGGTAGCAAGGCTGCGCATTGTGCGCGATTCGGCGACAGTCCGATTCCTTTTGGCTACTTTATCCCTGGCGCTCCTGCCCCCACACTCTCCTCACGCTCAGACCGCAGACCGCACAACGCAGACCCACCCTTGAGGACACCATGGCGACGAAGTACAGCACGATCATCTCGACCGCATCCCGCTGGATCGGCGCGGTGCCGGCTGCGACTGTCGCTGTTGCCGCCCTGTGGCTCGCTGCGCCGGCCGCCCATGCCGACGAGGTCCTGGTGACACCCTTCTCTGCCGCGCGCAGTGCCCAGGCGCCCCAGCCATGGCGCTTCACCAGCCTGCCCAACAAGGCGCCGACCCGCTTCGAGGTGGTCCAGGAGGGCGCGCAGAAAGTGCTGAAGGTCGAGGCTGACCAGTCCTACGGCAACCTCGTGCATGCCACGCGCGTGTCGCTTAATTCCTCCACCACGCTGGCCTGGCGCTGGCGCGTCGACACCTTCGTCGAGGGCGCCAACCTGCGCACCCGCGCCGGCGATGACGGCGCCGCCAAGCTCTGCGTCTTCTTCGACTTCCCCGCCGATCGCCTGTCCTTCGGCGAGCGCACCCGCCTCGCGCTGGCGCGCCGCACCACGGGCGAAGAGGTGCCCAGCGAGGCGCTCTGCTACGTATGGGACAAGACGGAAGCCAAGGGCGCCGCGCTGGTCAACGCCTTTACCCAGCGCATGCGCATGGTGGTGCTTGAGTCCGGCGCGGCAGCCAACCCGGCGGCCTTCGTGAGCGAACGCCGCAACTTGCTCGCCGACTACAAGCGCGCCTTCGGCGAAGAAGCGGGAGACGCGTTGCCCGACGTGGTGGCGGTTGCAGTCTCGGCCGACGCCGACAACACCCAGGGCCATGGCCTGGCCTATTTCTCCGACATCGACCTGCGCAGCATCGCGACCACCCGCAGCGCCGGGGTCCAACTCCCGCCGGCGCGCGCCGGCACGGCGGAATAGCGATGAACGACTTCATCGCTCTTCTCTCCGCGCAGGGCGCCGCCGTGGTCTTCCTCGCCACGCTGGCGACCCGCCTGGGCGCGCCCGTGCCGGCCGCGCCCTTTCTCGTCGTGGCTGGCGGGCTCGCCGTTGACGGGCAACTGTCCTTCATGGCCGTGTTGCTTGCCGCCGTGCTGGGGAACATCCTCGGCGACGGCGCGTGGTTCCTGGCCGGGCGGCGCTGGGGCTACCGCGTGATGCGCTTGCTGTGCCGCGTCTCGCTGTCGGCCGACAACTGTGTGCGGCGCAGCGAGTCCATTCTGGGCCGCTGGGGCGGTCTGTCGCTGATCGCGGCCAAGTTCGTGCCCGGCGTGTCGGTGGTGGCGCCGCCGATGGCCGGCGCCCTGGGCATGTCGAACGCGCGGTTCCTGGCCTTCGAAACGCTGGCGGCGCTGATCTGGGCGTTGGGCTTCCTGGCACTCGGCGGGCTGTTCCATGCCGCGATCCAGGACGTGCTGGCGGTGATGTCGAGCGTCGGCCTCACGGCGACGCTGGTAGGCACACTGCTGCTGGCCATCTTCGTTGCCTGGCGGTATCGCGAGCGCCGCATCACGCGGCGGGCCGACGACATCGTGCACGTCGAAGTCAGTGCGCTGCGCGAGGCGGTCGCCGCCAGCGCGCGCCTCATGATCGTCGACCTGCGTTCCCCCGAATCGCGCAGGATCGATGACCGGTCCGTGCCTGGCGCCGTCGGCATCACGTACCGCGAGTTGACGGACCGCCTGCCCGAATTCCGGGCCGCGCGCGAGGTGGTGGTGTTCTGCGACTGCCCGAACGACGAGACCGCCATTGCCGCTGCGCGACTTTTGGCGAAGGCTGGCCTGCCGCGCGTGCGCGTGCTCGCCGGCGGCATCGCGGCCTGGGCCGCTGCCGAGGCGCTGGCCTCGGAGCCGGCCCCGCTCGACGTCGATGCGGATGTCGCCGCACATCCGGCTTGATGCTTCTTGCGCACCGGGCCTAGAATCGGTTCCGCTCCGGGGTGTACGCGCGATGCGTGCTGAGATGGCCAAGCGGCCGAACCCGCGAACTTGAACTGGTTCATACCAGCGTAAGAAGAGCTGCGACTCCCCGGCCACGGACAACTTCATTTCCGCCGAGCCGATTCTGGAGCGATCGCGGAGCACCCCATCCACCCGAAGGAGTGCCCCGCATGAATGCCCCTGACAAATTCGCCTCGCTGCTCACGCTCACGCGCGAGCCGTTCCCTGCCTCGACCAAGAGCGCCATCGCGAGCCCGCGCCGCGCCGACGTGCGCGTGCCCGTGCGCGACGTGCTACTGACCAACGGCGAGACGGTCTCGCTCTACGACACCTCCGGACCCTACTCCGACCCGTCCGCCGATATCGACGTTCGCCGCGGCCTGCCCAGCGTGCGCGGCGCCTGGATTGCCGAGCGCAACGACAGCGAACCCTACATCGGGCGCATCCGCCAGATGCTCGACGACGGTGCCACCCACGCGGATCGGGATGCCCAGAAGCTCTCCGAGCTGCGCAGCGCCGCCTCGGGGCTGCAGCGCCAGCCGCGACGTGCCTTGCCGGGCCGCAACGTGAGCCAGATGCACTACGCGCGCCGCGGCATCGTGACCCCGGAGATGGAGTACGTGGCCCTGCGCGAGAACGGCAAGCGCGAATGGATGGCCGAATACCTGGCCGATGCCGCGCGCGAGAAGCGCCTCGCCGGCAACCCGATGGGCGCGCAGATCCCGAAGCTCATCACGCCGGAATTCGTTCGCGACGAAGTCGCACGCGGGCGCGCCATCATTCCGGCCAACATCAACCATCCCGAGGTCGAGCCGATGGCGATCGGGCGCAACTTCCTGGTCAAGATCAACGCCAACATCGGCAACTCCGCCGTGACCTCCAGCATCGAGGAGGAGGTGGAGAAGCTGGTGTGGGCCATCCGCTGGGGCGCCGACAACGTGATGGACCTTTCCACCGGCCGCAACATCCACACCACCCGCGACTGGATCGTGCGCAACAGCCCGGTGCCCATCGGTACCGTGCCGATCTACCAGGCGCTCGAGAAGGTCGGAGGCGTCGCCGAGGACCTCACCTGGGAGATCTACCGCGACACCCTGATCGAGCAGGCCGAGCAGGGCGTCGACTACTTCACCATCCACGCGGGCCTGCGGCTGCCTTTCATCCATCTCACGGCCGATCGCCGCACCGGCATCGTCTCGCGCGGCGGCTCGATCATGGCCAAGTGGTGCATCGCGCACCATCAGGAGAGCTTCCTCTACACGCACTTCGAAGACATCTGCGAGATCATGAAGGCCTACGACGTGAGCTTCTCGCTGGGCGACGGCTTGCGTCCCGGCTGCGCCGCCGACGCGAACGACGAGGCCCAGTTCGCCGAGCTGCGCACACTGGGCGAGCTCACGCAGATCGCATGGAAGCACGACGTGCAGACGATGATCGAAGGCCCGGGGCACGTGCCCATGCACATGATCCAGGCCAACATGGACGAGCAGCTCAAGCACTGCCACGAGGCGCCCTTCTACACCCTGGGCCCGCTGACCATCGACATCGCGCCAGGGTACGACCACATCGCGAGCGCCATCGGCGCCGCCATGATCGGGTGGGCCGGCACCGCCATGCTGTGCTACGTCACGCCCAAGGAGCACCTGGGCCTGCCGGACCGCGAAGACGTGAAGCAGGGGATCATCGCGTACAAGATCGCGGCGCATGCGGCCGACGTCGCCAAGGGGCATCCGGGCGCGCGGGCACGGGACGACGCGCTGTCCAAGGCACGGTTCGAGTTCCGCTGGCAGGACCAGTTCAACCTTGGCCTGGATCCCGACACCGCGCGCGAGTTCCACGACGAGACTTTGCCCAAGGACTCCAGCAAGGTGGCACACTTCTGCTCGATGTGCGGCCCGAAGTTCTGCTCGATGAAGATCACGCAGGAAGTGCGCGAATACGCCGCCGCGCGGGGCCTCGCCGAGGACCAGGCCGTGGCCGACGGGATGGCGGGCAAGTCGGCCGAGTTCAAGGCTGCGGGCGGCGAGATGTACATCCCGATCCAGCCGGGCTGAAGCCGGGCCGCACGGGGGCGATCCGGCCGGCGCCGGGCCGCCCCAAGGCAGCCTCCCTCGGGGGCGGCGAGTACACAGTGGCCGAGCGTGGGGGCGTATTGCTTACGATCGCCCCATGCCTTCCTTGCCTTCCTTTCCCTTCGACGCCGTCCTCTTCGACTGCGACGGCGTGCTCGTCGACTCCGAACCCATCACCAACCGCGTGCTCGCCGAAATGCTCGGCGAGCTCGGCTGGAAGCTCACGGTTGCGGAGGCGATGCGCATCTTTACCGGCAAAGCCGTGAAGGACGAGGCTCCGCTGATCGAGGCCATGACCGGTTTCACCGTCACGCCCGACTGGCTGGCCGAGTTCCGGGCGAGACGCAACGAGGCGCTGGACCGCGACCTGGTCGAGATCGCCGGGGCGCCGTCTGCCGTGCGCAGCCTGCACGCGAGCACCGCCGGCCGCATTGCCTGCGCCTCGGGCGCGGACCGGCACAAGGTCCGGCTACAGCTGGAGAAGATCGGCCTGCTGGACGCTTTCGAGGGCCGCATCTTCAGCGGCCACGAGACGCCGCGCTCCAAGCCGGCGCCCGACGTTTACCTGGCGGCAGCCGCGGCGCTGGGCGTGGAACCGGCGCGCTGCGCGGTGGTCGAGGACACGGTGACCGGTGCCACCGCCGGCGTCGCGGCGGGCGCCACCGTGTTCGGCTACAGCCCCTCCGACCTGGGCCACAGCGGCCCGGAGGCGCTGCGTGCAACCGGCGTGGCGCATGTGTTCAGCGACATGGCAGAACTGCCTGCCTTGCTGGCGACATGGCGGGGCGCTTCGGTCTGAGGCCGCAGGCGCGGGCAGCGGAAAAGAAGAGTCAGCTGCGACGCTCGGTCGCGGCCTTGGCCACTGCGGCCAGCGCCTCGGTCATGGCTCGAGCGCGAGTCGACCAGAAACGGGCGATGAGCTGGCCGGCATTCTTCTCGACGTTGGGATGGATGCGCGACCGACCGGAGGTGGCGGCGAACTCGATCAGCGCCGCGTATTCGGAAGTATCGGTGTCGGGGATGTGCATGCCTCGATCCTAGGGCGAGAAAACAGGGCCGGAAACAGTCGGGCAAGCCGTGTCCGGTGCAGCCACGAACTTTGTCACGAATTGTCGCGGCGAGGCAAGCTTCCCGATGCACTATCTGGGCTGGCACGCCGGAATGCGCCGGGCGTTACCCCTGCCCAGGCGTGAAACGCTCGCGAGAAGCTTTTCTCATTGCGGAATCCGACGGAGAGCGCGATGTTCTTGATCGGGCGTTCAGTGCGGCGCAATTGCTCGGCCGCCTGTTCGTGGCGCACCGCATCCTTGAGCTGCTGCAGCGAGACGCCCTCTTCCCGCAGTTGGCGGTGCAGGGTGCGGGTCGAGAGATTCAACAGCGTGGCCAGCGCCTCGGCCGTCCCCGCCTGCCGCCCGTGGGCGCGCAGCAGCTCTCGCACCCGCTGGCCCAGCAGTCGGTCGCGGCGGTACTGCAGCACCGTCAGCGGCAAGGCGCGCCGCAGCATGGTCCGCAGTGCCTGCTCGTCGCGGCGCAGCGGCATCGCCAGGTAGCGTTCGTCGAAGCTGTAGCTCGCGGCTTCGGCCCCGAACTGCAGCTCGCCGCCGAACATCAGGGGATAGGCCTCGCGGTGCGGCGGCGCATCGAAGGGAAACCGGGCCGCGCGCAGCGACACCCGCGAATCGATGATCCAGGAAGCAAAGCCGTGCAGGAAGCGCAGGTTGGACACCAGGCAGAACTCGCGCAGTTCGCCCAGGTCCACGTTCTCGCGGATCGACACCGTCGCCACGCCGCCGGTCGCCTGGAACTCGAGGCTGATGTCCGAGGTGAGCAGGCGGTGATGGCGGCACCAGCGCTTGATGGCCACGCCGAGGTCGGGCGAGCTCAGCGAGGCGCGGCATAGCATGCCGTAAGTGCCCCAGGGCAGGCGGCGGCTGAACCACCCGAGCGCCTCGTCGTCCAGCTCCTGCATGGCGTGGCCCGACAAAGCCTCGAACTGCGCTGCGGTCACGCGGCCATCCTGCAATCGCAGCTCCCGCGGCGCAATCCGTGCCTGTGCCAGTGCCTCGGAAGGGTCCTTGCCGTATCGCGCGTAACCCTGGACGATCGCTCGGACAAAGGCCATGGGCGTGGCCGCGCGGCGGGCTGGCTTGAAAGGAGAAGCGGTCACGAAAACGGAGATTTCAATGGCGCGATATGCAACCATTGTGACGCCAAATGCAACGGAAGCCGGCGTAAGCTGCGACTGCCCGCGCGGGATTTGTTCGGCGCGCGAAACGAATCATCCGCATCCAAGGAGACACCCCATGCACGATCCCGGCCTCAATTTCGATCTGGGCGACACCATCGATTCGCTGCGCGACGCGGTGGCAGATTTCGCCGCCCACGAGATCGCCCCGCGGGCTGCCGAGATCGACCGCGAGAACCTCTTTCCCCACGACCTCTGGAAAAAGCTCGGCGAGCTCGGGTTGCACGGCATGACGGTCAAAGAGGAATACGGCGGCACCGAGCTCGGTTACCTGGCGCACATCGTGGCCATGGAGGAAGTGTCGCGCGCCTCGGCCTCGGTCGGCCTGTCGTACGGCGCGCATTCCAACCTCTGCGTCAACCAGATCCACCGCAACGGCAGCGAGGCGCAGAAGAAGAAATACCTGCCCAAGCTCGTCAGCGGTGAGCATGTGGGCGCACTGGCGATGAGCGAACCCAATGCCGGCTCCGACGTGGTCAGCATGAAACTTCGCGCCGAGAAGAAGGGCGACCGTTACGTGCTCAATGGCGGCAAGATGTGGATCACCAACGGCGGCGATGCCGACACGCTCGTCATCTACGCCAAGACCGAGCCCGAGATGGGCGCACGCGGCATGACCGCCTTCATCGTCGAGAAGGGCTTCAAGGGCTTCTCGGCCGGCACCAAGCTCGACAAGCTGGGCATGCGCGGCTCCAACACCTTCCCGCTGTTCTTCGACAACTGCGAGGTGCCGGAGGAAAACGTGATGGGCGGCGAGGGGCAGGGCGCCAAGGTGCTGATGAGCGGGCTCGACTACGAGCGCGCGGTGCTCTCCGGCGGCCCGCTGGGCATCATGGCGGCGTGCATGGATGCAGTGCTCCCTTTCGTCCACGAGCGCAAGCAATTCGGCCAGAGCATCGGCGAATTCCAGTTGATGCAAGGCAAGCTGGCCGACATGTATTCCACCTGGCAGGCCACCCGCGCCTATGTCTACGCGGTGGGCAAGGCTTGCGACCGCAAGGACCATGCGCGCACCTTCCGCAAGGACGCGGCCGGCGCCATCCTCTACTCGGCCGAGAAGGCGACCTGGATGGCCGGCGAGGCGATCCAGGCGCTGGGTGGCGTGGGCTACACCAAGGATTTTCCGGTCGAACGGCTGTGGCGCGATGCCAAGCTGTACGAGATCGGCGCGGGCACGAGCGAGATCCGGCGCATGCTGATCGGGCGCGAGCTGTTCGCGGAGACGGCTTGAGATCGGACTTCATCCCCTCTCCCTCTTGGAGAGGGAGCAAAGACAAGGAGACGATATGGCTTTGACTGAGAGCCTCGATCGCGGCCCCACCGATGTTCCGTTGATCGAGCAGACCCTCGGCGACTTCTTCGACGACATGGCCCGGCGCCAGGGCGATCGCGATGCGCTGGTCAGCGCGCACGAGCAACGGCGCCTGAGCTACCTCGAATTGCAGCGCGAAGCCGACCGGCTGGCCAGCGCGCTGCTGCAATTGGGGCTGGCGCCCGGCGACCGCGTGGGCATCTGGTCGCACAACAACGTGGCCTGGGTGCTGATGCAGCTCGCCACTGCCAAGGTCGGGATCATCCTGGTGAACATCAACCCGGCCTATCGCACGTCCGAGCTCGAGTACGCGCTCAACAAGGTGGGCTGCAGGGCGCTGGTCACGATGCCGCGCTTCAAGACCAGCGACTACGTCGGCATGCTGCGCGAACTGGCGCCGGAGCTCGCGAGCGCGCAGCCCGGCGCGCTGCAGGCGGCGCGCCTGCCGCACCTGCGCACGGTGGCCTGGATCGACCGGGCCGGCGAGGGCGAGGAGCTGCCGGGGCTGATGCGCTTCTCGGCCCTGCTCGCGACCGGCAAGGCCGGCGACGCGCGCGTGCCCGAGATCGCGAAGACCCTGAAGGCCACCGACCCGATCAACATCCAGTTCACCAGCGGCACCACCGGATTCCCCAAGGGTGCGACGCTGACCCATCGCAACATCCTCAACAACGGCTTCTTCATCGGCGAATGCATGAAGCTCACGCCGGAAGACCGCCTGTGCATCCCCGTGCCGCTCTACCACTGCTTCGGCATGGTGCTGGGCAACCTGGCCTGCCTCACCCACGGTGCGACCATCGTCTATCCCAACGACGGCTTCGATCCGCTCACCGTGATGCAGACGGTGCAGGCCGAGCGTTGCACCGGGCTGCACGGCGTGCCCACCATGTTCATCGCCGAGCTGGACCATCCGCGCTTCAAGGAGTTCGACTTCTCGACGCTGCGCACCGGCATCATGGCCGGCTCGCCCTGTCCCACGGAGGTGATGAAGCGGGTGGTCGACCAGATGCACCTGCGCGAGATCACCATCGCCTATGGCATGACCGAGACCAGTCCTGTGAGCTGCCAGAGCTCCACCGACACGCCGCTGGACAAGCGCGTTTCCACCGTCGGCAAGGTGCAGCCGCACCTCGAGGTCAAGATCGTCGACCCCGAGACCGGCGCCACCGTTGCGCCCGGCATCTCGGGCGAGTTCTGCACCCGCGGCTATTCGGTCATGCACGGCTACTGGGACGACGAGGAAAAGACCCGCGAGGCCATCGATCCCCAGGGCTGGATGCACACCGGCGACCTCGCCACCATGGATGCCGAGGGCTACGTCAACATCGTCGGCCGCATCAAGGACCTGGTGATCCGCGGTGGCGAGAACATCTACCCGCGCGAGATCGAGGAGTTCCTCTACCGCCATCCGAAGATCCAGGACGTGCAGGTGGTCGGCCTGCCCGACAGGAAGTATGGCGAGGAGCTGTGCGCATGGGTCATTCCGAAGCCGGGCCAGACGCTCTCGGCCGACGAGGTGCGCGAGTTCTGCAAGGGCCAGATCGCGCACTACAAGGTCCCGAGGTACATCGAGTTCGTCAAGGAGTTCCCGATGACGGTCACCGGAAAGATCCAGAAGTTCAAGATCCGCGAGGCAATGAAGGCGCAGCTGGGGCTTGGAGAGGAGAAGACCGCATGAAGCCGAACCTCGAATTCGAACTCCGCTGAACATGAGCCAACTAGAAACCAAACTCAACGCGCGCTCTGCCGAGTTCCAGGCCAACGCCTCGGCCATGCGTGCTCTGGTCGAAGACCTGCACGCGCAATTTGCCAAGGTCGAGGCCGGCGGCGGCGAGGCCGCGCGCAGCAAGCACACGGCACGGGGCAAGCTGCTGCCGCGCGAACGCGTGGCGCAGCTGCTGGACCCGGGCACACCCTTCCTCGAGATCGCGCCGCTGGCAGCCCACGCCATGTACCACGGTGCGGCGCCCGGCGCAGGCCTGATTGCCGGCATCGGACGCGTGAGCGGTGTCGACTGCATGGTCGTGTGCAACGACGCCACGGTGAAGGGCGGCACCTACTACCCCATGACCGTGAAGAAGCACCTGCGCGCGCAGGAGATCGCCGAGCAGAACCGTCTGCCCTGCATCTACCTGGTCGATTCGGGCGGGGCCAATCTCCCGAACCAGGACGAAGTCTTCCCCGATCGCGACCATTTCGGCCGCATCTTCTACAACCAGGCCAACATGAGCGCCCAGGGCATCTCGCAGATCGCGGTGGTGATGGGCTCGTGCACGGCGGGCGGCGCCTATGTGCCGGCGATGAGCGACGAGTCGATCATCGTCAAGGAGCAAGGCACCATCTTTCTCGGCGGCCCGCCCCTGGTGAAGGCCGCCACCGGCGAGGTGGTGACGGCCGAGGACCTGGGCGGCGGCGACGTGCACACACGGCTTTCGGGCGTGGCCGACCATCTGGCGCAGAACGACTTGCATGCATTGGCACTGGCGCGCGCAGCCGTTATGAACCTGAACGCCACGAGCAGCCAAGGCGTGGGCGCCGAGCCGAAAACGATTCGGCAGCCGGCCTTCGCGCCCGAAGAGCTCTACGGCGTGATCCCCACCGACACCCGCAAGCCCTTCGACGTGCGCGAGATCATCGCCCGCATCGTCGACGGCAGCGAGTTCCACGAGTTCAAGGCCCGTTTCGGCGCCACGCTGGTGTGCGGGTTCGCCGAGATCGAGGGCATGCCGGTGGGCATCGTCGCCAACAACGGCATCCTGTTCTCCGAGTCGGCCCAGAAGGGAGCCCACTTCATCGAGCTGTGCTGCCATCGCAAGATCCCGCTGGTGTTTCTTCAGAACATCACCGGCTTCATGGTCGGGCGCAAGTACGAGAACGAAGGCATCGCTCGCCATGGCGCCAAGATGGTGACCGCGGTCGCCACCGCGAACGTACCCAAGTTCACGGTCATCATCGGCGGCAGCTTCGGCGCCGGCAACTACGGCATGTGCGGGCGCGCCTATTCGCCGCGCTTCCTCTGGATGTGGCCCAACGCGCGCATCAGCGTGATGGGCGGCGAGCAGGCCGCGAGCGTGCTGGCCACCGTCAAGCGCGATGGCATCGAAGGCAAGGGCGGGCAGTGGAGCGCGGAGGAAGAAGAAGCCTTCAAGGCGCCGATCCGCGATCAGTACGAACAGCAGGGGCACCCCTACTACGCCACCGCGCGGCTGTGGGACGACGGCATCATCGACCCGGCCGATACCCGTCGCGTGCTCGCGCTGGGCCTGGCCGCGGCGCGCCGTGCGCCGGTGCCCGAGCCGCGCTTCGGCATTTTCCGCATGTAGCGCCAAGGAGAACAGCATGTCGCTGCCGAACTACTTCGCGAGCCTGGCGCGCTACCACGTGTGGGCCACGCACAAGCTGCTGGAGTCCAACCTGAAGACGCTCCCGGAGGCCGACTGGCGCCGCGACTGCGGGTTGTTCTTCCGTTCGGTGCATGGCACGGTCAACCACCTGCTGGTGACCGACGACATCTGGTACTCCCGCTTCGCCGAAGGCCGCTCGCCGCGCGTGCCTTTGAACACCGAGCTGCACTCTGACCGCGCCGCGCTATGCGAGGCACTGGCGCAGGCCGTCACCCGCTGGAGCCCGTGGCTCGCCACGCTCGCGCCCGAGCGCTACGACGGCGAGATGGCCTACACACGCAACAACGGCGAGCAGGTGCGCATTCCTTTCGCCCCCGCGCTCGGCCATGTGTTCAACCACGCGACCCACCATCGCGGCCAGCTCACGGCTGCGCTGACGAGCATGGTCCAACCCGGCCCCGAGATCGACTGGGTCTACTTGCTGCAACAGGAAGCCCGCTCCCAATGAACACCTTCACCACACTGGAGCTGAACATCGAAGGCCCCGTCGCGCGCATCTGGCTCAACCGGCCCGAGCTGCGCAATGCCTTCGACGAGGTCGTCATCCGCGAGCTGGACGAAGCCTTTTCGCAGGCCGGCGCGGCGAACGAGGTGCGTGCCATCGTCCTGGGTGCCAACGGCCCGGCGTTCTGCGCCGGCGCCAACCTCAACTGGATGCGCCGGGCGGCCGAATTCACCCACGAGCAGAACCTTGCCGATGCAGGGGGCCTGGCCGCAATGCTGCGCACGATCGACCAGAGCCCCAAGCCGGTGATCGCGCGCGTGCAGGGCGATGTCTACGCCGGTGGCATGGGGCTCGTGGCGGCCTGCGATGTCGCGGTGAGCGCAGACACCGCCTGGTATTGCCTGAGCGAGGTCAAGATCGGCCTGGTTCCCGCCACCGTCAGCCCCTACGTGCTGCGCGCGATGGGAACGCGTGCCGCGCAACGCTACTTCCTCACGGCCGAACGCTTCAGCGCGGCCGAGGCACACCGCGTCGGCTTCGTGCATGAGGTGGTGGCATCCGATGCGCTCGATGCCAAGGTCGCCGAGATCGTGAAGGCTTTCACCAGCGCCAGTCCGGCAGCGGTGCGCGCCTGCAAGCAACTGATCGCCGATGTGGCGGGCCGCGAGATCGACGATGCGCTGATCGCGAAGACGGTCGCGGGCATTGCCGACATCCGCGCCAGCGAGGAGGGCCGCGAAGGCGTGCAGGCCTTCCTTCAGAAGCGCAAGCCCTCCTGGATTTCCGGCTGAACGCAGGGCGTCATGAACAGCCTCGACCTGCCGCAACTGCTCGCCCTCTCGGCCGCCATTGGCTGGGCCAGCGGCGTGCGGCTTTATCTTGTCGTACTGCTGACCGGCCTGGCCGGTTATCTGGGCTGGGTGCCTCTGCCGGGCGGGCTGCAGTTGCTTGCACATCCGGTGGTGATCGCGGCCAGCGGCTTCATGGTCTTCATCGAGTTCTTTGCCGACAAGATCCCCGGCCTCGATTCGTTGTGGGACATGGTGCACACGGTAATCCGCATTCCCGCGGGCGCCGCGCTGGCGGCCAGCGTCTTCGGCGCCGACCATGCAGTGATGGCGATCGTCGCCGCGCTCCTGGGTGGCAGCTTCGCGGCGACGGCGCATGCGGCCAAGGCCACCACGCGCGCCGCCATCAACACCTCGCCCGAGCCTTTCAGCAATGTGGGCGCCTCGCTGGTCGAAGACAGTGTTGTGCCGGCAGGCCTGTGGCTGGCGGTGGCGCATCCACTCGTGTTCCTGCTGCTGTTCATCGTGCTGATGGCGCTGTCCGTCTGGCTGATTCGCAAGAGCTGGCGCTTTCTGCGGGCGCTCTTCGGGCGCCTGGCGCGCATCTTCAGCGGCCGGCCGGATCCAGGAGTGACGCCAGCCTTCCGGCTGAACAAGCGCGAAGACGGCCAGGCTTGAGTTTTTTGTAACAGCACGGGGCGGCGCGTAGCCGGGCCGTTGCGCGACGTTGAGGCAAAGATGATCCGTACGGCAGCGAACGTCGCGCAAGCGGCGCGCATTTCGAAGGCAGCTGCCGCATTGCGGCGGAGCCAAGTGCTGCCTACGATGCGCGGCCCGAGACCCGACGAACGAGGAACGAATCCGTGCTGAACCCTGCTTTTGAGCCCCTTACCGCAGCCCTTGCATCGCGCAGTGCCGACTGGCAACAGCGCAGCCGGCGCCATGTGTGGCACCCCTGCACCCAGAGCATTCGCCTCGAGGCGGTGCCGCCGCTGCCGATCGCGCGCGGCGACGGCGTCTGGCTGGTCGACCACGACGGCCACCGTTACCTGGACGCGACCAGCTCCTGGTGGGTCAACCTGTTCGGCCATGCGCACCCGGCCATCAATGCCGCGCTCAAGCAGCAGCTCGACACGCTGCCGCACGTCATGCTGGCGGGTTGTACCCACGCACCCGCCGTCGAGCTGGCCGAGCGCCTGTCCGCGCTGACCGGCGGCGCGCTCGGCCACTGTTTCTATGCCTCCGACGGTGCCTCGGCCGTTGAGATCGCGCTGAAGATGAGCTTTCATGCCTGGCGCAACGCGGGCCGGGGCGGCAAGCGGCGCTTCGTCGCGCTGCGCCAGGGCTATCACGGCGAGACGCTGGGTGCGCTGCATGTGACCGACGTGGCCGTGTTCCGCGATGCCTACGCGCCGCTGCTGGGCGATGCGCACCTCGTGCCTTCGCCCGACGCGCGCGGCGCTCGGCCGGGCGAGGATGCCGTCGCCGTCGCCCTGCGCGCGGCAGACGAGTTGGAAGCGCTCCTGGCCGAGCAGCACGACAGCATCGCCGCGGTCATCCTCGAGCCCCTCGTGCAATGCGCCGCCGGCATGGCGATGCACGACCCCGAGTACCTGCGCCGGGTGCGCGCCCTGTGCGACCGCTTCGGCGTGCACCTGATCGCCGACGAGATCGCGGTGGGTTGCGGGCGCACCGGAAGCTTTTTCGCCTGCGAGCAGGCCGGCATCTGGCCCGACTTCCTGTGCCTGTCCAAGGGCATCAGCGGCGGCTACCTGCCGTTGGCGCTGGTGATGACGCGCGAGGCGATCTACCAGGGCTTCGTGGATGACGACGTGGCGCGCAGCTTCCTGCATTCGCATTCGTACACCGGGAACGCGCTGGCCTGCCGCGCCGCGCTGGCCACGCTCGATCTGTTCGTGCAAGAAGACGTGCTGAACCGCAACCGCGCGAGGGCCGCACGCATCCTGCAGCGCTTGCGCGAGGCCTTGGGCACTCGCCCGGTCGATCATCTGCGCCAGCGCGGCATGATCACCGCCTTCGACGTGCGCGAGCCCGGCGAGCGCTTTGCCGAGCGCTTCCATCTCGCGGCGCGCGAGCAGGGGCTGCTGATGCGACCGATCGGGCGCACCGTCTACCTGATGCCCCCCTACGTGATCGGCGACCACGAGATCGATCGCCTGGTCGAAGGCACGGTCGCCACGCTCGACGCGGCCGCCGCACCGCACGCTGGCGAGGAGGTTCGCGATGTCGCGCTTGCTTGACCGCCTCCAGCACGAAATTGCCACGCTCGATGCGCAGACCCTGCGCCGCCGGCGGCTTATCGCCGAGACGCCCTGCGCGCCCACGCAGCGGCTCACGCTGCCGGGCGCGGCCGCGCCGCGCACCCTGCTGGCTTTCGGGAGCAACGACTACCTCGGCCTGGCCGCGCACCCGGCAGTGGCCGCCGCGCTGGCCGAGGGCGCCGCGCGCTACGGCGTGGGCAGCGGCGGCTCGCACCTGATCCTCGGCCACTCGCGTGCGCATGCACAGCTCGAGGAGCGGCTGGCCGGGTTGATGGCACCGCACATCCCCGAGGCGCAGAGCCTGTTCTTCTGCACCGGCTACATGGCCAACCTCGCAGTGCTGTCGGCACTCGGCGGCGCCGACGCGGTGATCTTCTCGGAGACGCTCAACCATGCCTCGCTGATCGACGGTGCACGCCTGGCCAAGGCGCGCGTCGAGCGCTACCCGCACTGCGACGTGCAGGCGCTCGACGCGCAGCTCGCGGCCTGCGATGCGCCTTTCAAGCTGATCGTGAGCGATGCCGTGTTCAGCATGGACGGCAACATCGCGCCTGTGGCCGGGCTGCTGGCGCTGGCCGAGCGCCACGATGCCTGGCTCGTGCTGGACGATGCACACGGCTTCGGCGTGCTCGGCGCGCGAGGCCGTGGCGTGCTCGAGGCTGCGGGCTTGCGCTCCGAGCGACTTGTCCTTGTCGGCACGCTCGGCAAGGCCGCGGGTGTGTCGGGCGCTTTCGTTGCCGCGCACCGCACCGTGATCGACTACCTGGTGCAACGCGCGCGGCCCTACATCTTCACCACCGCCGCGCCGCCGGCCATTGCCCATGCGCTGCTCGCCAGCCTGGACCTGATCGAAGGCGAGGAGGGGGCCCGGCGCCGCGCACAGCTGCATGCACGCATTGCGCAACTGCGTGCGGGCCTGCAGCGCGTGCTGCCCGCCGGCGGCGGCGCCTGGCTCGCCGAATCACCGACCGCGATCCAGCCGTTGATCGTGGGCGACAACGCGCGTGCGATGCAGCTGTCGGCACAGCTCGACGCCTTCGGCCTGCGCGTGGGCGCGATCCGTCCGCCGACGGTGCCGGCCGGCACCGCGCGGCTGCGCATCGTGCTGTCGGCCAGCCATGGTGAAGACGATGTCGCGCGGTTGGTCGATGCGCTGGGGCAGTTGCTGGCTCGGCCTTGGAAGGAGGCCGCATGAGAGATCCGACGCCAGCCTCGAAGGATATGGAGACGGGCTTGCTCCCTCCCCCGGAGGATATGGAGGCGGGCTTGCTCCCTCCCCCGGAGGATATGGAGGCGGGCTTGCTCCCTCCCCCGGAGGGAAAGGAAGCGCTGCGGCATCTTTCCAAGCGGGAAGTCCCCGAGGCGAGCACCGCAGCGCCGGGTGGGAAGTTCATCCGATGAAGGTGCACTGCTTCATCACCGGCACCGACACCGGCGTCGGCAAGACCCTTGTCAGCAGCGCCATGCTGTCGTCGTTGGCCGCATCCGGCCTGCGCGCAGTCGGCATGAAGCCGGTGGCGGCGGGCCTGGACCTCTTCGATGGCACCTGGCGCAACGAAGACGTCGAGCAGTTGAAGGCTGCCGGCAACGTCGATGCGCCGCTGGCGCTTCGCTGCCCCTACCTGCTGCGGGCGCCGATGTCGCCGCACCTGGCAGCGCGGGACGAGGGCGTGCGCATTGCGCTGCAGCCGCTGCTGTCGGCGCATGCGCAGCTCGCACGGCAGGCCGATGCCGTGATCGTCGAAGGCGTGGGCGGCTTCCGCGTGCCGCTGGCCGACGACTTCGACAGCGCCGACCTCGCGGTGGCATTGGGGTTGCCGGTGATCCTTGTGGTGGGGCTGCGGCTCGGCTGCCTGAACCACGCGCTGCTCACTGCCGAGTCCATCCGCGCGCGCGGCCTCGTGCTCGCCGGCTGGGTCGGCAGTGCGATCGACCCAGGCATGCGGGCTTTCGACGAGAACGTGCAGACCCTGCGGACGCGGCTGGATGCGCCCCTGCTCGGCGTGGTGCCGCACCTGGCGCCGCCCGAGGCGGCCCGCGCCGCCCGCCATCTCGACCTGCGCGCACTGCACAGCACTGCGGCACTGGCCGCCTGAACCGGATACAGGACTTTTTCATTCATGGAACAAAGCATCAGCTTCATCGACCGCAAGGCCACGGCCTCGCAGCAGCACGCCCTTCCCGCCGGCGCCGAATGGAGCGTCGACAGCGTCAAGGCACTGTTCGAACTGCCTTTCAACGACCTGCTGTTCCGCGCGCAGAAGGTGCATCGCGCACATTTCGACGCCAACGCGGTTCAGCTCTCGACCCTGCTGTCGATCAAGACCGGCGGCTGCGAGGAGGACTGCGGCTACTGCCCGCAGAGCGTGCACCACGACACCGGCCTGAAGGCCGGCAAGCTGATGGCGCTCGACGACGTTCTGGCCGCCGCCCAGGCCGCGAAAGACCATGGCGCGACCCGCTTCTGCATGGGAGCAGCCTGGCGCAACCCGAAGGAACGGCACCTGGAGCCCGTCATCGAGATGGTGCGTGGCGTCAAGGCCCTAGGGCTGGAGACCTGCGTGACCCTCGGCATGCTCGAGGCCGAGCAGGCGCAGCGCCTGGCGGACGCAGGGCTCGACTACTACAACCACAACCTCGACAGTGCGCCCGAGTTCTACGACAAGATCATCACGACCCGGACTTACCAGGACCGCCTCGACACCCTCGGCCACGTGCGCGACGCCGGCCTGCATGTGTGTTGCGGCGGCATCGTCGGCATGGGCGAATCGCGGCTGGAGCGTGCCGGTCTGATCGCGCAGCTGGCCAATCTCGACCCCTACCCCGAATCGGTGCCCATCAACAACCTCGTGCAGGTCGAGAGCACGCCGCTGGCCGGGACCGAGCCGCTCGACCCCTTCGAATTCGTGCGCACCATTGCCGTCGCCCGCATCACCATGCCGAAGAGCATGGTGCGCCTGTCGGCCGGACGCGAGCAGATGGACGAGGCACTGCAGTCGCTGTGCTTCCTCGCCGGCGCCAATTCGATCTTCTACGGCGATCGCCTGCTGACCACGGCCAACCCGCAAGCAGCGAAGGACCGCGCGCTGCTGGCGCGGCTGGGCATGCGAAGCGACGCCTGACACCGTCCCTCATCCACATCACCGCCCACAAGGAAGCCGTCCTCATGTTCCAGAAGATCCTGATCGCCAACCGCGGCGAGATCGCCTGCCGCGTCGCCGCCACTGCGCGCCGCATGGCCATCCGCACGGTCGCCGTCTACTCCGATGCGGACGTGCATGCCAATCACGTGCGTGCCTGTGACGAGTCGGTGCACCTGGGCGGCAGCGCACCCAAGGACAGTTACCTGCGCTGGGAAAAAATCCTCGAGGCTGCAAAAGCCACGGGTGCGCAGGCGGTTCACCCGGGCTACGGCTTCCTCAGCGAGAACGAGGACTTCGCCCGCGCCTGCGCCGAGGCGGGCCTGGTCTTCATCGGCCCGCCGCCGTCCGCCATCCAGGCGATGGGCCTGAAGGCCGAGTCCAAGCAGCTCATGGAGAAAGCCGGCGTGCCGCTGGTGCCCGGTTACCACGGCAAGGACCAGGACCCGGTGCTGCTGGCACGCGAGGCCGAGCGCATCGGCTACCCGGTGCTGATCAAGGCCAGCGCGGGCGGCGGTGGCAAGGGCATGCGCGTGGTCGAGAAGCACGCCGACTTCGCCGCCGCGCTCGCTTCCTGCCAGCGAGAGGCCATCAACAGCTTCGGCGACGACGCGGTGCTCGTCGAGAAGTACGTGCAGCGCCCGCGCCACATCGAGATCCAGGTCTTCGGCGATACGCACGGCAACTGCGTCTACCTGTTCGAGCGCGACTGCTCGGTGCAGCGGCGCCACCAGAAGGTGCTGGAGGAGGCGCCGGCGCCGGGCATGACCGAGGCCATGCGGCGCGAGATGGGCGAGGCCGCGGTGGCGGCGGCGCGCGCGGTGAAGTACGTGGGTGCAGGCACGGTGGAGTTCATCGTCGAGCAGCGCGACGATGGCAGCATGAATTTCTTCTTCATGGAGATGAACACGCGGCTGCAGGTGGAGCATCCGGTGACCGAGGCGATCACGGGGCTGGACCTGGTCGAGTGGCAGCTGCGCGTGGCCTCCGGCGAGCCGCTTCCCCTGAAGCAGGAGCAACTGCAGATCAACGGCCATGCGATCGAGGCACGCATCTGCGCCGAGAACCCCGACAACAACTTTCTGCCCGCCACCGGCACGCTGCGCGTCTATCGCAAGCCCAATGCCACGGCATTCCAGCGCAGCCGCGTGCGCGTCGACGATGGCGTGCGCGAAGGCGACCCGATCTCGCCCTTCTACGATTCGATGATCGCCAAGCTGATCGTCCACGGCGCAACCCGCGACGAGGCGCTCGCGCGGCTGGACGCGGCGCTGGCGCAGACCCACATCGTCGGCGTGGCGACCAATGTGCAGTTCCTGCGCGGCGTGCTGCGCACCGATTCCTTCGCCCACGCGAAGCTGGACACCGCGCTGATCGAGCGCGAGCGCGCCGTGCTCTTCGACCAGGAGCCGCTGGGCCTGCCGCTCGCCGCTGCCGCTGCCATCGTGCGCACGCTGCTGGCCGAGCGCTCCCAGGCCGCGCCCTCCGAGCCCTTTGCACGCCGTGACGGCTGGCGCGGCTTCGGCGAGTACCAGCGCCGCTTCGACTTCGAGTTCCGCGGCGAGGCGCAGCAGGCGCTCCTGACTTACCGGCGCGATGCCAGCCTCTGGTTGAAGGTCGGCGGCGTCGAGGGCGCGCTCTCGATGGGTCAATTCCCCTCGGGTGAGATCGAACTGCAGTTCAACGGGCTGCGACGCACCCTGAACGTCTACGAGGAGGGCGCCGCAACCCATGTCTTCGCCCCCGAGGGCGCGACCCGCATCGTGGCCCTGGATCCGATGGCCCATGCCGGTGACACGCATGCCGATGCGGGCCGTCTCACCGCGCCGATGCCGGGCAAGGTGGTGTCCTTCGCCGTGAAGGCCGGCGACAAGGTCAGCCGCGGCCAGGCCCTGGCCGTGATGGAGGCGATGAAGATGGAGCACACCATCGCGGCGCCGGCGGACGGGACCGTGGAAGAACTGCTTTACCTGCCGGGCGACCAGGTGGCGGAGGGCGCGGAGCTGCTGCGCATTGCGGCTTAAGCTTGCCGGCATGCGAATCACCGTCTGCCTCACTGACAACCGCCCCGATGCCTGGATCGAGGGCCTGCGTGCCGCGCTGCCCGGCGCCGATGTGCAGAACTGGGTTTCCGGAGCGCCGCAGGCCGACCATGCCGTGGTCTGGGCACCGCCGCAAACCTTCATCGATGAGCAGCCGCGGCTGCGCGGCATCTTCAACGTCGGGGCCGGCGTCGATGCACTGCTCAAGCTGAGGCTGCCGCCCCGGACGATGGTGGTGCGCCTCGACGATGCCGGCATGTCGGTGCAGATGGCCGAATACGTCTGCCATGCGTTGATCCGGCACTTCCGCGAGTTCGATGCCTACGAGGCCGATGCGCGCGAAGCCCGCTGGAGCTTTCGCAAGCCGCGCGAGCGCGAGGACTTTCCCGTCGGCGTGATGGGCCTCGGCGTGCTCGGCGAGCGCGTGGCGAAAGCGGTCGCGCAGTTCGAGTTCCCGGTCAACGGCTGGAGCCGCTCGCCCAAGGCGATCGAGGGCCTGCGCTGCTTCGCGGGCGAGGCGGAATTCGATGCCTTCCTGAGTGCCACCCGCGTGCTGGTCAACCTGCTGCCGCTGACCGAGGCCACGCGCGGCATCCTCAATCGCGAGACGCTGTCGCGCCTGAACGGCCAGCCTGGCGGCTACCTGATCAACGTTGCGCGCGGCGCACACCTGGTCGAAGCCGACCTGATCCCGCTGCTCGACGGTGGCCCGCTCGCCGGCGCCACTCTCGATGTGTTCGAGGTCGAACCGCTGCCCGCGGACCATCCCTTCTGGCGCCATCCGAAAATCACGGTCACGCCGCACGGCTCGGCACGCACCGTGCGCGGTGCCACCATCGCCCAGATTGCCGGCAAGATCCTCGCGATCGAACGCGGTGAGCCTGTGGCTGGTGTGGTCGAGCGGGAGCGGGGATACTGAAATCCGCATTCCTGAAGCACTGAACAAGGCACAACCCATGAAGCTCCCTACCCGAGTCAAGCTCGTCGACGTCGGCCCGCGCGACGGCCTGCAGAACGAAAAGCAGGCCGTTCCCGCCGAGGTCAAGATCGGCCTGGTCCATCGCCTCCAGGAGGCCGGATTGAAGGAGATCGAGGTCACCAGCTTCGTCAGCCCCAAGTGGGTGCCGCAGATGGCCGACAACGCGCAGGTCATGCAGGGCATCCGCCGGCAGCCGGGCGTGCGCTACTCGGTGCTCACGCCGAATATGAAGGGCTTCGAAGCGGCCATTGCGGCACCGCGCGAGGAGTGGCCGGACGAGATCGTCGTCTTCGGCGCCGCCAGCGAGGCCTTCAGCCAGAAGAACATCAACTGCTCCATCGCCGAGAGCATCGAGCGCTTTCGCCCCGTGGTGGAGGCGGCGCGCGGGAAAGGCATCCATGTGCGCGGCGCCATGTCGTGCACCGTGGGCTGTCCCTACGAAGGCGAGATCGCGCCTGAGCGGGTGGGCATGCTGGCGAAGCTGATGAAGGGCATCGGCGTGCAACACGTGGGGGTGGCCGACACCATCGGCGTGGGCACGCCCCTGAAGGTGCGGCACGCGCTCGAGGCGACGCTCGAACACTTCGCCCTCGACGACATCTCCGGCCACTTCCACGACACCTACGGGCAGGCGCTCTCCAACACCCTTGCCAGCCTGGAGCTGGGCGTGTGGCAGTTCGACACCTCGGTGGGCGGCCTGGGCGGCTGTCCTTTCGCGAAGGGCGCGACGGGCAATGTCGCGACCGAGGAGGTGGTCTACATGCTGCACGGCATGGGCATCGAGACCGGCATCGACCTCGACCAGCTGATCGGCGCGGGCGTCTACATCAACGAAGCCCTCGGCCGCGAGCCGAACTCGCGGGTGTCGAAGGCGATCCGTACCAAGCGCGCGGGCTGAGATCCCCACACCCGATGTATGTGCGGTGCTGAACTGACATCCCTCCCCGACGGCGTCCAGCGCGTCTCGCGGCTGCTGCAGGCGCTTGGCCATCCCCATGCCCCACGCATGCTCGACGACGCCTGCCGCACAGCGCAGCAGGCCGCCGATGCGCTGGGCATCTCGGTGGCGCAGATCGCCAAGAGCATCGTGTTCCGCCGCAAGAGCGACGAGGCCGCGGTGCTGGTCGTGACCTCGGGCGACAAGCGGGTGGACGAGAAGAAGGTGGAAGCGCTGGTCGGCGGCAAGCTGGGCCGCGCCGATGCCGACTTCGTCAAGCGCGCGACCGGTTTCTCGATCGGTGGCGTTTCGCCCTTTGCGCATGCCACGGTGCCGGTGATGCTAATCGACCGCGAGCTGTTCCGCTTCGACGAAGTCTGGGCGGCGGCCGGGCACCCGCATGCGGTGGTGCAGCTGCGGCCGCAGGAGCTCGAGGCGCTGACCGGTGCGCCGGTCGCGGACGTGGTGTGAGCGGGGATGCCCTTCATCCACTCGCCGATCGCGCCGTTGCCGCGCGCAACACGGCACGCGACGTGCCCTCGCCGTGCATTTCCGTCTGCCGCATGGACCCGGCCAGCGGCTTCTGCGAAGGCTGCCTGCGCACCATCGACGAGATCGCCGCGTGGAGCGGCATGGACGACGCGACCCGACGCAGCGTGTGGCGCGCCATCGAGCTGCGCGCGGATGCGGGCTTCCTGAATTCCGGAGGAGAAGATCGGCCATGAAGCACATCACTTTCCGTCTCGACTTCATCTCGCCCTACGCCTACCTGGCTTTCGAGCATCTGCCGCAGGCGCTCGAGGGGCTGAGCTACAGCGTGGCCTACCGCCCGGTATTGCTCGGCGCGCTGCTCAAGCACCATGGCCAGCTCGGCCCGGCCGAGATTCCTGCAAAGCGGGCCTGGACCTACCGCCACGTGCTGTGGCTCGGCCAGGCGAATGGCATCGCGATCGAGATGCCGGCCTCGCATCCGTACAACCCGCTGCCGCATCTGCGGCTCGCACTCGCCACCACGCCGGACGGCGACATCAACCGCCACGTCGCCGAGACGATCTTCCGCGATGTCTGGCACGGTGGCGCCGAGGCAGGCGATGGCGTGCGGCTGGCCGCGCTCGCTGCGCTGCTGCGGCTGAAGCGCGATGCCGCCGGCGAGGAGGTCAAGGCGCAGCTCAAGGCCAACACCGACGAGGCCATCGCGCGCGGTGTTTTCGGCGTGCCCACTTTCGAAGTCGACGGGCGCCAGTTCTGGGGCTTCGACGGCCTGGCCATGCTGCGCGACTACCTGCGCGGGAACGCCTGGTTCGAGGGGCCGGAATGGGAAGGTGCCGCCGGTCGTCCTGCACTGCTGCGCGGCAGCAATCGCTGAATTTTTCTACTGCTGAAACGCGTGCTGCGGGTTTCACCCTAAATCGTCAGCAACGGTTCAGTTTGGCGAAAGCCCTGGGTCAGTCGTCCCGCCAAGAATTCGTCACACCCCACGCCGTGGGAACAACAGGAGACGACGAATGGCAGCCACACTTGATTCGCGGGGAAGGCCTACGCCTGTTCCCCGTCCCATGTCTGCGGAGGAGAAGAAGGTCATCTTCGCTTCCTCGCTCGGCACCGTGTTCGAGTGGTACGACTTCTATCTCTACGGTTCCTTGGCGGCGATCATCGCCAAGCAGTTCTTCAGCGGCCTGGAAGCGGGCGCGGCCTTCATCTTCGCGCTGCTGGCCTTTGCGGCCGGCTTCCTGGTGCGACCCTTCGGCGCCATCGTGTTCGGCCGGCTGGGCGACATGATCGGCCGCAAGTACACCTTCCTGGTGACCATCCTGATCATGGGCCTGTCGACCTTCATCGTCGGCCTGTTGCCGAGCTACGCCACCATCGGCGTGGCGGCGCCCGTGATCCTCATCGCACTGCGGCTGCTGCAAGGCCTGGCGCTCGGCGGCGAGTACGGCGGTGCTGCCACCTACGTGGCCGAGCATTCGCCGCACGGCAAGCGCGGCGCCTACACCTCGTGGATCCAGACCACGGCGACGCTCGGCCTGTTCCTGAGCCTGCTGGTCATCCTCGGCGTGCGCACCTGGCTCGGCGAGGACGCCTTCGGTGCCTGGGGCTGGCGCGTGCCTTTCCTGGTCTCGATCGGCCTGCTGGCAGTGTCGGTGTGGATCCGCCTGTCGCTCTCCGAGTCGCCGGCCTTCCAGAAGATGAAGGCCGAGGGCAAGACGTCCAAGGCGCCTCTGTCCGAGTCCTTCGGCGAGTGGAAGAACCTCAAGATCGTGATCCTGGCGCTGGTCGGCCTGACCGCCGGCCAGGCCGTCGTGTGGTATTCGGGCCAGTTCTACGCGCTCTTCTTCCTCACGCAGCAGCTCAAGGTCGATCCGACCACAGCCAATCTGATGATCGCGGCCGCGCTGCTGATCGGCACGCCCTTCTTCGTGGTCTTCGGCACGCTGTCGGACAAGATCGGCCGCAAGCCGATCATCATGGCCGGCTGCCTGCTTGCCGTGGTGACCTACTTCCCGGTCTTCAAGATGCTGACCGAGTACGCCAATCCCGACCTCGCCAAGGCCCAGGCCACGGCCGGCGTGACCGTGACGGCCGATCCCAAGTCCTGCTCCTTCCAGGGCAACCCGGTGGCGCGCGAGATCGACTTCAAGAGCTCCTGCGACATCGCCAAGCGCTACCTGGTGCAGAACTCGGTGAGCTACGACAACGTCGAAGGCCCGCCCGGCTCCAAGGCCGTGGTCAAGATCGGCGACAAGACGGTCGAGGCACCCGTCGGCAATGTGGTCAACCACAAGTTCGACGAGGCTACCAGCAAGGAAATCGCCGCCTTCAAGAAGGGCGTCGCAGACGACTTGAAGGCTGCGGGCTACCCCGCCAAGGCCGATCCGGCGAAGATGAACAAGGCGATGGTCGTTGCGCTGCTGTTCTGGCTGGTACTGCTGGTCACGATGGTCTATGGCCCGATCGCCGCCATGCTGGTCGAGCTGTTCCCTACGCGCATCCGCTACACCTCGATGAGCCTGCCGTATCACATCGGCAACGGCTGGTTCGGCGGCCTGCTGCCGACCACGGCCTTCGCGATCGTGGCCTCGACCGGCAACATGTACAACGGCCTCTGGTATCCGATCATCATCGCCGGCGTCACGCTGGTCGTCGGCACGCTGTTCGTGCGCGAGACCAAGGACGTCGACATCTACGCGAACGACTAGGCTCGCCTGCCGAGCCTGACCTGAACGAAGGGCCTCGGCCCTTTGTTCAACCAAGAGGCCTCGTGCCGTGTCCATGGCGCGAGGCTTTTTCGTTGAACATCCAGGAGATCCAGACCATGTGGAAATTGGCCATCGGCTTCGTCGTCTTCGCGGCCATTTCGCTTTTCGCGATCATGCAGGCGGGGGACAAGATCGACATGTCGGGCGAGAAGCACGGCGCGGACGCCACGCACGCGCCGCAGCCTGCGGCGCCCCCGAAGTAGCTGGCGCCAGCCCTGCTGGCCCCGGTACGCCGCGCAAAGCCCTGCCGAACCGCCGGCAATCCGGCGCTTTGCACATGGCCGGCCGCCGGTTTCTAGAATGTCTGCCCCATCCCCAAGGCATTCATGACACAGGGCTCCATCCGGATACGCGGTGCGCGTCAGCACAATCTCCAGAATCTCGACCTCGACATCCGCACCGGCGAGATGACGGTGGTCACCGGGCCGAGCGGCTCGGGCAAGTCGAGCCTGGTGTTCGACACGCTCTATGCCGAGGGCCAGCGGCGCTACGTCGAGACGTTTTCGGCCTATGCGCGGCAGTTCCTCGACCGCATGGACAAGCCGGCGGTCGACAAGGTGGAAGGGGTACCGCCCGCCATCGCCATCGACCAGACCAATCCGGTGCGCTCCTCGCGCTCGACCGTCGGCACGATGACCGAGCTCAACGACCACCTGAAGCTGCTGTACGCGCGCGCCGCCCAGCTCTTCGACCGCGAGACGGCGCTGCCGGTGCGGCACGATTCGCCCGACTCCATCTATGCCGAGCTGGTGGCGCGTGCTGCCGCGGGCTTCACCGCCGGGCCGCCCCAAGGCGAAGCAGCCTCCTCGGGGGGCAGCGAAGCACACGCAGTGGCGAGCGTGGGGGCAGGTGTCGATCCGCGCGTAGTTCTGACCTTTCCGGTCGAGCTGCCCGCCGGCACCAGCGACGACGAGATCGCGCAATGGCTATCGGCCAGTGGCTTTACCCGGGTCCAGGGCGAACGCCAGATCGCCACGCCGACCGGCCCGCGAAAGGTGCTCGACGTGGTCGCAGACCGCTTCCGCATGGCGAACGTCGAACGCGTGCGGGTGATCGAGGCCATCGAGGTGGCGCTCAAGCGCGGCAGCGGGCGGCTCACGGCGCATGCCCTGCCGGCGGATGGGGGCGGCGCGGCAGAGGTGTGGAAGTTCTCGACGGGGCTGCATTGTCCGGATACGGACATCCGCTACGCGGACCCGATCCCCTCGATGTTCTCCTTCAACTCGGCCGTCGGCGCCTGCGAGACCTGTCGCGGTTTCGGGCGCGTCATCGGCGTCGATCTTGGCTTGGTGATCCCCAACGACAAGCTGACGCTGCGCGCCGGTGCCATCAAGACCATCCAGACGCCGGCCTGGAAGGAAGCGCAGGACGACCTGATGCGCCATGCCGAGGCGGCCGGCATCCCGCGCGATACGCCCTGGTACAAGCTCACGCCCGAGCAGCAGGCCTGGGTGATCGAAGGCTCGCCGAACTGGAACGGCAAGTGGAACCAGCAGTGGTACGGCGTGCGCCGCTTCTTCGGCTACCTGGAGAGCAAGGCCTACAAGATGCACATCCGGGTGCTCTTGTCCAAGTACCGCAGCTACACGCCGTGCCCGGCCTGCGGGGGTGCGCGGCTCAAGTTGGAGAGCCTGCTGTGGCGCATCGGGAGCAAGCAGGATGCGGATGCGGTGCTGGCGCCAGCCAAGCGCTTCATGCCGGTGGGCGTGAAGTGGTCGCGCGAGCAACTGGAGGCGCTGCCAGGGTTGTGCCTGCATGACCTGATGCTGCTGCCGATCGAGCGGCTGAGGCGGTTCTTCGATGGGCAGCAGCCCTCACCCCAACCCTCTCCCGCCAGCGGGAGAGGGAGTCAACAGCCGACGGCTGGGGATTTGCTCCCTCTCCCGCTCGCGGGAGAGGGCCGGGGCGAGGGTGAAACCCAGGCGCTCAAGCTCCTCTTCGAGGAAATCACCACCCGCCTGCGCTACCTGCACGACGTCGGCATCGGCTATCTCACGCTCGACCGCCAGAGCCGCACCCTCAGCGGCGGCGAGGTGCAGCGCATCAACCTGACGACTGCCCTGGGCACGTCACTGGTCAACACGCTGTTCGTGCTCGACGAGCCCAGCATCGGCCTGCACCCGCGCGACATGAACCGCATCACCGAGGCCATGCTGCGGCTGCGGGACGCCGGCAACACGCTGGTGGTGGTGGAACACGACCCGGCGGTGATGCTGGCCGCCGACCGGGTGATCGACATGGGCCCGGGCCCCGGCGTGCGCGGCGGACGCATCGTCTTCGACGGCGGTCCCGCCGAGCTGCGCCATGCGGACACGCTGACCGGCGAGTACCTCGGCGGGCGCAAGCAGATCGGCATGAGCTTCAGGCGCATGGTGAGCGACAACACCCCGCGCCTCATCCTCGAAGGCGTGCGCGAACACAACCTGCGCAACATCACCGTCGAGTTTCCGTTGGCGCGGCTGGTCTGCGTGACCGGCGTGAGCGGCTCGGGCAAGTCGACGCTGATCCAGGACGTGCTGGCGCCCGCGCTGATGCGCCACTTCGGCAAGGCGACCGAGACGCCGGGCGCGCACGACCGGCTGCTCGGCGCCGAGCAGCTGAGCGAAGTCGTTTTTGTCGACCAGTCGCCCATCGGGAAGACGGCGCGCTCCAATCCCGCGAGCTATGTCGGCGCATGGGACGCGATCCGCGAGATCTTCGCCACTGCGGCGCTGGCGCGGCAGCGCGGCTACACGGCCTCGAAGTTCAGCTTCAACAGCGGAGACGGACGCTGCCCGACCTGCGGCGGCTCGGGCTTCGAGCACGTGGAGATGCAGTTCCTTTCGGACGTGTACCTGCGCTGCCCCGATTGCGACGGCAAACGCTACCGGCCCGAGATCCTCGAGGTGAAGATCGAGCGCGGCGGACGCAGCCACAACGTGGCGGACATCCTCGAGCTGACGGTGGCCGAGGCCACTGCACTCTTTGCCGGCGACCGCGAGGTGCTGCGCGTGCTGCAGCCCATCGTCGACGTGGGGCTGGACTATGTGAAGCTGGGCCAACCCGTGCCCACGCTTTCGGGCGGCGAGGCCCAGCGCCTCAAGCTCGCCGGCTTCCTGGCCGAGGCAGCCAAGAACGGCAGCGCGAGCAAGCAGCCGTTGGCGCGCAAAGGCACGCTGTTCCTGTTCGACGAGCCGACCACCGGCCTGCATTTCGACGACATCGCGCGCTTGATGCGCGCCCTGCGCAAGTTGCTCGACGCCGGCCATTCGCTGGTGGTGATCGAGCACAACCTCGACGTGATCCGCGCCAGCGACTGGCTGATCGACCTCGGCCCCGAGGGCGGCGAAGGCGGCGGGCAGGTGGTGGCGGTGGGCACGCCCGAGCAAGTGCGCGAGAACGGCGCCTCGCTGACAGGCGCCGCGCTGGTCGACTACGAGCTGGCCATCGGCCCCGGCGCCTACAAGGTGGCGGAGCGCGCCGCACGCGCGTACGCGGTGCGCGCGCGGCAGCAGGCGGCCGGCCGCGAGGCGATCCAGATCGTCCACGCGCGCGAGCACAACCTCAAGAACCTGTCGGTCGACATCCCGCGCGGCAAGTTCAGCGTGGTGACCGGCGTCAGCGGCTCGGGCAAGTCGACGCTGGCCTTCGACATCCTGTTCAACGAGGGGCAGCGGCGTTACCTCGAATCGCTCAATGCCTACGCGCGCAGCATCGTGCAGCCGGCCGGCCGGCCGGAAGTCGATGCGGTGTACGGCATCCCGCCGACCGTCGCCATCGAGCAGCGGCTGTCGCGCGGCGGGCGCAAGAGCACGGTGGGCACGACCACGGAGGTGTGGCACTTCCTGCGCCTGCTCTACGTCAAGCTGGGCATCCAGCATTGCGTCCGCGACGGCGCGGCGGTGCAGCCGCAGACGCCGGACAGCATCGCGGCGCAGTTGCTGAAGAACTTTCGCGGCCAGCACATCGGCCTGCTCGCACCGCTGGTGAGCAACCGGAAGGGCGTCTACACCGAGCTGGCCGATTGGGCGCGGCCGCGCGGCTTCACGCATCTGCGGGTGGACGGCGAGTTCCTGCCGACCACCGGGTTCCCGCGCATCGATCGCTTCAAGGAACACAGCATCGAGCTGCCGGTGGCCAGCCTCGACGTGGAGCCGGCGAACGAGGCCGAGCTGCGCCAGGCGCTGGCGCGCGCACTGGAGCACGGCAAGGGCGTGGTCCATGTACTGAGCGAACTCACCGGCTTGCGCGGCGCCATGATGGCGGGCGTGCCCACCTCGGGCATCGGCCGCGTCCAGGTGTTTTCCACGCTGCGCGCCTGTCCGGTGTGCAGCACCAGCTACGGCGAGCTGGACCCGCGGCTGTTCTCGTACAACAGCAAGCATGGGTGGTGCCCGGATTGCGTGGGCACGGGGGTCAAGCTCACGAAGGAGCAGCGCAAGGTCTACGACGACTCGACGATGGCGGCGGACAACCGGGGGCGGGAACAGACCTTCGCGGAGCCCGAGGCTGAGGACGTGGGGGAGGTCGCGTGTCCGGCTTGCCAGGGGACGCGGCTGAACCCGACGGCGCGGGCGGTGTTGTTTGGCGGGGGTGCCCCTCACCCCGGCCCTCTCCCTGGAGGGGGGAGGCAGCCGGATGCGGGCGCGGGATCGGGGATCGACCCGGACTTGCTCCCTCTCCCGCCCGCGGGAGAGGGCTGGGGCGAGGGCGGCATCGCCATCACCCAACTTGCCCGCATGAGCGTAACCGACATCCGCATCTGGTTCGACCACATCGCGCTCACCGGCCGCCAGGCCGAGATCGCGCGCGACCTCGTCCCCGAGATCAGGAGCCGCCTCGAGTTCCTCGAGGAAGTCGGCCTCGGCTATCTCACGCTCGACCGCGGCGCACCCACCCTGTCGGGCGGCGAGGCCCAGCGCATCCGACTCGCCGCACAGCTCGGCAGCAACCTGCAGGGTGTGTGCTACGTGCTGGACGAGCCCACCATCGGGCTGCATGCGCGCGACAACCAGATCCTGCTGGACGCGCTGCACAAGCTGGGTGAGAAGGGCAACACGCTGGTGGTGGTGGAGCACGACGAGGACACCATTCGCCGAGCCGACCACATCATCGACATCGGGCCCAGCGCGGGCAAGCGCGGGGGGCGGCTGGTGGCCGAAGGCAGCGTTGCCGACCTGGAGGCGGCGAGCGAATCGCAGACCGGGCGTTACCTGCGTGATGCGATCAAGCACCCGCTGCAAGCGCGCCGCGATGTTTTGCTCTCCCCGCCGGAAGGGCAGGGAGCCTTGCGCTGGCTGACGGTACGCGGCGCCGACCTGCACAACCTGCAGGAAGTCACCGTGACCCTGCCGCTCAACCGCCTGGTCGCCGTCACCGGCGTCAGCGGCTCCGGCAAGTCGACCCTGGCGCGCGACGTGCTGCTCGCCAACGTGCATGCCATCGTCGTGCAGCGCATGACCAAGGCCGGGCGCGACGCCGACGCTGCGGGCAAGCGCCCCGGCTGGTCCGGCTGCGCCAGGATCGAAGGTTACGAGTCCATCGACCGCGTGCTCGAGGTCGACCAGACGCCCATCGGCAAGACGCCGCGCAGCTGCCCCGCGACCTACATCGGCTTCTGGGACACCATCCGCAAGCTCTTCGCCGACACGCTGGAAGCCAAGGCGCGCGGCTACGGGCCGGGCCGTTTCAGCTTCAACACCGGCGAAGGGCGCTGCCCCGGCTGCGAGGGGGCGGGCGTGCGCACCATCGAGATGAACTTTCTCCCGGACGTCAAGGTGCCCTGCGAGGTCTGCCATGGCGCGCGCTTCAATCCCGAAACGTTGGCCGTGAGCTGGCGCGGCAAGAGCATCGGCGACGTGCTGCAGATGGAGGTGGACGAGGCGGTCGAGTTCTTCGCCTCGATGCCCGGCATCAGCCATCCCCTGCAGCTGTTGAAGGACGTCGGGCTGGGCTATCTCACCCTGGGCCAGCCTTCGCCCACCCTGTCGGGCGGCGAGGCGCAGCGCATCAAGCTGGTGACCGAGCTGAGCAAGGTGCGCGACGATGTCACCCGCCGCGGCTGGATTGACAGCCCCCTGGCGCCTGCGGCGCCGCCCCCCGAGGGGGATCGCCCGCTTGGGGCGGCCCGGCGCGGGCGGGCACCGCACACGCTCTACGTGCTGGACGAGCCGACAGTAGGCCTGCACATGGCCGACGTCGAGAAGCTCATCCATGTGCTGCACCGGCTGGTGAACGGCGGCCACAGCGTCGTGGTGATCGAGCACGACCTCGACGTGATCGCCGAGGCCGACTGGCTGATCGACCTTGGCCCCGAAGGTGGCGATGGCGGCGGGCGAGTGGTGGCAGCGGCACCGCCGGAAGAGGTCGTGCGGCTGGGTACGCACACGGGCGTCGCGCTGGCGCCGGTCCTGGCGCGCGGCGCAGGCCGGCACGAGGTGGTGCAGCTGCCGGTGCAGGCCGCGCCGGCGTCGGCGCCGATGCGGCGCGAGGCCTGATGCACTGAGCAGTCCGGCTGACGCCCGCGCGACAGGCCCGGGGGTCAGCCCCGATTGCCCTGAAGCACGCGGCGCGGCCAAATGGCGGCCTTCCTGTTCTGGAGCCCCACATGTTCCGTCGTTCCCTCCTGTGCGCCGCGTTGCTCGGCCTGGCCGCTGCGGGCGCGCAAGCGCAGAGCTTTCCCGCCAGGCCGATCAAGCTGGTCATCGCCTTCCCGGCCGGCGGCCCCACCGACATCACGATGCGACAGCTGGCCGACAACGCCTCCAGGATCATCGGCCAGCCCATCGTGGTGGAGAACAAGCCGGGCGCCGGCGGCACGCTGCCCGCGCAGGCGCTGCAGACGGCCCAGCCCGACGGCTACACCATCGCGCAGATCCCCCTGGGTGTGTTCCGGCTGCCCTACACGACCAAGATCAACTGGGACCCGGTGAAGGACATCAGCTACGTGATCAATGTCACCGGCTATGCCTTCGGGATCGTGGTGCCGGCCAACAGTCCGCTCAAGAGCTGGAAGGACTTCGTCGACTATGCCAAGGCGAATCCCGGGAAGCTCACCTATGGTTCCACCGGCACGCTCACGAGCCCGCACCTCACCACCGAGCTGATCGCGCAGAAGGCCGGCATCGAGCTGCAGCATGTGCCCTACAAGGGCAGCGCCGACCTGATGCTCGCGGTGATCAGCGGCCAGCTGATGGCGGCCGCAGACAGCACGGGCTTCGCGCCGCAGGTGGAAGCGGGCAAGCTGCGCGTGCTCAATACCTGGGGCGAGAAGCGGCTGGCCAAGTTCCCCGACGCGCCCACGCTCAAGGAACTGGGCCTGGACATCGTGCAGAACTCGCCCTTCGGCATCGGTGCTCCCAAGGGCACGTCGCCGGAGGTCGTGAAGAAGCTGCACGATGCCTTCAAGCAGGCGATGGAAGAGCCCAGCTACGTCGCCGCGCTGGGCCGCTACGACATGCTGCCCAACTACATGAGCTCGGCCGACTACACGAAATTTGCCCAGACCACCTTTGCGCGCGAGAAGGCGCTAATCGAGAAGCTGGGCCTGGCCAAGCCGCAGTAGGCACTGGTGCGGACCGGGGCCGAAGCAGCCCCGGCTTGCATTCGCCATGGCCGACCCCAGTTCCGAGGGATGACTGCGCCGGAGTCTCCGATGAACGAATCACTGCACGTCGTCTGCCCGCATTGCCACACCACCAACCGCGTGCGCCAGGAGCAACTGGCCAGCGCGCCGGACTGCGGCAGCTGCCACCGCCCGCTCTTCACTGGGCATTCGACTGCGTTCGACCAGGCTGCTTTCGAGCGCCACGTCGGCCGCAACGAAATCCCGGTCCTGGTGGATTTCTGGGCGCCTTGGTGCGGCCCCTGCCGGCAGATGGCGCCCGGCTTCGAGCAGGCTGCGGCGCAGCTCGAGCCGCAGGTGCGGCTGGCCAAGGTCGACACCGAGGCGGTACCCGCGCTTGCCGCGCGCTTCAACATTCGCAGCATCCCGACGCTGGCCCTGTTCCGCGGGGGCCGTGAGATCGCGCGTCAGGCCGGCGCCATGGGGCCGGCGGATATCGTTCGGTGGGCTCGCGCGCACCTGGGCTGAGTCCTTGCCGGCCGGCGCCCGTCAAGCTGCCAGCCGCGAAGGCGCCTTCAGCCGCGTGCCTCAAGGATGGCCGCCGCGACCTCGGCAAAGCCCGACCCGCGCTCGCTGGGCGCCACGTAGCGCGGCAGGTGCGACAGCGCGGTCTCGAAGCGCCGCACATTGGCGACGCCCACGCTGTGGGCGAAATGCTCGAACATCAGCGCGTCATTCGTGGAGTCGCCCACGTAGGCCCAGCGCTTCATCTCATCCTCCAGCGGACGGCCCCAGAGCTGGCGCACGATCCAGCGGGCGCCTTCCAGCTTGTTGTGCTCGCCGTACCAGCCGTTGATGTGGATGCTGCTCACGGTGGCGTGCATGCCTTCGCTGCGCATCAGCCCGGCGACCTGCGCAATGGTGGCGTCGTCGAGCGCGGTGAATTCGCTGTGGTCGACGGCGATGTCGCATTCGCGGCCGGCGGAGTCGGCGGCACGTCGGGCACCGGGGATCTCCTGCTCGATGTGCCGGAGCACGGCCTGCATGCGCTCGAAGTTGCGTGCCCGCGTCGCGGCGTCCTGCTGGTAGCGCTTCTCGACGCGGCCTGTAGCGGTGCGCACCAGCGCAACGGCGCCGTTCTCCGCGACGATCGCATCGACGGGCCAAAGGCTCGCGAAGGGCTCGCTCCAACCGACCGGCCGGCCGGTGATGGCCACCAGGTTCAGCCCGGCGGCCCGCAGCGCGCCCATGGCGCGAAGCGCATCTGGGGTGATCGCGCCTTCGGTGGTGAGCGTGTCGTCGATGTCGGTGAACACGCCGACGAGCTGTGCGCGCGCCTCAGCTGGCCAGGCGTCGAGCGGCAGCATCAGCCGTGACCAGGGCCGCCCCAAGGGCGGCTGCGCCCCCTTTGAGGGCAGCGTCGACACGTCCGTGCAGAGCGTGGGGGCGTCATCAGCCTGCGCTCTGCAGGGCCAGGCCCGCGTGCTCTCGCAGCGGATGGAAGTGGATCTTGGGAAAACGCTCCTGCGCCAGCCGCACGTCATAGGGCGAGGTGCACAGGTAGGCGAGCGTGTCGGCCGCGTCGCGCGCCATGCGCGCCGGGTACGCGTCGGTGAAGGCGCGCAGCTCGGCCGGCGTGTCGGCCGTGATCCAGCGCGCACCGGTGTACTGGCAGCCTTCCAGCCGCACGTCCGCGTCGTACTCGGTCTTCAGGCGGTGCTGCACCACCTCGAACTGCAGCTGTCCGACCGCGCCCAGCAGCATCGGCCCGCCCACTTCGGGCCGGAACACCTGGATCGCGCCTTCCTCGCCGAGCTGCGCCAGGCCCTGCTGCAGCTGTTTGGTCCGCAGCGGATTCTTCAGGATCACGGTCATGAACAGCTCGGGCGCGAAGAAGGGCAGGCCGGTGAACTGCAGGCTTGCACCGTCGGTGATCGTGTCGCCCAGCTGCACGCCGCCATGCGTCGTGAAGCCCACGATGTCGCCGGCGTAGGCCTCCTCGACGGCCTCGCGGCGCTGGCTCATGAAAGTCACGACGCTGGTCGGGCGCAGTTCCTTCGATGTGCGCTGCACCTTGAGCTTCATGCCGGGCGTGTACTTGCCCGAGGCCATGCGCACGAAGGCGATGCGGTCACGGTGGTTGGCGTCCATGTTGGCCTGCACCTTGAACACCACGCCGGCGAAGTCCTTGTCCTCGGGCTGGATCTCTTTCACCACGGGCTGGCGGTTGACCATGGTGGTGCTGGTGCGCGAACGCGGCGAAGGCGCGAGGTCGACCAGCGCCTCGAGTACTTCCATCACGCCGAAGTTGTTCACGCCGGAGCCAAAGAACACGGGCGTCTGCTTGCCTGCCAGGAAGGCCTCGCGGTCCCAACTCGGCGAGGCGCCCGTGGCGAGCTCCATGCTTTCCATGGCGCTCTCGAAATCGGTGCCGAAGCGCCGGGTCAGCGTGTCGCGCTCGGTCAGCGCAAGCGTCTCGAAGTCTTGCGGCAGTCGTTCGCTGCCGGACTCGAACACCGTCATGGCCTGCGTGCGCAGGTTCATGATGCCGCGAAAGGTCTTGCCCTGGCCCACGGGCCAGGTCATCGGCACGCAGGGCATGCCGAGTTCGCGCTCCACCTCGTCGAGGATGTCGAGCGGCTCGCGCACCTCGCGGTCCATCTTGTTGACGAAGGTGATGATGGGCGTGTCGCGCTGGCGGCAGACCTCGATCAGCCGGCGCGTCTGCGCCTCCACGCCGTTGGCCGCGTCGATCACCATCAGGGCCGAGTCGACCGCGGTCAGCACGCGGTAGGTGTCCTCCGAGAAGTCCTTGTGGCCGGGCGTGTCCAGCAGGTTGATCACGTGGTCGCGGTACATCATCTGCATGACCGACGAGGCCACCGAGATGCCGCGCTGCTTCTCGATCTCCATCCAGTCGGAGGTGGCATGGCGCGAGGCCTTGCGCGCCTTCACCGAGCCGGCGATCTGGATCGCGCCGGAGAACAGCAGCAGCTTCTCGGTCAGCGTGGTCTTGCCCGCGTCCGGGTGGGAAATGATCGCGAAAGTGCGGCGGCGACGGGTTTCGGAGGCGAAGGACATGGGGGTGAACGCGGTGCACGCTCACGGGCGCGGCTGGTCGGCAAAGCCCATGATTTTAGCGAGAGCGGTTCACATCAGGGGCCAGGAGGGCGCCGCTTCGAAAGGCTTTGATTGTGGGCACGGATTTTGGGGATGCAGTTCAAGGCGAACTGCAAGCAGACAGGCTGGCGCTAAAATGCCGCCTTCCGAGGAGCGTTGCAGCGCCGCCAGGCGTGAGGCTCGGACCACACATCGCAACCACGCTCAACCGCTGTTCTCGCGGGTGAGCCCGTTCCGCCAGGACCCCGAAAGCAGCGGCCTCACTCAAACTTGTTTGGAGTCCTCATGAGCGCCGTTCTCAAAGCTTCCCCGGTGTCCACTGCCGACCAGGCGATCGCCGACCTGTCCCTTGCCGCCTGGGGCCGCAAGGAAATCAAGATCGCCGAAACCGAAATGCCCGGCCTGATGGCCATCCGCGAAGAATTCGCCAAGAGCCAGCCGCTGAAGGGTGCACGCATCACCGGCTCGCTGCACATGACGATCCAGACCGCGGTGCTGATCGAGACGCTGCAGGCGCTGGGTGCGACCGTGCGCTGGGCGTCTTGCAACATCTTCTCGACGCAGGATCACGCGGCCGCCGCGATCGCTGCCGCCGGCACGCCGGTCTTCGCGGTCAAGGGAGAGTCGCTGGAGGATTACTGGGACTACACCCATCGCATCTTCGACTTCGGCCAGAAAGGCGCTGCCGGCGAAGGCCCGAACATGATCCTCGACGACGGCGGCGACGCCACGCTGCTGATGCACCTGGGCCAGAAGGCCGAGAAGGACCAGGGCGTGCTGGCGAACCCGACCAGCGACGAGGAGCGCATCCTTTACGCCGCGATCAAGGCCAAGCTGGCCGTCGACCCCACCTGGTACACCCGCAAGTCGGCCGAGATCATCGGCGTGACCGAGGAGACCACCACCGGCGTGCACCGCCTCAACGAAATGGCCGCCAAGGGCACGCTGCTGTTCCGCGCCATCAACGTGAACGACTCGGTAACCAAGAGCAAGTTCGACAACCTCTACGGTTGCCGCGAGTCGCTGGTGGACGGCATCAAGCGCGCGACCGACGTGATGATCGCCGGCAAGGTGGCGGTGGTGGCAGGCTACGGCGACGTTGGCAAGGGCTCGGCCCAGGCGCTGCGCGCGCTCAGCGCCCAGGTGTGGGTGACCGAGATCGACCCCATCAACGCGCTGCAGGCAGCGATGGAAGGCTACCGCGTCGTCACCATGGAATATGCCGCCGACAAGGCGGACATCTTCGTCACGACTACCGGCAACAAGGACGTCATCACGCACGCCCACATGGTGGCGATGAAGGACCAGGCGATCGTCTGCAACATCGGCCACTTCGACAACGAGATCGAGGTCGCCTCGCTCGAGAAGTACGAGTGGGAAGAGATCAAGCCGCAGGTCGACCATGTGATCTTCCCGGACGGCAAGCGCATCATCCTGCTGGCCAAGGGCCGGCTGGTGAACCTGGGCTGCGGCACCGGGCATCCGAGCTATGTGATGAGCTCTTCCTTCGCCAACCAGACGATCGCGCAGATCGAGCTCTTCACCAAGCCCGACGCCTACCAGGCCGGGAAGGTCTACGTCCTGCCCAAGCACCTGGACGAGAAGGTCGCGCGGCTGCAGCTGTCAAAGCTCAGGGCCGAACTCACCGTGCTGACGGACGCGCAGGCCGCGTACATCGGCGTGAACAAGAACGGTCCCTACAAGCCGGACAGCTACCGCTATTGAGCGGAGGCCGCGCAATACCGTGCGCGCCGATCAGTTGCTCGTCGAACGCGGCCTGGCTGCTTCCCGTTCGCAGGCCGCGCGCTTGATCGCAGGGGGCCTGCGTTGGCGGGACGGTGCGTGCTGGCGCACGGTGGGCAAGAACGGCGAGGACCTGCCGAAGGATGCGGAGCTCGAGCTGCTCGACCCCGCCGAAGCGCGTTATGTCTCGCGAGGCGGGCTCAAGCTCGAGGGAGCGCTGGCCGCGGCCGGCATCGAGGTGCGCGGTAGGCGCTGCCTCGACGTCGGCCAGTCGACCGGCGGCTTCACCGACTGCCTGCTGCAGCAAGGGGCTGCGCACGTGGTGGGCGTAGACGTCGGGCACGGCCAGCTGCATCCGCGGCTGCGCGAAGATGCGCGCGTCACCGCGGTCGAGGGCGTGAATGCGCGCGTGCTCGATGCCTCGGCCTGGGACGCGGCAGCGCCGGCGGCGCCGCAGTTCGACCTGATCGTCGGCGATTTGTCCTTCATCTCGCTCACGCTTGTGCTGCCTGCCCTGGTTCCTCTGCTCGCCGCGACAGGCGAACTCCTGATGCTGGTCAAGCCTCAATTCGAATTGCAGCCAGGCCAGGTCGGCAAGGGCGGTATCGTGCGCGATGCCTCGCTCTATCCGGTGGTCGAGCAGCGCCTGCGCGCGGCCTGCGATGCGCTCGGCCTGCAAGTGCGGGGCTGGTTCGACAGTCCGATCGCAGGTGGTGACGGCAACCGCGAATTCTTCATTCATGCCGCTTTTGCGAGCGGCCCACCAGGAGCCGGCCGTGCGCCTTCCGTTGAGCTTTGAATTCTTTCCGCCCAAGACGCCCGAAGGTGCGGTCAAGCTGCGCGCGGTGCGCCAGCAGCTCTATGTACAGCGACCCGAATTCTGCTCGGTGACCTATGGGGCTGGCGGTTCGACGCACGAGGGCACCTTCGGCACGGTGCGCGAGATCCTCGGCGAGGGGGTCGACGCCGCCTGCCATTTCTCCTGTATCGGCGCCACTCGCACGACCGTGCGCGAGCAGCTGAAAGAGCTCAAGGCCATGGGCGTCAAGCGCCTGGTGGCGCTGCGCGGGGACCTGCCCAGCGGCTACGGCATGGGGGGCGAATTCCACTATGCGAGCGACCTGGTCGGCTTCATTCGCGAGGAGACCGGCCGCGATTTCCGTATCGAGGTCGCGTGCTATCCCGAAGTGCATCCGCAAGCGCGCTCGCCCGAGGCCGACCTGCAGGCCTTCGCCGCGAAGGTGCGCGCGGGGGCCGACGCCGCGATCACGCAGTACTTCTTCAGTCCGGAGGCGTATTTCAGGTTCGTCGAAGAGGCGCGCAAGCTCGGACTCGATACCCCGATCGTCCCGGGCATCATGCCGATCACCAGCTCCACCCAGCTGATGCGCTTCTCCGATGCCTGCGGCGCCGAGATCCCCCGCTGGATCCGGCTGCGGCTGCAGGGCTTCGGCGACGACACCGCCTCGATCAAGGCCTTCGGCCTCGACGTGGTGACCGAGCTGTGCGCGCGGCTGGCGAGCGGCGGCGCGCCGGCCATGCACTTCTACACCATGAACCAGTCGGCGGCGACGCTCGCGTTGCTGGAGCGGCTGGGCTGGAAAGGATGAGCGGGCTGCGGCTCGCAAAAGGAATTGCGCTGGTCCTGGCGGCCGCTGCGCTGGCCGCTTGCACCACGCAGCAGCCCGCGCCGCCTCCCGCGCCGACCTCTTCGAACGGCGAAAGCGGCACCGGCCTGCGCCCTTTGGCCCGCCAGCCTGCGCTGCCGCCCGGTGCACCGCCGCGCTCCCAGGTGCCTTCGGTGCGCTACGACCTTGCGGTGTCGGGCGCGGCCGAGGACGACGGCGTGCCTGGAGACACAGGGCCGCGCGAGATCTTCGAGCGCGGCGGCGCCTCCTGGTACGGCATCCAGTTTCATCAGCGCAAGACCGCCAACGGCGAGCGCTTCGACATGACGGCCATGACCGCGGCCCACCGGACGCTGCCCTTCAACACCCGCGTCTGCGTGCGCAGCCTGGTCAACGGCCGCGAGGTGCTGGTTCGTATCAACGACCGCGGGCCCTATTCGGCCGGCCGCATCATCGACCTCAGCCGCGCTGCGGCGGATGCACTGGACATGCTCGGGCTGGGGATCAAGCAGGTGGCTTTGTCGATCATCGACAAGAACAGCACGCGTTGCGGTGATACGGAAATCGATCCCGTCGCGAGCGATGCGCCGCCGCCGGAAGCCAAGGCAGCGAAGCCCGCCGCGAACCCGTCGTCCCGACGACGGATCCGAGAGGTGCCGCCGCGCTTGCGGCGCTGAAGATCGCGGCTCAGCCGCCGCTGTCGAGCGAGAAGGCAGCGTGGCGGTCCTGCGCGAGCCGCTGCGCCATCTGGGGCAGGGCGGCTTCGAGCTGGGCCTTCAGCGTAAAAGGCGGGTTGATGAGGAACATGCCGCTCGCGGGCAGCCCCGGACGGTGCTGGACGCCGGAGGCGTCGGTCAGGATCTTGCTCGACTTGACGGTCAAGGTGGCGTGCAGCCAGGGCTTGCCGGCCCTGGTGGCCAGCGTCTTGAGCCGGCGCGGCAGATCGTGCGCCTCGGGCCGTGGAATGATCGGGTGCCAGATCGCATAGGTGCCCGTCGCGAAGCGCTTGAGCGCCTCGGCGATGAAGTCAAGCACCCGTGCGTAGTCGCTCTTGATCTCGTAGCTGGGATCGCAGAGCACCAGCGCCCGACGCGAAGGTGGCGGCAGGAACTTGGTGGCGCTGCCGAACCCGTCGTCGCGCAGCACCGCGATCTGGCGGCCGGCCTCGAGCTGGGCGATGTTGGCACCTAGAGTGCGCGCGTCGGTGGGATGCAGTTCGAAGAGCTTGAGCTTGTCGTGCTCGCGCAGCAGGTGATGGACGATGAAGGGCGAGCCCGGGTAGATGCGCGCGCCGCCCTTTGGATTGAAAGCTCGTATGACTGCAAGATAGCGCGCCAGGGCATCGGCGAGCGGCGCCTCGTCGGGCTTGGGCTTGGCTGTGTCCGAGAGCAGCCGCAGCACCCCTTCAGCGGCCTCGCCGCTGGTGCCGGCGTAGTCGCCGTCAAGGCGGTACAGCCCGGCGCCAGCGTGCGTGTCTACCACCGTGAGCGGGGTGTCCTTCTCGACCAGGTGCTCGAGCGCAGCGATCAGCACCGTGTGCTTGAGCACGTCGGCGTGATTGCCGGCATGGAAGGCGTGGCGGTAGCTGAACATGGAGGCATGGTAACTGCCCTGGGTCTTCCAGGGCCCGCTGCGGACCAATCTTTGTATAATCGTGGGCTTCGCAGCGTTTTGTGGCCCCGCGGCGGAGCATGACCCCACCTAAGAGATTCCCGACAGAGGAACGCCGACCGTGGAAAAGGGCCCGCCAAACCACTTTCCCTTCAAGGAAAACTCATGACCAAAACGTTCAGCGCCAAGCCCGCTGACGTGACGCACGAGTGGTTTGTGATTGACGCGACCGACAAGGTCCTCGGACGAGTAGCCAGCGAAGTTGCTCTCCGTCTACGCGGCAAACACAAGGCCATTTACACGCCTCACGTCGATACCGGTGACTTCATCGTCATCATCAACGCAGCCCAGCTGCGTGTCACCGGCGCCAAGCCGCTTGACAAGGTCTACTACCGCCATTCGGGCTACCCCGGCGGCATCACGGCCACCAACTTCCGCGACATGCAAGCCAAGCATCCCGGCCGCGCCCTGGAAAAGGCGGTCAAGGGCATGCTGCCCAAGGGTCCGCTCGGTTACGCCATGATCAAGAAACTCAAGGTGTACGGCGGTGCAGAGCATCCGCACACCGCCCAACAGCCCAAAGTGCTGGAACTCTAAGGAGCCTTGAGAATGATTGGTGAATGGAACAATGGCACCGGCCGTCGCAAATCGAGCGTCGCCCGCGTGTTTCTGAAAAAAGGCTCCGGCAAGATCACGGTCAACGGCAAGGACATCACTGAGTTCTTCGGCCGCGAAACCTCGATCATGATTGCCAAGCAACCGCTTTTCCTGACCGACAACGTCGAAAGCTTCGACATCATGGTCAATGTGGCGGGTGGCGGCGAATCGGGCCAGGCGGGCGCCACGCGCCACGGCATCACCCGTGCGCTGATCGACTATGACGCCTCGCTGAAGCCGGTGTTGAGCCAGGCCGGTTTCGTGACTCGCGACGCCCGCGAGGTGGAGCGCAAGAAGGTCGGTCTGCATTCCGCACGCCGCCGCAAGCAGTTCTCGAAGCGCTGATCGGTCCGCCGATTGCCTTGGGCTTATGGCCCGTACTGCCAAAAAGCCGCCTTCGGGCGGCTTTTTGGTTATTGCAGTAGCATTCTTCGGTTGGCCGCCCCGTTCGGCCCCTCCACAGGAGTTCTCCAGTTATGAGCGCCGTTGCTGAAAATATTCAAACCCAGATGCCCGAGCCGATCATCTTCACCGACAGCGCGGCCGCCAAGGTGGCCGACCTGATCGCCGAGGAGGGCAACCCCGATCTCAAGCTGCGCGTCTTCGTCCAAGGCGGTGGCTGCTCGGGCTTCCAGTACGGCTTCACCTTCGACGAGATCGTGAACGAGGACGACACGACGATGACCAAGAATGGCGTGTCGCTGTTGATCGATGCCATGAGCTACCAATACCTTGTCGGCGCCGAGATCGACTACAAGGAAGACCTGCAAGGAGCCCAGTTCGTGATCAAGAACCCGAACGCCACCAGCACTTGCGGCTGCGGGTCCAGCTTCTCGGCCTGATGCATTGTTAGCTGCGCAAGCAAAAAGCCGCCTTCGGGCGGCTTTTTGCTGCGCGTCGTTCTCCCCATGAGCAACTCCGTTTCCACGCGCACGAGTCTGCTGTGGTTGGTCGCCGTCGGCTTCTTCATGCAGACGCTGGACGCCACCATCATCAACACCGCGCTGCCGGCCATGGCCGCGAGCCTGGGCGAGAGCCCGCTGAGGATGCAGTCGGTGGTCGTGGCTTATTCGCTGACCATGGCGATGCTGATCCCGGCCTCCGGCTGGATCGCCGACCGCTTCGGAACCCGGCGCGTATTCTTCTCGGCCATCGTGCTCTTCGTGCTCGGCTCGGTGGCCTGCGCGTTGTCGCGCAGCATCGGCCCGCTGGTGGCTGCCCGGGTGCTGCAGGGGCTCGGCGGCGCGCTTCTGCTGCCGGTAGGGCGGCTGGCGCTGCTGCGCACGGTGCCGCGCGCGGAGTTCCTGGCCGCCATGAGTTTTGTCGCGATTCCGGGGCTGATCGGGCCACTCCTGGGCCCCACGCTCGGCGGTTGGCTGGTGCAGTACGCCTCCTGGCACTGGATCTTCTTGATCAACGTGCCCGTCGGCCTGGCGGGCTGCCTCGCCACACTCAGGCTGATGCCGGACCTGCGGGCGGTGCAGCAGCGGCCTTTCGACGGCGCAGGCTACGCCATGCTAGCCTTCGGCATGGTCGCCGTCTCGCTGGCACTCGATGGTGTTTCAGGACTGGGCCTGCGCCAGGCTGGCGTGCTGCTGCTGCTTGTGTTCGGCTTTGCCAGCATCACTGCCTACTGGCTGCATGCGCTTCGCCGGCCGGACCCCCTCTTCGACCCTTCGCTCTTCGGCATTCCGACACTCGGCATCGGCCTGCTGGGTAACCTGTTCTCGCGCCTGGGCAGCAGTTGCATGCCCTTCCTGGTTCCCCTGCTGCTGCAGGTGTCGATGGGCTACACACCGCTCAGGGCCGGGCTGATGATGCTGCCGATCGCGCTCGCCGGCATGGCGATGAAGCGGGCCGCTGCGCCGCTGATCACCCGCTTTGGCTATCGCCGCGTGCTGGTGGTCAATACCGCGCTGGTCGGGCTCACCATGGCCAGCTTCGGCCTGGCAGCGCCGACGCAGCCGCTCGCAATGCACGTCTTGCAACTGCTGGCTTTCGGTGCCGTCAATTCGCTGCAGTTCACGGCGATGAACACAGTGACCTTGCGCGACCTCAGCGAAGGAATGGCGAGCAGCGGCAACAGCCTCCTGTCGATGGTGCAGATGCTGGCGATGAGCCTGGGTGTCGCGGGTGCCAGCGCAGTGTTGGCAGGGTACACCGATGTATTTGGCAGCCTCGATGCACTGGCCACGCTGCATGCTTTCCAGGCGACCTTTGCGAGCATGGGGCTCATCACCGTGGCCTCGGCCTTGATTTTCTGGCATCTGCCGCCGCACGCAAGGGCAGTCCAACCCGAGCAGCCCGAGGTCTCGGGCCAGCACTAATGGCAATTCAAGCGGGGTAGATCGCGCCCAGCACACGGGCCCCGCGCGCGCCCGTGACGCTCGCGAGGTTACCGGGTTCCCGGCGCATCGTGCTGCGCGCCAGCCATGCAAAGGCGGCCGCTTCGACCTGCTGGGGCGGCAGGCCGAGCTCGGCAGAGGAGAGCACCTGCACCGCAGGCAGCAGGGCTCGCAAGCGGCCCATCAGGTGCTCGTTGAGCGCACCGCCGCCGCAGATGACCAGCAGGCGGATGTCCTTGCCATGGCGCTGCAGCTCGGTGGCGCACACCTGCGCCGTCAGTTCGGCCAGCGTGGCCTGCACATCAGCCGGTTGCGCTTCAGCGCCCGCCAGGCAGGCGGCCAGCCAAGTCGGGTTGAACAGGTCGCGGCCGGTGCTCTTGGGCGGTGGTTTGGTGAAGTAGGCGTCCGTCAGGCACCTTGAGAGCAGCTCGGGCAGCACGCGACCCGTTGCCGCCCAGCGTCCGCCAGTATCAAAAGGCTGGCCGATGTGACTCTGGCACCAGTGGTCGAGGAGTGCGTTGCCGGGGCCGCAGTCGAAGCCCAGGACCGTTCCGCTGCCGGCCGGCAGCAGACTCAGATTGGAAATGCCCCCGATATTGAGTACCGCCACCGCCTCCTCGTCGCGCGCGAACAGCGCCCGGTGGAAACCAGGCACCAGCGGCGCGCCCTGGCCCCCGGCCGCGAGGTCACGGCTGCGGAAGTCGGCCACGACGCAGATGCCAGTGAGCTCCGCAAGCAGCGAGGGGTTGTTGATCTGCAGGGTATAGCCGAGATCATCGAATTCGCCGGGCCGGTGCCGCACGGTTTGCCCGTGCGCGCCGATGGCGGCCACGGCCACGGGCGCGGTGCCGGTGTCGGCGAGCAACTGCTCGACCACCTCGGCATAGACCCGTGCAAGACCGTTTCCAGCCAAGGCCGCGCGATGCAACTCGTTGTCGCCGCCGAGGGAGTTGAGCGCCAACAGCTCGGCGCGCAGCGAAACCGGAAAGCTCGCCACTGCGTGGGCCCGCACTGCGATGCGCCCCCCGGAGAAGTCGGCCAGGACACCGTCGACGCCGTCGAGCGAGGTGCCGGACATCAGGCCGATGAAGAGCTCTTCAGCCATGCCGGAGGGGCGAGCGCTCAGTCGGCGCTGGCCTGGACAACGGAGAACGCTGCGGCCAGTTCGGTGCGGGTCGCGACTGCCAAACGGTCGAACGAAGGTCGCGCAGCCGGCGAGATTGGCGCCCCGCTGTCCTGCTGGGCGATGGTCGTGGGATCGTGGTACTCGCCGTTGATCCGGAACTCGAAGTGCAGGTGCGGGCCGGTCGCCCAGCCGGTCGAGCCGACGGCGCCCAACGTCTGGCCCTGAGTCAGGGTCTGGCCGGCCTTCACGTCGATGCGGCTGAGGTGCGCATAGGCCGTCTGCTGGTTGTTTCGGTGGTTCACGATCACGATGTTGCCGTACCCGCTCTGCGTACCTGCGAACTCCACGGTTCCGTCGCCGACGGTGCGCACCGCCGTGCCGGTCGGGGCCGCGTAGTCGACGCCATTGTGCTGGCGCCAGGTGTTGAGGATGGGGTGCATGCGGCTTGCGAAACCGCTCGATACGCGCGTGAACTCGACCGGAAAGTTCAGGTATGCGCGGCGCAAGCTGTCGCCATTGGGACGGTAGTAAGCGCCCTTCTGGCCGGGTTCCTGAAACCACAGCGCCTGGTGGAGCTTGCCGTTGGTCTCGAACTCTGCGGACAGCACGCGGCCGCTGCGCAGCGTTTGGCCATCGGCGTCGAAGGTCTCGTAGACGACCGCGAAACGGTCGCCCTTGCGCAGCGAACGGAAGTCGACGTCGCCGGAGAAGATGTCCGCCAGCTGGCTCGCGACGGAATCGGGAATGCGCGCATCGTCGGTCGCCGCGAAAAGAGAGCTGCGGACGATGCCGCTGGCGAGCCGGGTGCCCGGGGTCAAGGCATCGGTTTCGGTACGGGCGTGAAAGCCACCGCCGACTTTTTCGATCACCAGGCGCTTGAAGCCGCCGTCGCCGTCAGGCATCCAGCGGGCGCTGAGCTTCTGCAACGTGTTGTCTTGGCTGGCTTCGGCCGTCACAGTGCGGCCCGCGCGGCCGAGCAGTGCCACGCGCGCCTCGGGATTGCCGCGCACGAAGGCCGCCGCCGCATCGTCCGCAATGCCCAGGCGCCGCAGCAGCGCCTCGGCGGTGTCGCTCGAGCGGGTGATCTCCGTGCGAAAGAGGGTGAAGCCGTGGGTATCGAGCGCTTCCAGCTGGTTCTCGAAAGCCAGCGGCTTGACCGTCTCGAACACCTGCTTCACGGGCAGTTCGGACGCATCAGGACCGAGCGAAGCGACAGCGAAGGCACCGCCGCCGGCGGACAGCAGCAGGGCAGCAATGGCCGCCGTGATCTGCCGGGGGTATGTCCGGAATGTGTGAGCCAGCCGGGAAGCAAGCGCTTCTTCGGCGGCCAAGATGCCGTTGATCAAAACTACGAATTCCAGCTCAGGTTCTGCAAATCCGCGCTGCGAGAAGCCGTGTCAGACGGGCGGCAGGGCGGAGCGGAAAAAGCGCCGCTTAGAATCCGGCGCTTGAAAAAGTCGGGGCAAGTATAGCTTCGGACATACGAAAAACTGCCGCAAATAGCCATGAAACCGGGTTTTGTTACAACCACAAGTCTGTCAGAAGGTGTAGGACGAGCCCTCGAAGTTTCACTTCGTGGCACCGATGAACTCTTGCCTCAGGACGAGTGGGTAAAGAAGCTCGAACGCTCGGAGTCCACCGGCCGCCCCTTGCGCATCAAGCTCGGGCTCGATCCGACGGCGCCAGACATCCACATCGGACACACCGTGGTGCTCAACAAGATGCGCCAGTTGCAGGATCTGGGCCATACGGTGATCTTCCTGATCGGTGACTTCACGACCACCATCGGCGACCCTTCGGGCCGCAACAGCACCCGCCCTCCACTTTCGCGCGAGCAGATCGAGGCCAACGCGCAGACCTACTACCGCCAGGCCAGCCTGGTGCTGGACCCCTCGAAGACCGAGATTCGTTACAACTCCGAGTGGAGTGACCCGTTGGGCGCACGCGGAATGATCCAGCTGGCAGCGAAGTACACGGTCGCGCGCATGATGGAGCGCGACGACTTCAGCAAGCGCTTCAAGGCCGGGCAGTCGATTTCGGTGCATGAATTCCTCTACCCGCTGATGCAGGGTTACGACTCTGTGGCGCTCAAATCCGACCTCGAGCTGGGCGGCACTGACCAGAAATTCAACCTGCTGGTCGGCCGCCATCTGCAGCAGGAATACGGCCAGGAGCCGCAGTGCATCCTCACGATGCCGTTGCTCGAGGGGCTGGACGGCATCGAGAAGATGTCGAAAAGCAAGAACAACTACATCGGCATCAGCGAGGACGCCAACACCATGTTCGCCAAGGTGCTGTCGATCTCGGACGAGCTCATGTGGCGCTGGTACACGCTGCTGTCCTTCCGCTCGCTGGCAGAAATTGCGGCGTTGAAGGCCGAAGTCGATGGCGGCCGCAACCCGAAGGATGCAAAGGTCGCGCTGGCCAAGGAGATCACCGCCCGCTTCCACAGCACTGCTGCGGCGGAAGCGGCGGAGCAGGACTTCATCAACCGCAGCAAGGGCGGCGTGCCGGACGAGATTCCAGAGGTTTCGCTTTCGGGCGCCCCGTTGGGCATTGCGCAACTGCTCAAGCAGACGGGCCTGGCGCCGTCGACTTCGGAGGGCAACCGCTTGATCGACGGCGGCGGGGTGCGGGTGGACTCCGGCGTGGTCGTCGACAAGGGGCTCAAGCTGGCCCCTGGTACTTACGTCGTGCAGGTCGGCAAGCGGAAGTTCGCGCGCGTCACGCTCAGCTGACGGCTGCGGTTCCTAGCGGACGTCGATGGTGACTCGACGGTTGCGCGGCTCTTCGACCTCGTCGGCCGTCCGGATCGCCAGGTCGCGCTCGCCGCGGCCCACCACCTCGATCCGATGGGCGGGGAAGCCTTGCGCCAGGAACACTTGCCTGACCTGCTCGGCCCGGCGCCGCGACAGTTCGTCGTTGCGCGCCGAGGAGCCGAGCGTGTCGGTGTGCCCCGTCACCACGATCTCGCCGCCGCTGCGCGCGAGCGCCGCCTTGAGAGCGTCGTTCATCGCGATCTGCGAAGAGCCGGTGAGGACCAGGCCGCCGACATCGAAGTACACGGTGTAGTTCAGCACCGGCTCCGGCATCATTTCGAAGAGCGCCTTGTGCTCGGTCTGCAGGCGGGCCGAATCGACCTGGTCGATCACCGGCGCGCCGCGGTTCCTGGCGGTCGCACGCTGATAAGGCTGGGACAGCGTCCGTTCGTCGTCATTGTTGGCACGCACGACGACGGCCGAGGCCGAGCCGTCTGCCTGTGGCAGCAGGATCACGCGCGTGGTGAATGGCGCAGCGCAGGCTGCGAGCAGCGCGGCCGACAGTGCGGCGGCGAGAACGGCGGGGCGGGGCTGCACCATCACTGCGCGGCGTCCGCCTCCACGATGAAATCCGTGCCGCGGATGCCGATCGTGGCGGTCTGGGTCTCCACGCGCACTGCATCGGGCTGGGTCTTGCCGATCAGCCCGGTGACCATGCGCAGCGAGCCGCGCAGCAGCGACACCAGCAGGCCGCCATCGCGCGTCGTCGAATCAAAATGGAACTGCTTGAGATCGAGCCTCGACGAGGGCCCGACGACCAGCGTCGTGCCGTCGCGCAGCACCAGGCTGGCGGCAGAGTCGGCATCCGTCTGGAGACGATCGATCGGTGCGATGGGATCGCCGGCCTGGGCCGGCCGTGCACTGCCGTCGGCGCCCAGCAGCAGAACCTTGCCGCGCACGGACTTGAGGATGCCGGCGTGCTCGGCGGCGGCGGACGGTACGCCAGGCCCTGCGGAGGATGCTGGCGTGGTCTGTGCGAGCGCACCGGCGCTGAACAAGAGAAGGCCACACAGCATCGTGGCAAGGCATTTGTCATTCATTTTGTACAGCAAGAAATTCTCGATTGGCCAGAAGATGGTACGCGAGCGCGCGGCGCGTACGAACCGAACCTCAGAACCTCATAATTGGCGTCCCGCTGCGGCGCCTGTCTGATTGCTTCTTGTCGTTCCTGGTTCCCTCTTCATTGTCCGGGGCGTTGAGCCCGAAGCTGCTGCTGCGCATCTCGATCGCGGTCGCGCTGGCCACCATTGTGCTGAAGGGCGCGGCCGGCTGGCTGACCAATTCCATGGGGCTGATCTCCGACGCCATGGAGTCCTTCGTGAACCTGGCCAGCGCGATGTTCGCGCTGGCGATGGTCACGATCGCGGCGCGCCCGGCCGATGCGGACCATCCGTACGGCCATCACAAGGCCGAGTATTTCTCCTCCGGCTTCGAAGGCGTCCTGATCATCGCGGCGGCCGCGGCCATCGTGTGGGCGGCCATCGTCCGCCTGCTCTCGCCCGAGCCGTTGCAGCAATTGGGCTGGGGCCTGGTGCTGTCGGTGCTCAGCTCCGCGCTGAATGCGGCGTTGGCCTTCGCGCTGTTCCGCGCGGCGCGCACCCACCGCTCCATAGCGCTCGAAGCGGATGCGAAGCACCTCGTGGCGGACGTATGGACCTCGGCCGGGGTGCTGGTCGGCATCGTCGCGGTCGGACTGACGGGGTGGCTCTGGCTCGACCCCCTGCTCGCGATCGGCGTGGCGCTCAACATCGCGCGCGAGGGTGTGAAGCTGGTCTGGCGCTCCTCGCAGGGCCTGATGGACGAGGCGCTCGACCCCGAGTCGCAGGCGCAGCTGCATGCCGCGCTGGAGCATTTTGCTGCCAGCGTGCCCGAAGGCCGGGAACTGCGTTTCGACGACATCGCCACCCGCCGCGCCGGCCAGCGCCGCTTCGCCGACCTGCACATGCATGTACCCGGCGAATGGCCGCTGCAGCGCGCCGCGGACCTGCGCGACGCGGTCGAGCAGGCCCTGATGGATGCCGTGCCCGGGCTGCGCGTGACCATCCAGCTGCTGCCGCTGGGCATGGAGGCCCGCGCCACGCAGATCGAGGAGACCCCCCTGTGAAGGCATTGCTGCAGCGCGTGGCCGAGGCGCGCGTCGACATCGCGGGCCGCACCGTCGGCGCCGTGGGGCCCGGCCTGCTGGTGCTGCTGTGCGCCGAACGCGGCGATGGCGAGGCGCAGGCGGACAGGATGCTGGCGAAGATCCTCAGGCTGCGCATCTTTTCGGACGAGGCCGGCAAGATGAACCGCAGCGTGCAGGACACGGGCGGCGGACTGCTGGTGGTCAGCCAGTTCACGCTGGCGGCCGATGCCAGTGGCGGCAACCGGCCCAGCTTCACCCAGGCTGCGCCGCCTGACGAGGGGCGGCGGCTCTACACGTATTTCGTCGCCCAGGCGCGGGCGGCGCATCCGGTGGTCGCCACCGGGGAATTCGGCGCGGACATGCAGGTGCGGCTGGTGAACGACGGACCAGTCACCATCCCGCTGCAGATTGCATAGTCAATAGGGATTCTTGATCCCGAGGCGCGCAAGGATCTCGATCTCGCGCGCCTCCATCGCCTGGGCGTCAGCCTCGCCGGTCTCGTGGTCCCAGCCCTGCGCGTGCAGCGTGCCGTGCACCAGCAGGTGCGCGTAGTGCGCGGCGAGGGTCTTGCGCTGATCCTTCGCCTCGCGCGCGACGACCGGCGCGCACAGCACCAGGTCGGCCAGGACAACCGGTCGCTGCGCGTAGTCGAAGGTCAGCACGTTCGTCGCGTAGTCCTTGCCGCGGAACTCTCGGTTGAGCTGCTGGCCTTCCTCGGCATCGACGATGCGCACCGTGATCTCGCCATCGGCCTCGAGGGCATGCCGGATCCAGCGCGCGACACGGTGCCGCGGCAGCGCGGCGCGATGGCGCGCCACCTCGCGAAAGCGCGCGAACTGGAGCGACAGCGACAAGCCGGCCAGCGCCATCAGCGCGTGCCTGCGCGCTTTCGCGCGCCGTCGTAGGCGTCGATGATGCGAGCCACGAGTGGATGCCGCACCACGTCCGCACTGGTGAAATGCGTGATGGCGATGCCGTTGACCCGCCTGAGCACACGCTCGGCATCGATGAGGCCGCTCAGCTGGGCCTTGGGCAGGTCGATCTGGCTGACGTCGCCGGTGACCACCGCCTTGGCGCCGAAGCCGATGCGCGTGAGGAACATCTTCATCTGCTCGGGCGTGGTGTTCTGGGCCTCGTCGAGGATCACGAAGGCATTGTTGAGCGTGCGCCCGCGCATGAAGGCCAGCGGCGCAATCTCCAGCGCGTTGCGCTCGAACGCCTTCTGCACGCGGTCGAAGCCCATCAGGTCGTAGAGCGCGTCGTACAGCGGACGCAAGTAGGGATCGACCTTCTGCGTCAGGTCGCCCGGCAGGAAGCCGAGCCGCTCGCCGGCCTCCACGGCCGGTCGCGTGAGCACGATGCGCTGCACCGCGCTGCGTTCCAGCGCATCGACGGCGCTGGCCACGGCCAGGTAGGTCTTGCCGGTACCGGCCGGGCCGATCCCCAGCGTGATGTCGTGCTCGGCGATGTTGTGCAGATAGACGCTCTGGTTGGGCGTGCGCGCGCGCAGGTCGGTACGCCGCGTGGCGAGCTTGACCGCGCCATCCTCGGCCTCGCCCAGCGTGCTGTCGCCCGCGAGCGTGAGCTGCACCACCGCAGCATCGATCGGGCGCTGCGCAATTTCATAGAGCGCCTGCAGGACGTCCATCGCGCGCTGCGCATTTTCCTTGTGGCCTTCGACCTTGAACTGCTCGTGCCGGTGCGCAACCTTGACGTCCAGCGCCTCTTCGATGCGCCGCAGGTGCGCGTCCAGGGGCCCGCAGAGGTGGCTCAGGCGGGTGTTGTTGGGCGGGGCGAAGGTGTGTCGCAGAATCACGCGGATTTCATTTTCAAAAGCGAGAAGGGCACCCATGATAGGCAAACTCACCGGCATCCTGGCCGAGCGCAACCCGCCACAGGTGGTGGTGGACTGCAACGGCGTGGGCTACGAAGTCGACGTGCCGATGAGCACCTTCTACAACCTGCCCTCGGCAGGCGAGCGCGTTTCGTTGCTGACGCACTTCGTGGTCCGCGAGGACGCGCAGATCCTCTACGGCTTCGGCTCCGCAGAGGAGCGCGCTGCCTTCCGCCAGCTGATCAAGATTTCCGGCGTCGGGCCTCGCACGGCACTGGGCTTGCTGAGCGGCATGAGCGTGGGGGAGCTGTCGCAGGCCGTCACGCTGCAGGAGGCAGGGCGGCTGGTGAAGATCCCCGGTATCGGCAAGAAGACGGCCGAGCGTTTGCTGCTGGAGCTCAAGGGCAAGCTCGGTGCCGACATCGGTGCACCCGCGCATGCAGCCACCGATGCGCAGGCCGACATCCTGCAGGCGCTGCTCGCGCTGGGCTACAGCGATCGGGAGGCAGCGGCGGCGCTCAAGGCGCTGCCGAAGGACGTGGGGGTGGGGGAAGGGATCAAGCTCGCGCTGAAGGCGCTTGCAAAGTAACACTAAGACTTGCCGGCCCTCAAGGTGTCCACCCATACCGCAGCGCATGAAAGTAGATCGGCGCCGCGAAGATCACCGAGTCGAGCCGGTCCAGCATGCCGCCGTGGCCCTCGATCATGGTGCCCCAGTCCTTGACGCCGCGGTCCCGCTTGATGGCCGACATCACGAGGCCGCCGAAGAATCCCATCATGCAGATGGTGAGCGCCATCAGCGCCGCCTGCCATGGGTTGAAGGGCGTGGCCCAGTAGAGGGCCGCGCCCAGCGCAGTCGCGCTGGCAACGCCGCCGACCAGGCCTTCCCAGGTCTTGGAAGGCGAGAGTTCGGGCGCCACCTTGCGCCTGCCCAAGAGTTTGCCCCATACGTACTGCAGCACGTCGCTGCCCTGCACCACGATCACGAGGAAGGCGATGAGGAGCAGGTTTCGGCCCTCGAATCCGGGGATCGGCAGCGTCAGCAGTGCCGGCACATGGCTGATGCAGAACACGCACACCATCAGCCCCCACTGCACCTTGGACGTGCGCTCCAGGAAGCGCTTGGTGTCGCCCCCGACCGCGGCGAGGATGGGCAGCACGAGGAAGGCGTAGACCGGAATGAAGATGGCATAGAGCCCGTACCACTCGATCCAGATCAGGAAGTACTGCACCGGCAGCGCGACGAAGAACGCCACCGCGATTGCATGATGGTCGCCGCGGCGCGTGTAGGCCAGGCTCATGAACTCGCGCAGCGCGTAGAAGGAGATCAGGTGGAACAGGACGATGACGCCGCCCTTGCCGAGCGCAAAGGCCAGGCCGATCACCGCGACCATCACCCACCACGCGTTCACGCGCGCGTTGAGGTTGTCGATCACGGCATGGGGCTGGCCTTGCGCGACGCGCCACTTGAGCAGCGCGCCGACGGCCGAGGCGAGGATCAGGACGGCGGCGACGCCGCCGAACAGCATCCAGGTGGCATGAGGGGAGGCAGTCACGGTCACGCAGCCTCCGCGCGGTCGTATTCGGGGCGGAGGTCGAGCATGGCAGCACGAGCGCGCGCGATGAACGCCGCCTTGTCTTCGCCCTCTGCCAGCGCGATCGGCGCGCCATAGCGCACCGTGCAGGCCAGCGGCACCGGCACCAGCGTGCCCTTGGGCAGCACGCGCTTGAGGTTCTCGATCCACACCGGCACCAGCCGCACCTGCGGGCAGGCGCGTGCGAGGTGGTAGAGGCCGCTTTTCAGCGGCAGCAGGACCTCCTCTCCGATGTTGCGGGTGCCCTCGGGGAACATGATCAGCGAGTCTCCGGCCTGCAGCGCCTCGGCCATCTGCTCGACGGGATCGAGGGCTGCCTCGGTGCTGTTCCGCGCGGCGCTGCCGTCGCGCCGGATCATCAGTGCGTTGAACACGTCCCGGCCAATGAAGTGGCGCAGCGCCGAGGCCTCCCAATAGTCCTGCCCCGCCACCGGGCGCGTGAGCGCGCGCAGATCGGGGGGCAGCGTGGCCCACAGCAGCACGAAGTCGCCGTGGCTGGTGTGGTTGGCGAAGTAGAGGGTCTGCTCGGCCTTGGGGCCGGTGCCGCTCCAGATGGCGCGCACGCCGGTCAGCAGCCGGGCGACGAGCACGATCAGCCAGGCCGACACGACGGCGGCCACCTGCCGCGGCAGGCCTGGGGCGGGGGCATTCATGAACAGGGCTCCTGGCGATCCATGGCTCAGCGCCAGTCCTGCATCGCGAGCGCCATGGCGAAGACGATCGTCTGCGCGATCAACGCGATGCCGTGGCGCTGCATCAACTGCCGGGCGCCGAGCACGCGATCGAGCAGGGGCCGCATGCCGTCCGTGCGGCGGCGCAGGCCGAGCGTTGCGAGTGCGCGATCCATGGCGGCCCCCGAGGCGATCGTGCTCCTGGCCAGCCCGTCGAACAGCGCTGCGTCGAGCTGTACGCGCATGGCCAGGTAGCGCTCGGGCAAGCCGATCAGCGCCACCACTGCGAAGGCTGCCCAGGTTGCCGAAGGGAGGGAGCGCCCCGTCAACGCCAGCACCAGCCCGGAGATGAGAGAGAGCGCAAGGCCCCATAGGGCCAGCGCGCCGCTGGCCCGAAGCAGGCCGGCGGTGGTGGCGCACAGGGCGCGATCGTCTTCATTCATGGGCGTGCTTTCCTGGAAGTCAGCTGGTCCAGCAGCGTGAGCCAGCCTGCGCGCAAGACGATCTGGGGCCGCGCGTGGCGCACTGCCGCGTGTGCCGTGGCAAGGGTGTGGCCCGCGCCGTACAGGCCGAGCCAGGCGACCACCGAAGCTGCGCTGCGCGAAAAGCCCAGCGCGCAGCAGACCCATATGGGCTGGTCGCTGCCGCGCAGCCCTTGGAGCGACGCGACTGCGCGACGCAGCTCGGCCGCGTCCGGCAGTGCGAGATCCAGCATCGGCACGCAGCGGGCGCCGGGCACCGGGGGCAACTGGAGCTCGGCACACAGGCTGAGCAATCGCGGGCGGCCTGCGGCTTCCCATTCGGCTGGACTGGGGCGCCGGCCCAGCCGCAGCCCCGGCGCGACCTCCACCGAGGCCGGGAGGCCGCGCGTCCAGAGCCGGGCGCTCAGAGCGGCGGCGAGGCGGTAGGGCGCGAACAGCCAGCGCGCGCTCCAGTGCATGCGGCCGTGGCCATCCATCAGGAACCCGCGGGCGCCGAAGCCCGCATAGTTGAGCGCCACGCCTGCCAGTGCCGCGGCCGGCCAGGCCAGCGACAGCGCCGCGCCCCGGAAGTTCAGCGCGATCGCAAGAAGAAGCAGTGCGCCGGCGGCGTAGCAGCCCCCCAGCTTCCAGCGCTGCGGGTCACGCGCAACCCGCCATGCATGCGGCAGCGCCACCACGCGCTCCAGCGGCCAGAGCCACACGCAAACCAGGCCCAGCAGCGCGCCGGTCGGAATGTCGATGAAGTGGTGCTGCCAGGTGGTGAGCACCGAGGCGCAGATGGCGAGGGTCCAGAGGTGCAGGACGGCGCGAGTAAATCGGGCGTGGACCAGGCGCCGGTAGAAATCCCACAGGATCACAGCCAGTGCGATGTGCAGCGAGGGCGCCTGGTTGAAGGGTTGGTCGAACCCGCGCAGCGCATTGAACAGGAAGGCCGGCGCGCCCTCGACCGCAGGCTGGCCGAAGCTGAAGCGCAGCGGCCAGAGGATGAAGCAGGCCACCGCCACCGCCTGCGCCGTCAGCAGCCGTGCCGCATGGCGATCCAGCACATGGCGGTCGCGCGCGAGGAAGAGCGAGAGCGCGTAGAAGGCGTTGATGGTCCAGTAAGGAAAGATGGTCCAGGGCCAGAAGGGCAGGCTGCGTTCCCACTCGAAGGCCAGCGCCGGCACCTCGGCGCGAGTCGAGGCCCACCAGTTCGCGAAGCCGTAGCTGGCGTAGAAGAGCGGGCCCAGCAGCGCCAGCCAGGCAGCGGCGCGCCTCCAGGGGCGTTGGCGGATCGTCATCGCCCCGTGCGCACTGCGAGCGAGACGGTGAAGATTCCCCACTCGTCGATCCGCTGGTCGATCTTGCGAAAGCCTGCGGCCTCGACCAGCTGATCCATTTCGGCTTGCGTGCGCCGGCGCATCACCCAGGCCTGTCCCTGGCGGTGGCTGGTAAGAGCGCGCGCGATCATCTCCAACTGCGGATGCCAGGGCTGGCCGGTGTAGACCAGGTAGCCGCCATCCTCGACGGCATCGCCGACGCCGGCCAGCGAGCGGCTCACCATGTCGTTGTCCGGGAAGAGCTCGTACAGGCCCGATACGGCGGCGAGCGTGGGCCGCGGCGTCACGCTCGCGAGGCTCGCGCGGTCGAAGGCATCGGCCTGCACGAACTGTGCGCTTGCCTGCAGCGCCTTTTCGGCAATGAGCGCGCGGCCGTCGCGCACGTTGATGTCGCTGTAGTCGCGCAGCAGGATCGAGCTGGCCTTGACGGGGCTGGCCAGCACGGCGTCGAGCACGTAGCGTCCGTGGCCGGCGGCAATGTCCATCACGCGCACTTCGCGCTGCTGCTCGGCCAGCATGTTCATGGCCTTGCGCAGCAGTTCCTCGACGTGCAGCTTGCGTTGGCGGATGCCGCGCCAGCCGATCGAATCGAGGTAGGTCCGATCGATCCTCCGGCCCAGCGGCCCGGCGCCTTGCGCCTGATTGCGATAAACGTAGTCGAGCGTGCTGCCCGAGTCGAAACCCGTGTCATGGCCCAGCCTGACGCCGCTCGACAGCAGGCCGCCGAAACGCAGGCTCGCCCGCGTGAGTGCCCAGTAGGCGCCTCGCGGGGACAGCGCGGGCAGCGGCGCGGCCAGGGCGCGCGACTCGTCGGCGGTCGCGCCGCTCAGGTGGGCGGCGCGCAAGTCCACCGGCGGCGGCGGCCGGTCGAACAGTTCCAGCACGAAGTCGCGGATGGCCGTGACGGCCGGGCCGCGGTCCTTCTCGCCCAGCGTGTCGTGGAAGAAGCCGGGCAGCTCCAGCTTGCGCTTGACCCCGCTGCCGAGCCGCTCGAAGAAGTCGTGCTGGGGCTGGTGGTGCACCACCCAGTCGGCGCCGGAGATCAACAATTGCGTCGGAAGCGTGATGGCCTGGGCATCCGCGACCACGCGCTCGGCTGCCTCGTACAGGCCCAGCAGGATGTTGACGGCGATCGGGCGCGAGATCAGCGGATCGCTCTCGTAGCTGGCGATGCGCGCGGGGTCGTGCGTGAGGAGCTTCGCCTTCACGTAGCTGTTGACGAAGAAGAGGCCGCGCAGCTTGTGCATGAGCGCGAGGCCGGAGCGCGCGAAGGGCACGTAGAGCTTCACCCGGAAGGCCGGCGAGGCCAGGGTGAGCCCCCGCACCTTGGGCGCGTAGTCGTGGGCCCATGTCGCAACCAGCACGGCACCCACGCTCTGTGCGATGACGTGGATGTCCTCGGGCGGCACGCCGTGCGCAGTGCCGATGTGCTCGATGAAGGTCTGCACGTCGCGCACCGAAGTGGCGAAGCCGGGGCTGAAGCCGCGCTCCCCCGGCGACCGGCCATGGCCGCGGGCATCCCAGGCGAAGAAGTCGAAGTCGGGCAGGGCCAGCTCGTCCACCAGGTGGGCCATGCGGGCGCCGTGCTCGTGGCCTCGGTGGAACAGGACGACGGCACCACGCCGAGTGCCGCCGATCGCGGGCCAGTGTCGATAGAACAGCGAGACGCCGTCGTGTGTCTGGAATCGTTGTTCTTCTGGCACGCGGGTGTCGCTCATGATCGGGTCGGTTCTCCTCGGCCGTGCGATGCGGCGCCGGCTTCGGCCAGCGCGCGGCGGATGCGATTCACGATGGTCCAGGCCGCCAGCAGTGCCAGCAAGGGCATGAGCCCGGCGCTCCAGGGCGGCAGCGGCCCGCCGAGCGCGACATACAGGCCCAGCGCGCCGAACACGAAGGCGCGGTCGCTCTTGCCCAGCGGGCCGTCGTAGCGGCGCGAGGCGCCCACCGTCGGCCCCAGTGCGCCGGTGAATTCGGACAGGCCAGCCAAAACGATCAGAACCCCGACCCAGAACGCGCTGAACGGCGCGACCAGCGCGAACGGCAGGTAGAGCGCCGCGTCCGAAAGCACGTCGGTCAGCTCGTTGAGAAAGGCGCCGAGCGCGCTTTGCTGGCCGTATTCGCGCGCCAGCATGCCGTCGATGGCGTTGAAGCCCATGCGCAGGAACATCCACAGCGGCATCAGCGCGAAGGCGGCCGCGGAAGGCGCGGCGAAGAAGAGCCACAGGCCGAGCGCGACCGAGACCCCACAGGCCGCGGCCGTGACCTGGTTGGCCGTCACGCCCATGGCATGCAGGCGGCGGACCAGCGGGCGCAGCAGGGCCTGGAATTGCGGCTTCAGCTCGTAGATCGACACGCTCACCCTCCTCGGTGGCGCATTCTGCCGCAGCCGCCTGCGGCCGCAGCCCTGCGCGAGCCGTCGGCATGCCGTTCGGCCGACTAAACTGTCCGTCCAGCCTACGCCATGACCATACAGACCGACGACTTTGCCCCGGCCCCGCAGCGCGTGGTCTCCGCAGCCCCCGCCTCGCCCAACGAAGAGGCGATCGAGCGGGCGCTACGCCCCAAGCTGCTCGACGATTACGTGGGGCAGGTCAAGGTCCGCGAGCAGCTGGAGATCTTCATCGGCGCCGCGCGGCACCGGGCCGAGGCGCTCGACCATGTGCTGCTCTTCGGCCCGCCCGGCCTGGGCAAGACCACGCTGTCGCACATCATCGCGGCCGAGCTCGGCGTCAACCTCCGCCAGACCTCGGGCCCCGTGCTCGAGAAGCCGAAGGACCTGGCGGCGCTGCTGACCAACCTCGAGCGCAACGACGTGCTCTTCATCGACGAGATCCACCGGCTCTCGCCCGTGGTGGAGGAGATCCTCTACCCGGCGCTCGAGGACTACCAGATCGACATCATGATCGGCGAGGGTCCGGCCGCACGCAGCATCAAGCTGGACCTGCAGCCCTTCACGCTGGTGGGCGCCACCACGCGCGCCGGCATGCTGACCAACCCTTTGCGCGACCGCTTCGGCATCGTCGCGCGGCTGGAGTTCTACACGGCCGAGGAGCTGGCGCGCATCGTGCGCCGCAGCGCCGGCCTGCTCTCGGTGCCGACGGATGACGCCGGCGGCCTGGAGATCGCACGCCGGTCGCGCGGCACGCCGCGCATTGCCAACCGCCTGTTGCGCCGGGTGCGCGACTACGCGCAGGTCAAGGGTGACGGCCGCATCACCGAGGCGCTGGCGCACAAGGCGCTGGCCATGCTCGACGTCGATCCGCAGGGCTTCGACCTGATGGACCGCAAGCTGCTGGAGGCGGTGATCCATCGCTTCGACGGCGGCCCGGTCGGGCTGGACAACATCGCCGCCAGCATCGGCGAGGAGCCCGGCACCATCGAGGACGTGATCGAGCCCTACCTGATCCAGCAGGGCTATCTGCAGCGCACGCCGCGCGGGCGCATCGCCACGCTGGCGGCCTACCGGCACCTGGGCGTCGCCGCGCCGCAGCGCGACGGCGGAGACATGTTCGGCAACTGAAAGTCATTCCCATGCACACCCATGACCTGAGCGGCTGGCAGCACGAGCACCGATTCCAAGACGACAACAGGGCTGCCGAGCACAGCACGCGGCGTGTGATGTGGATCACCGCGGCGGCAATGGTGCTCGAGATCGGCGCCGGGTGGTGGTTCAACTCGATGGCGCTCCTGGCCGACGGCTGGCACATGAGCTCCCACGCGGTGGCGATCGGGCTTAGCGCCTTTGCGTATGCGGCAGCGCGGCGGTACGCTGCCGACCGGCGCTTTGCCTTCGGAACCTGGAAGATCGAGGTGCTTGGGGGCTTCGCCAGTGCCCTGTTCCTGCTCGGCGTCGCGGTGCTGATGGTGGTCGGGTCTCTCGAACGGCTGTGGGCGCCCGCCGCCATTCGTTACCAGGAGGCGATGGTGGTCGGGGTGCTGGGGCTGGCGGTCAACCTGCTGTGCGCGTGGCTGCTGGGCGGCGCCCATCATCATCACCATGATCACGGCCACGACCATGGCGAGCACGGTCACGGTCACGGTCACGGTCATGGCCATGATCTGAACCTGCGCTCCGCCTACCTGCATGTGGTCGCCGACGCCGCGACCTCGGTGCTCGCCATCGTCGCGCTCGCCGGCGGGTGGCTGTACGGATGGGCGTGGCTCGACCCGGTGATGGGCATCGTCGGCGCAGTGCTGGTCGCGAGCTGGGCCCGCGGCCTGCTGGTCGATACGGCAAAGGTGCTGCTCGACCGCGAGATGGACCATCCGGTGGTCGAGGAGATCCGCGACGGCGTCGAGCGAGCCCTCGCGGATTCGCATACCTGCATCGCCGACCTCCACGTGTGGCGCGTGGGCCAGGGCGCCTACGCCTGCGCGCTCAGCGTCGTCACGCATTCGTCGACTCTGACGCCCGGCGAAGTGCGAGCCACGTTCGCGATGCACGAGGAAATCAGGCACTCGACGATCGAGATCCACCGCTGTCACGCAACTGCGTGACGCTGCGCCGCGATTGGCGCGGCCCTGTCACCGGACCTTCACCGCGCCGCCATGAGGGCGTCATCCGCCTTGTCGACGATGACCCCCCATGCAACGCGACGATGCCTTTCTCCGTGCATGGCACGATGCGGCCGATGCTTTCCCCGGTGCGGAGGAGGGCGAGGTCTCGCGTCCGCCGCAGCGCTACCGGACGCTCTGGATCTCCGACCTGCACCTGGGCACGCCCGGCTGCCAAGCCAGGGCGCTGCTCGACTTCCTGAAGCACACCGAGTGCGAGACGCTGTTCCTGGTCGGCGACATCATCGATGGCTGGCAGCTGCGCCGCCATTGGTACTGGCCGCAGCTGCACAACGACGTGATCCAGAAGCTCCTGCGCAAGGCGCGCAAGGGCACGCGCGTGATCTTCATCCCCGGCAACCACGACGAGTTTGCGCGCAAGTACCTGCACCACAACTTCGGCGGCATCGACGTGGCGGAGGAGTGGATTCACGAGACCGCCGACGGCCGCAAGCTCTGGATCATGCACGGCGATCTCTTCGACGGGGTGATCCAGTGCGCGAAGTGGCTGGCCTATGTGGGCGATTCGTTGTACGAGTTCACACTCAAACTCAACCGGCACCTCAACTCCCTGCGCGCGCGCATGGGGCTGCCCTACTGGTCACTGTCGAAGTACCTGAAGCAAAAGGTCAAGCGGGCGGTCAGCTATGTGGGCGACTTCGAGACTGCGGTGGCGCGCGAAGCCCGCAAGCGCGGCGTGCAAGGCGTCGTCTGCGGGCACATCCACCATGCCGAGCTGCGCGACGTCGATGGCATCCTCTACGCCAACGACGGTGACTGGGTCGAGAGCCTCACGGCGCTGGCTGAACACGCCGACGGAAAGCTCGAGATCGTGCACTGGGCCCAGCACATGCCGGCCATGGCGCGGACCGGCCGCGCTGCTTCGCGGCGCGAGCAGGCACACGCATGACGCGCGCGCCCTTGCCGACGCCGTCTCCAGCACTCCGCCGGACCGTCGACCTGGTGTACTTCAATGCCGGCGGCGGACACCGCGCATCGGCCATCGCGCTGGAGGCCGCGATCCATCGTGCAGCCCTGCCGTGGCGCGTGCGCCTGGTCAACCTGCGCGAGGTGCTTGATCCGCACGACGGCTTTCGCAAGCTGACCGGCATGGACCCGGAAGACGTCTACAACAAGCGGCTCGCCCGCGGCTGGACGCTGGGACTGACGCACGAGCTCAAGGTCCTCCAGGCCGTGATTCGCTGGGCCAAGCCCAAGCTGGTGCGGCTCCTCCAGCAACACTGGCTGGCGACCGAACCCGACATGGTGGTCTCGCTGGTCCCCAACTTCAACCGCTCGCTCTGGGAATCAGTGGCGACGTCGCTGCCCGGCGTGCCTTACGTGACGGTGCTGACCGACCTGGCCGACCATCCGCCTCATTTCTGGATCGAGAAGGGGCAGGACCAGTACTTCGTCTGCGGCTCGGCCAAGGCCGTGCAACAGGCGCGCTCGGCGGGCTACGCGGAAGACCGCATCCATGCGACCTCGGGAATGATGATCCGGACGGCCTTCTACGAAACCGGTCCGCTCGATCGCGCCGAGGAGCGCAGCCGCCTGGGCCTGGACCCGGAGCGGCCGACCGGACTGGTGCTGTTTGGTGGGCAGGGCTCGAAGGCCATGGCCGCCATCGCCAAGCGGCTGCCCGACGTTCAGTTGATCCTGGCATGCGGCCACAACGAATCCCTTGCCCAGACGCTGCGTGCGCTGCCCACACGGGCGCCGCGGCTGGTACTGGGCTTCACGCCGGAGGTTGCTTACTACATGCAGCTGTCCGACTTCTTCATCGGCAAGCCGGGGCCCGGGAGCATCAGCGAAGCGGTGCAGCTGCATCTGCCGGTGATCGTGGTGTGCAACAGCTGGACGCTCCCCCAGGAGCGCTATAACGCCCAGTGGGTGCGCGAACAGGGCGTAGGCCTGGTGCGCTCGAGCTATGCCAAGGTGCCGGAGGCCGTCGAGGCGCTGCTGCGTGATCTGGACCGTTACCGCGCCGCGACGCACAAGGTGCGCAATCGGGCGGTGTTCGAGCTGCCGGGCATCCTGCAATCGATCCTGGCCCGCTCCGAAATGCGGGTGGGCGGGGCGACGCCGACCGCCGAACCTGAGCCATTGCGCGCGCGGGCCTGAGCAGCACCCATTTCCGCCTCAAGGGAGTTGGAGCAGGCCGAGCCTGAAGGCCTCGACCACCAGGGCACCCGCCGCCGCGCCGGCTGCAAAGCGGACCCAGGACCATTTTCGGCGTACGGGCTCATGCGTCAGATGGGCCGGATTGAGCGGTGCGAGTCTGCTGCTGTCCTCGGCGTCGGCCTCATCGTCGGACCGTCCTTCGTTGCGGGGATGACGAGAAATCATGTAATCCATAGTAGCTACATGCTATCGATTGCGCTGGCGGAAAAGTAATACTGATTTCTAAGTATTTCTGAAAAATGAGAACTTATGTTTAAATTTGGATAAGGGGCGGCCGCATGCCGCACTGCGCAGCGGAACCGCGAGGAAACCTCTATGAAGAAGACAGTGTCGATGGCGATCGCTAGCCTTGCGTTGGCCATCGGCTTGAGCGCCTGCAAGAGCAATGGCTCCACTCCAGCGGCGCCCGCCAATGGGGGCATGGCCGCCCCAGTGACGGCGACCTGGCAGCCGGCGGACAAGACGACCGAGTTCCTCAAGGCCTTCCGTCCCCAGGAATAGACCCCATCCAAACCCCCGAGTCTCTTTTCAGCGGGTTATTTCAATCTGGTTCAATGGGCGTTACCGTGGAGCCGCCTGGTCGCGGGGCCGTGTCGGCGACGGTACATCGGTGCGGGTCGCCGATCCGGCACCAGCCAGCCGTCGGCCCGCTCCGCTGCGAGCCAGTTGATGCGGTCCTGTCGTCTGAAGGCGAGTTCCAGTGCGGCGCGAGTCCTGGTCTTGCGCCGGTCGAGCCAAGCCAGAGTGGTGGTCATGATGAGGCCCGCCAATGACACGAAGGCCGCGATAAGCGCCGCCACGGTCAATAGAAGCTGCAAGTCATGCAGATCGAACTCGCTGGCCGACGGCCGGGGTGCCATGGGCGGTGGCGTCTGCAACGGGGAAAAGGCGAGCTCGACCCAGACGAGCGCGAAAGCCAAGGCTGTCGCCAGCATGAAGGTCCAGGCAAAGAATCGCTGATAGCTCTTGTGCACGGCAGCGGGGGAGTCCATGCGCCCTCCGGCAAATGACGGGACGTCGATAGTGCGGTCCAGGGATCAGAAGCTTGTCAGACAAGACGCACGGCGCGTGCCGGATCAGGTCGAAGCTGTCGCGCGCTGCGGGCGGGAAAGAAAAAAGCCCGCTACCAAGTTGATAGCGGGCCTTCTTGTGGTGGTGGCTCTTCACGGACTCGAACCGCGGACCTGTGGATTATGATTCCATCGCTCTAACCGACTGAGCTAAAGAGCCGAGCCCAAAATTATAACCCGGCTTGATGCAGCCTCAACCGCCCTTGGGCAGTTTCGCCAGCTCTTCGCTGACCAGCCGCACGATCAACCGATCCAGCGTCTGCACCGAATAGTTGCTCACGTCGTGCGTCGTCTCGCGGCCGGGGCCGCTGGCCGGATGACTCGCCTCCCGGTAGGTCAGGAACACAAAGCGTCCGCCGGTGTACTGGGCGATCTGCCGCTGGATGTACTCGCCCTGCTTGTCCAGCCCGCTCGCGCCCACACTGAACACCTTGATCCCTTTGCCCAGCGCGGCCGTCATGTCGTCGTCGTACTGAGGCCCGCCGTAGTCCAGATGCGGTGGGGCGTCGGCCAGCAGCACGACCATGCGCGTGGCGCCGGTGCCGCGCCAGCTCAGCCGGTGCACGGTCTCGTGCAGTGCCTCGTTCATCGCTTCAGGATAGTCTCCGCCGCCATTGGCCTGCAGCGCGTCGAGCACCGACTGAAAAGCGCCCAGGTCATCGGTGAAGTCATGGCGGCGCACCAGGAATTCGTCGCCACGATCGCGATAGGCCACCAGGCCGAAGCAGGTGTCGGGCCGGCTCGGCAACCGCGCCACTTCGTTGGCGATGCTGCGCAGGCTCGCCTTGAGCTTGCCGATCTCGTCGCCCATGGACCCGGTTGCGTCGATCAGGAAGACCAGATCCAGCTGGGCGCGCTGCGGGACCGCACCCTCGTTGAGGACCAGCTCGACGGCGCTCTTCTGCCCGCGGCGAAGAAAGGCCGTGCCCTGCCGGCCGTTCTTGCGCACGGCAACTTCATAAAGCGCGCTGCCCGAGGGATCGAAAGCCCTGGGATGTAGCCATGCGCGCCCAGCCGCGTCGGTGCGTGCCCACATGGCGGCGCCGCTCGCGGCCTGGACCGCAACCTCGGCGTCAGGCACCGGGTCGCCTCGCCGGTTGCGTACCTGCAGCAGGTAGCGCTCGCTCACGTCGCGTTCGCGGTGGGCGACCTGGGTGCGCTGGCGGAACTGCAGGTAGGCCGCGAAGTCGGCGTTGTCATCCACCATGCCCGCCGTGACGATCTCCTGCGCCGGACGTGGACGCTGGCTGAGCTGCGGAGCGGGTGCCGGCGGCGCGAAGCGCGGCTCCGCCTCCGCCTCGGCGGCCAGCGCCTCCCTCGCGGCGCGCGCAGGCGCGCTGGCGGGGGCGGGCAAAGTGGTCGCGGCATCGGCCGAAGGCTCGCCGGGCGGCCTGCGACGTGCCCGCTCCTCGCGCGCGATGGGGGCAGCGCCATGGCCGCCCATGACTGCTTCGTCGCGCTGGCCCCCCGTGCGGCCCGGCGTCTCCGACGTCTGCACCGGCCGCGCGCAATGGGAGGCCGAGGGTGCCTCGAAATTCGGCACCATGCGCGCCACCACCTTGGCCGGCCATTGAGGTGACGGAAAGGTCGGTGGTTCAGGCTGGGGAGCAGGCGTCGGCCAGTGGGCGGCGCCGTGCGCGAGCTCGCTGGCGCTGCAGGCGCTGAGCAGGAGCTGCGCACACAGCAATGCGGCCAGCGAGCGTTGGAAGAGGCGGGAAGGGCGAGAAATCATCAGCAGCTCCGGTGGTGGATGCACGCTGATACGGCGGCCGCAGGTGCCGCGGGTTAGCGCGCCGCGCCTTTTTGCGCTGTCGCTAACCCCGGGCGTCACCAGCGTTCGTAGAACGAGAGGTGAAAATCTGCCGATGCTTGCGCCACCCGCCGCCGACCCCGCGCTCCACGCCACCATGCCCGACGACCAACTGATGCTTGCCTACGCTGACGGCGACGCCCGCGCCTTCGACACGCTTTACGCGCGGCACGAGAGTGCGCTGCTGCGCTTCGTGCGGCGCCTCATGGGCGTTCGGCTCGCGGCGGAAGTCGAGGAGGTGTTCCAGGAGACCTGGATGCGCATCATCGCGGCGCGCCAGAGCTTTGCGCCGCAGGGCGCCAGCTGGCGCACCTGGGCTTTCACGATCGCGCACAACCTGGCCATGGACCGGCTGCGCCTGAGCGGACGCGAAGTCGCCTTCTACGCGCATGACGAAGACGGCGACGGCCTCGAGGCGGCGCGGCTGTTCAGCCGCGGTCTGCTGAGCGGGAATGCGGCGTCTTCCGACGCCGCCCATCCGTCGGCCGAGGAACTCGCCTTCTGGCGCGCGGCCGGCCGCCGCCTGCTGGCTTGCCTCGATGAGCTGCCGGACGAGCAACGCTCGGCCTTCCTGCTGCACCACGAGGAGGGCTTCACGGTCGAGCTGATGGCGCAAACACTCGACATCAACTTCGAGACCGTGCGGAGCCGCCTTCGCTACGGGCTCAAAAAGCTGCGCGGCTGCATGGAGCGCTACCTGTCGGTGCTGGAGCGTCGGCGATGAGACGACTGGCCGATCCGAGATCGACGCCTGGCACGAAGGGTTTGCAATGAGCACGATGGACGAAAACGGCACCGATGACCTCAGCGACGAGGCGCTGCGCCGCGCCCTTCTCCATGCGCCGGATCACACGGCGGTGCCGAACTGGCGGCTGCGCAAGGCAATCCTCGACCATGCGCACGAGGCGGTAATGCCTTTCGAGCCTGCAGAAGCGGCCGAGCCCGTGCGGCCCTGGTGGAAGCGGCTGTGGGGCATCGGCGGCGACCAGGAGGGTGCCAGTCGCATGCCGAGGAACGCTGCCTTCGCGACCCTGCTGGTCGGCGTGCTGATCGCGGTCCTTTGGCAGCGGGAGCCCGTGCCCGGGTCGCGGCCCGACGGCGAGGCGCCGGTCATCGCACCGGCGCAGCGCAGCGAGCCCCCGCCCGCACCGGCATCCCCGCCGCCGGCCGCGCCTGCGCAGGCGCCCGCTCCGCCACCTCAGGCAGTAGAACGGGCGCTGCTGTCGAGCCAGGACATTCCGGGTGGCCCGATTCCGGCGCCGGAGCTGCCGACGGAGGCGGTGCCGGCCCCGGCCCCGGCCCCGGCCCAAGATGCTCGCCCCCCGCGCTCGGCAGAACGCCCTGCACCGGCTCGCGCGCCTTCCGAACTGGCGCGTCGGCCAGCCAACGACGCCGCCTTGTCTTCACCAGACGGCGCGGCTGCGACGGAGTCCAGGAAGAAGGAAGCCGCCATGTCCGCAGGACAGCAGGCGGCAGCGTCTCCGCCTGCCGCGGCGGCCGTGCCCGCGCCCGCTGCACCGCCGGAGCCGCCCAGCTTCTCCGCCCTCTCGCAATGGAGTCGGCTCAGCATCACGCAGCGGGGTGGTTCCAGCCGCAGCCTGTCCCGCTCGGAGGCGCAGGACCTCAGCGCCCTGTTGGGGTCAGCCGCAATCTCGGCCGTCGGCGCGCAACCACTGGCGGGCCAGCCGGAATGGCGTGTCACGCTGGAGCGCGGCAATGGCGATGTGCTGGCGACCTTCGAACTCGGGCGCGGTCAAGTGCGCTGGCGCGAGGGACGGGGGGGCGCGACCACCGGGACGCCATCGCCGGCATCGATGGCGGCCTTGCGCGAGGCCTTGCAGCACGCCCTGGAGCAGCCGGCGCAGCCTGCACCCCGGACGGAGTTGAAGCCGGCACCACAGCAGCCGGCGGGGTCTGAAGCGGTGCCGTCCGCCGCGCCGACCCGCTAGCTCATTCGTGCTTGAAGGCGGGCTTGCGCTTGTTGACGAAGGCGTCCATGCCTTCTTTTTGATCGCTGGTGGCGAAGAGCGCGTGGAAGAGGCGACGCTCGAACATCACGCCGTCTGTCAGGCCACTCTCGAAGGCGCGGTTGACCGATTCCTTGGCGGCCATCACCGCCACCTGGGAGAAGTCGGCGATCAAGAGCGCTGCGCCAAGCGCCTCGTCCATCAGCTTCTCATACGGGACGACCCGGCTGACCAGGCCCGAGCGCTCGGCCTCGGCCGCGTCCATCATGCGGCCCGTCAGCGCCATGTCCATGGCCTTGGCCTTGCCAACGGCGCGCGGCAGCCGCTGCGTGCCGCCGGCGCCCGGGATCACGCCGAGCTTGATCTCCGGCTGGCCGAACTTCGCGTTGTCCGCCGCGATGATGAAGTCGCACATCATGGCCAGTTCGCAGCCGCCGCCGAGCGCGAAGCCGCTCACGGCGGCGATCACCGGCTTGCGCACGCTGCGGATGGTTTCCCAGTTGCGTGTGATGTAGTCGCCCTTGTAGACATCGACGAAGCTGTAGCTCGCCATGGCCCCGATGTCGGCGCCCGCCGCGAAGGCGCGTTCGCTGCCGGTCACGATGGTGCAGCCGATGGCCGGGTCGGCGTCGAACGCCTTGAGCGCGTCACCCAGCTCGGTCATCAGCGCGTCATTGAGCGCATTCAGGGCCTTGGGCCGGTTCAGCGTCACGACGCCGACCTTGCCGGCCTCGGTGCGGACTTCGATGTTCTCGTAGCTCATGAGGGTCTCCTTCAAGGAACAAAACAGGGAACGGTGCTCGTCGCCGGTCTCAGCGCGGCGACAACCACTGCGCGAGCTTCGCGGGATCCTGCACGGCCAGCCGCAAGGTCGTGACGCCGGTGGGCAGGGTGAGCGGCAGGCGCAGCAGGCGTCGGTCGCGCGCCACCAGCGCAGTGATCTTCTTCAGCGGGCCGAGGTAGAGCGCGAGGTCATCGAGCCGCGCGATGCGCCAGCCCTGCGCCGGACGGCCCTTCGCGCCGGGCAGTTCGATGCCGATCCACTCGTCGTTGGCCGAGAAGCCGGCCTGTTCGGCCGCGGCGCCGCGCAACACCATCTTGACCTGCACGCTGCCACCCGACTCCGCCACGCGCAGGCCCAGTTCCTGCGCGCGCTGGGACGGATCCTCGTTCACGGCGACCCCTTGCTTGCCCAGCAGCTCTGCCAGCGGGAGCTCTTCGGTCGAATGGACCCAGCGCGCCATCTCGTTCGAGAAGGAACGGCCGCCGACAGTTTCCAGCGCCGCCGCGAAGTCGGCCTCGGCCACAGGCCCGCCGCCGCTGCGCGCCCACATCAGCCGCATCACGTCGTCAAGCGAGCCGCCGCCTTCGCCGCGCAGCGTCAGGTCGAAGCACATCGCGACCAACGCGCCCTTGGTGTAGTAGCTGATCGTGGTGTTTGCAGTTTGCTCGTCTTGCCGGTAGTACTTGACCCAAGCGTCGAAGCTCGCCTGTGCCACCGACTGCACATGGCGGCCCGGCGCCTGCAGGACCTGGTTGGCGGTCTTGTTGACCAGGCGCAGATAGCCAGCGTCGTCCAGAAGACCGGCGCGGCGAAGCAGCAGGTCGTCGTAGTAGCTGGTGAAGCCCTCGAACAGCCACAGGAGCTGGGTGTAGTTCTCCCGCCCGTAGTCGTAGCGTTCGAACTCGGCGGGCCGCAGGCGCTTCACGTTCCAGGTATGGAAGTATTCGTGGCTGATCAGGCCCAGAAGCGTGGTGTAGCCATCGCTCTGCTTCTTCAGTCCGAACTGCGGCAAGTCGCGCCGCGTGCAGATCAGCGCCGTCGAATGACGATGCTCCAGCCCCCCGTAGCCGTCATCCACCGCGTTCAGCATGAAGACATAGCGGTCGTGCGGCGGCTTCGGCCCGCCTCGCTTGCCGACCTTGGCGCCGTGCCAGAAGCGCATCTGCGTCTCGCAGATGGCGCGCGTGTCGGCAATCAGGCGCGCACCGTCGAAGGAGGGCGGCGCGCCCGCGACAACGAAGCGGTGCGGCACGCCGCAGGCGTCGAACTCGGCGCTCCAGAAGGCGCCCATCTCGACGGGGCTGTCAGCGAGTTCGTCGTAGTCGGCTGCGAGGTAGCTGCCGAAGCCGTGAGGGTTGGTCCTGACCGGCTTGAGTGCAGTGGCGCAAGACCAGCGTTCCTCGTCCGGCAGAAGCGCGGGCGCGACGATCTCGATCGCATGCGGCCCATCGGCCTGGCCCTCGACGCGCAGGCACAGACCGGTGCCGTTGAAGAAGGCCCGTGCGCCGTCCAGCCACGCGGTACGCACCGAGTTGTCGTAGGCGCAGACCTGATAGCGCAATTCAAGGGGCTTGTCCGCCGCGCAGTCGATCTCCCAGCTGTGCTTGTCGAGCTGCCGCAGCGCGGGTTTGCGCCGGCCCTGGCTTGCCTGCAGCTGCTGCAGGTTCTTCGAGAACTCGCGCACCAGGTAGCTGCCCGGAATCCATACCGGCAGCGTGACGCGCTGACCCGCGGCAGGCCGCTCGATGCGCAGTGTGATCGCGAAGAGGTGCGCGTTGCGGTCCGCGCATTCGACGCGGTAGTGGATGGCCGGCGCCATCAGTTGATGGCGGCGAGTTGCTTCTCGACCTGCGCCGCCGGGATTGCGCCCGGGGCGCGCGTGCCGTCGCTGAAGATCAGCGTGGGCGTACCGGTGATGTTGTACTTCTGGCCGAACTCGCGGTTGCGCGTGAGCGCGGCGGTGTCGCACTCGGCGCTCTCGGGCGTGACGCCGCGCTGCATCCAGTCGGTCCAGGCCTTGGCCTTGTCCTTGGCGCACCAGATGTTGCGCGCCTTGGTCACGGAATCGGGCCCCAGCACGGGGTAGAGGAAGAGGTGGATGGTCACGTTGTCGACCTTGGTCAGGTCACGCTCGAACTGCTTGCAGTAGCCGCAATTGGGATCCTCGAAGACGGCGAGCTTGCGCTTGCCGTTGCCGCGCACGATCTTGAAGGCGTCCTTCACGGGCAGCTTGTCGAAGGCCACCTCGCTGAGCTTCTCGACACGCTCCTCGGTCAGGTTGCGCCGTGCCTTGACGTCGATGAGGTTCCCCTGCAGCAGATAGTTGCCCTGCTCATCGGTGTAGAAGATCTCGAAGCCGTTGATGCGCACTTCGTAGAGCCCCGGCATCGGCGCCTTGCGGATCTCGTCGATCTTGGCGAACTGCGGAATGCGCGCTGCCAGGTTCTGGCGGATCTCGGCTTCGCCAGCAGCAGCGCCCAGGCTGCAGCCGAATGCGAACGCGGCAAGAAGAGCGGATGCGGATTTCATGGTGGTGGTCTTGCTTGCGGGATTCATTGGAGTACCTGCGGCTGCGGTGCTATTCGCCTTGGATCGGCCGTGCGGCTCATGTCAGGCCCATGGCCTGCCTGGCGACCCAGTACTTGATGAGGCGCGTGCGGTCGAAGCCGCGCATGCCCCAGTTGCGCAGGGCCGGCAGTGGGTCTGCACTGTGCGCGAACAGCTGCTGCAGGCCGTCGGTGGCGAGGCTCATGGCCAGGACCTCGGACCGGCGCGCGCGTTCGTAGGCGCGCAGCAGCCGGGCGTCGCCCACGCTGCGCCAGTAGTCGCGGTCCTTGATGATCTGCGCCAGCGCCGCGGCATCGGCCAGCCCCAGGTTGAGGCCCTGACCCGCCAGCGGATGCACGGTGTGCGCGGCGTCGCCGGCCAGTGCCCACGCATTGCCGTCAGGCAGCCGCCCGGTCCAGCGGTCTGCGATGGCACGCTGCAGCGGCCAGGATGCGCGCTCGCTGACCACGCGCAGCGCGCCCAGGGCACCATGGCTGGCCTCGTGCAAGGCGGCATTGAACTGCTCGGCGGTCAGCGCCAGCAGCTCCGGTGCGCGGAACTGATCGACCGACCACACCAGCGCGAGCTGCTTGCCGCTCATCGGCAGCAGGGCGAACACCTCGCCTCGATCGTTGAACCATTGGCGCGCGGCGCCGTCGTGCGGCTCATCGGCAACCAGGCGGGCGGCGATCGCGTGCTGCGGATAGCGCGTGACCTCATAGCGCACGCCAAGCGTTTCTCGGGTGGCGCTGATGCGGCCCTCGCAAACGACCGTGAGCGGCGCCGGCACGGGCTCGGGCACGACTTCGATGCGGGACTGGAAGCGCACGGCATCGGTGAGCTGTTGCTCCAGCGCGGGCACGTCGACGATCCAGGCCAAGGCCTCGACCTTCTGCCGCGCCGCATGGAATTGCACGCGGCCGCCTTCGTCGCCATACACCAGCATCTCGCGTACAGGCGTGGCATGCGGCGCATCGGGCCAGCCGCGCAGGGTGTCGAGCAGGGTCTTCGAGGCTGCGTTGAGTGCGTAGGCGCGGACGTCCTGCTTCTCGGTCGAGGCGGCGGGCGCGACCAGCGCCACGCGGACCCGTTCGCGCGCAAGCAGCAGCGCCAGCGCCCGGCCGACGATGCCGGCGCCGCGAATGCAAACCTCGGGAGGAAGAGCCATCGAGCCATTGTAGGAGGCCGATGCGGGCGGGGTGCGGGACAATCGCCCGCTTCAGCCAAGGATTCACCCCGTGACCGCATCGCCCGACTTCGACCTGCAGGCAACCATCGCCCGCCTCTTCGTCTATCCGATCAAGTCCTGCGCCGGCGTCGAGCTGCCCGAAGCGTTGCTCACCGAGACCGGGCTGGAATTCGATCGCGCCTGGATGGTGGTCGATGCCGAGGGCGAGTTCGTCACCCAGCGCGAGCTGCCGCGGATGGCGTTGATCCGTCCGCAGATGAAGCACTCGGAGATGCTGCTGCGTGCCCCGGGCATGCTGGCGCTGCACATCGCCTTCGACCGCGTCGAGCAGCCGGTGCGCGTGCGGGTCTGGAAAGACGAAGTGGCCGCCTACGACATGGGCGACATCGCGGCCCAGTGGTTCAGCGACTTCCTGTCGCAGCCCGGCCGCCTGCAGAAGCTGCGGCTGGTGCGTTTCGATCCCGAATACAAGCGGCTCTCGAACCTGAAGTGGACCGGCGGCATCGAGGCACAGAATCAGTTTGCCGACGGGTATCCGCTGCTGGTGGCAAGCGAGGGCTCGCTCGCCGGGCTCAATGCGCGGCTCGCCGCGCAAGGCCATGCAGCCGTCGGTATCGAGCGTTTCCGCCCCAATATCGTGCTGGCCGGACTCGAGGCGCATGACGAGGACCGCGTCGAACTGCTGCATGTGCGAACGGAAGAGGGCGAGGCGCGCCTGCAGCCGGTGAAGCCCTGCGTGCGTTGCCCGATTCCCGACATCGACCCGGGCACGGCCGAATGCAGCCCTGAAGTCGGCGACATGCTGCGCACCTATCGCGTCGATCCGCGCGTCGATGGCGCCATCACGTTCGGCATGAATGCCATCGTGCTGCAGGGCATCGAATACATGCTGCGGCGCGGTCAGCCGGTCGGCGCCAACCTGCGCTTCGCGTGAGGGTGAAGCGACGCGCCTAAAATTGGCGCTTCCCCAAAGCATCCTGAAAGTCCCGCCATGAGTCTCCAGTGCGGCATCGTCGGCCTGCCCAACGTCGGCAAGTCCACCCTTTTCAACGCGCTGACCAAGGCAGGCATCGCGGCCGAGAACTATCCCTTTTGCACCATCGAGCCCAACGTCGGTGTGGTCGAGGTGCCCGACTCCCGACTCGCCCAGCTGGCCGAGATCGTGAAGCCGGAGCGCGTCGTGCCGGCCATCGTCGAGTTCGTCGACATCGCGGGCCTGGTGGCGGGCGCCAGCAAGGGCGAGGGCCTGGGTAACCAGTTCCTGGCCCACATCCGCGAAACCGACGCCATCGTCAACGTGGTGCGCTGCTTCGAAGACGACAACGTGGTTCATGTCGCGGGCAAGGTCGACCCCATCTCCGACATCGAGGTGATCCAGACCGAGCTGTGCCTGGCCGACCTGGCCACCGTCGAGAAGGCGCTGCAGCGCCACACCAAGACCGCGCGCTCGGGCGACAAGGAAGCCATCAAGCTGGTCGCGCTGCTCGAGAAATGCCAGGCCGCGCTCAACGACAACAAGCCGGTGCGCACGGTCGAGTTCAGCAAGGAAGACAAGCCGCTGATCAAGCAGTTTTCGCTGATCACTGCAAAGCCCGCGATGTTCGTCGGCAACGTGGCCGAAGATGGCTTCGAGAACAACCCCTTTCTCGATCGGCTGCGCGAATACGCTGCGGCGCAGGACGCGCCGGTGGTCGCCATCAGCGCCAAGATCGAATCCGAGCTGGCCGACATGGACGAGGAGGACAAGAAGATGTTCCTCGCCGAGATCGGCCAGGAGGAGCCGGGCCTCAACCGCTTGATCCGCGCCGCCTACAAGCTGCTGGGCCTGCAGACCTACTTCACGGCCGGCGTGAAGGAGGTGCGCGCCTGGACGATCCACGTCGGCGACACCGGCCCGCAGGCGGCCGGTGTGATTCATACCGACTTCGAGAAGGGCTACATCCGCGCCCAGACGATCTCCTTTGCCGACTACATCGCCTACAAGGGAGAGCAGGGCGCGAAGGACGCCGGCAAGATGCGCGCGGAGGGCAAGGAGTACGTCGTCAAGGATGGGGACGTGATGAACTTCCTCTTCAGCTCCTAGACGTGGCCCTCGTTCATCGCCGCGGGTGCTCCTTGCACCTTGCTCGAGTGAGCGCGGCTGCGCGTCAATTCGGCCAGATGTGGAGCAGCGCTACCGTCATCGTCACGTAGCGCGCGAACTTGCCGATGGCCATGTAGATGACGCAAGGCCAGAAGGAAAGCTTGAGCCAGCCAGCGACGGCACAAAGCGGATCACCCACGAGGGGCAACCAGGCCAACAGGCAGGCCTTGGGCCCGAGCCGCTCGAGCCAGTTCAGCACGCGCATGTGGTGCTTGGAGTGCGAGTACTTGTCTGCCACCTTGTGCGCGGCGTAGCCCATCCACCAGTCCACGATGCCGCCGAGGGTGTTGCCTGCCGTGGCCACGCCGATGGCTGCCCAGAACAATTCCGGGTTGAGCTTCAACAGCCCGAAGAGCGCCGGCTCGGAGCCGACCGGAAGCAGGGTGGCCGAGATGAACGCAGCAATGAAGAGCGTGCTGAGCCCGTATTGAGGCAGCGCCAAAAGCGCAAGAAGAGAGTCGAGCCAGGCTTGCATGTGCGCTGGAGTATAGAAAGGCGCGGCCTTATGCGGTTCGGGCGTATGGATCGAAGCGCTGCGCCGCTCGGAGAAAAGTGCAAATCGTTGCAGCGGCCAACGTGAGGCGCCGCTACAATCGTGCCTCATTTTTCAGCAGCATCCGCTGCTTGCCACTTCCTCGATGACCCTGCAGATCGGCCACATCGTGCTGGAGAACCGCCTGTTCGTCGCACCCATGGCGGGCGTGACCGACCGGCCTTTTCGCATGCTGTGCCGCGAGCTCGGTGCCGGCTATGCCGTGAGCGAGATGGTGACTTCGCGCAAGGAACTGTGGAATTCGCTCAAGACTTCGCGCCGCGCCAACCACGAGGGCGAGCCGGGCCCCATTGCGGTCCAGATCGCAGGCACCGATGCCGCCATGATGGCGGAGGCCGCGCAGTACAACATCGAGCGCGGCGCGCAGATCATCGACATCAACATGGGCTGCCCGGCCAAGAAGGTCTGCAACAAGTGGGCCGGCTCCGCATTGATGCGCGACGAGCCTCTGGCGCTCGAGATCGTCGAAGCGGTGGTTCGTGCTGCGGCGCCGCATTGCGTGCCAGTCACGCTCAAGATGCGCACGGGTTGGGATGAAGACCACCGCAACGCCGTCGCACTGGCTCGGCGCTTCGAAGACGCCGGCGTGTGCATGCTCACTGTGCATGGCCGCACGCGCGAGCAGGGCTACAAGGGCATGGCCGAGTACGACACCATCGCCGCGGTCAAATCGGCCGTGCGCGTGCCGGTCGTGGCCAACGGCGACATTGATTCGCCAGAAAAGGCGCGCGACGTGCTGGCGCTCACTGGCGCCGATGCGCTGATGGTCGGCCGTGCGGCCCAGGGGCGGCCCTGGATCTTCCGTGAGATTGCGCACTACCTCGCGACCGCCACGCATCTCGCTCCTCCGCTGGTGGCCGAAGTGCGCCGCCTGCTGCTCGACCACTTGCAGCAGCACTACGCGCTGTACGGCGACTACAGCGGCGTGCGTACTGCGCGCAAGCACATCGGCTGGTATGTGCGCGACCTTCCGGGCGGCGAGCGGTTCCGCAGCGAAATGAATGCCATCGAGGATTGCGAGGCGCAGTGGCGTGCGGTCGCCGACTTCTTCGATGTGCTGGCGACGCAGATGGACCGCATTCCGGCCGCCGGGGGCGGCAGCACGCGGGTGCTCGGCGATGAGCAGGCCGACGCGTGGGCATGAATGAACAAAGAAAAGAAGAGCAGAGGGCCATGAGCAAAAAGCACATTGAAGACTGCGTGCGAAGCAGCCTGGACAGCTACTTTCGCGATCTGCGGGGCACCGAGCCCGACGGCATGTACGACATGCTGGTACGCGTGGTCGAAAAACCCTTGCTCGACGTCGTAATGACACGGGCGGAGGGCAACCAGTCCAAAGCCGCTCAATGGCTGGGCCTGAACCGCAACACGCTGCGCAAGAAGCTGGTCGAACACAAACTCCTGAAATAGCCCACATGGCACTGACTGCACTGATCTCCGTCTCCGACAAGACCGGCATCCTCGAATTTGCACAAGCCCTGCATGCGATGGACATCCGGCTGCTGTCCACCGGTGGCACCGCCAAGCTGCTTGCCGATGCGGGGCTGCCCGTGACGGAGGTGGCCGAGCTCACCGGCTTTCCTGAAATGCTCGACGGCCGGGTAAAGACTCTGCACCCCAAGGTGCATGGTGGCCTGCTGGCGCGTCGCGATGTGCCCGCCCACATGGCGGCACTCGCGCAGCAAGGCATCGACACCATCGACCTCCTGGTGGTCAACCTCTACCCCTTCGAGGCCACGGTCGCCAAGCCCGGCTGCACGCTCGAGGACGCAATCGAGAACATCGACATCGGCGGGCCCGCCATGGTGCGCAGCGCCGCGAAGAACTGGAAGGACGTGGGCGTGCTGACGGACGCGTCGCAGTATTCGCAAGCGCTCGAGGAGCTGAAGGCCGATGGCCAGCTCAGCCAGAAGACGAAGTTCGCTTTCTCGGTCGCGGCCTTCAACCGCATCAGCCAGTACGACGGTGCGATCAGCGACTATCTTTCAGCCCTGCAGGAGGATGGCACGCGCGCGCTGTTCCCGGCACAAAGCAACGGCCGGTTCATCAAGCTGCAGGACCTGCGCTATGGCGAGAACCCCCATCAGCAGGCCGCCTTCTACCGCGACCTGTACCCGGCGCCCGGCTCGCTGGTCAGCGCGAAGCAGCTGCAGGGCAAGGAGCTCAGCTACAACAACATCGCGGACGCCGACGCCGCCTGGGAATGTGTGAAGAGCTTCGAAACGCCCGCGTGCGTGATCGTCAAGCATGCCAACCCGTGCGGCGTGGCGATCGGAAAAGATGCGCATGAGGCCTATGCCAAGGCTTTCAAGACCGACCCCACCTCTGCCTTCGGCGGCATCATCGCCTTCAACCGGCCGCTGGACCGTGCCGCTGCGGAAGCTGTCTCCAAGCAGTTCGTCGAGGTGCTGATGGCGCCCGGCTATGCACCCGAGGCGCTGGAGGTATTCAAGAGCAAGGTCAATGTCCGCATCCTCGAGATCGCGCTGCCGCCGGGCGGCAAGACGGCCTGGGGACAAGGCCGCAACCTGGTGGACGTCAAGCGCATCGGCTCGGGCCTGCTCATGCAGACGGCGGACAACCGCGAACTGTCCATCGGCGAGCTCAAGGTCGTGACGAAGAAGCAGCCGACTCCGCAGCAGTTGCAGGATCTTCTGTTCGCGTGGAAGGTCGCAAAGTACGTCAAGAGCAACGCGATCGTTTTCTGCGCCGACGGCATGACCATGGGCGTGGGCGCAGGCCAGATGAGCCGCCTCGACTCCGCACGCATCGCGAGCATCAAGGCGCAGCACGCAGGTCTGTCGCTGTCGGGCACGGCCGTGGCGAGCGATGCCTTCTTTCCGTTCCGCGACGGGCTGGACGTGGTGGTCGATGCCGGCGCTGACTGCGTGATCCAGCCCGGCGGTTCGATGCGCGATCAAGAGGTGATCGACGCCGCGGACGAGCGCGGGGTCGCGATGGTGTTCTCAGGCGTTCGGCATTTCCGGCACTGAACGAACTTCTCTCGAGCTTCCGGAGGTCGAGCTCGTGCGAACGGCTACAGGGTCTTGAAGATGTCGCGCGCCGCCTCGACGGTGGCTGCAAGATCCTCATCGCTGTGGGCCGCGCTTACAAAGCCGGCCTCGTAAAGCGCGGGTGCGATGTAAACGCCGCGTGCCAGGAGCCCATGAAAGAGCGTGTTGAACTTTGCGCTGTCGGTGGCCATCACCTCGGCGTAGTTCTGCGGCAGTCGCTCGAGCAGGAAGAAGCCGAACATCCCGCCTTCACTGTCGGCGCTGAAGGGGACACCTTCGGCCTGCGCGGCCGCCTTCAGTCCCTCGATCAGCGTGCAGGTCTTTCGTGACAGCGCATCGAAGAAGCCGGGGCGCGCCACCTCCTTCAGCGTGGCGAGGCCGCAGGCGGTGGCCACCGGGTTGCCAGAGAGGGTGCCCGCCTGGTAGACCGGCCCGAGCGGTGCCAGCTGCTCCATGATCGCGCGCGGACCGCCGAAGGCAGCAAGCGGCATGCCGCCCCCAATCACTTTTCCCAGCACGGTCAGGTCGGGTCGGACGCCGAGCGCGCCCTGGGCGCCGTGCAGGCCCACGCGGAAGCCGGTCATGACCTCGTCGAACACCAGCAGCGCGCCGTGCTGCGTGCAGAGCTCGCGGCAGCGCTGGGCGAATGCTGCACTCGCACGCACGAAGTTCATGTTGCCCGCGATGGCCTCGATCATCACGCCCGCGATCTCGCGGCCGTGCAGCGCGAAGGCCTCATCCAGTTGTGCGAGGTTGTTGTACTCGAGCACCAGGGTGTGCTGCACCACCTCGGGGGGGACGCCGGCCGAGGTCGGATTGCCGAAGGTCGCGAGGCCGGAGCCTGCCTTGACCAGCAGTGCGTCGGCATGGCCGTGGTAGCAGCCCTCGAACTTGATGATGTACTTGCGGCCGGTAGCGCCGCGTGCCAGGCGTAGCGCGCTCATCGCGGCCTCGGTGCCCGAACTCACGAGGCGCACCATCTCCATCGAAGGCACGAGCGCAAGGATGGCCTCGGCGAGCTCGATCTCGCGCTCCGTCGGCGCGCCGAAGGAAAAACCGTCGAGTACGGCGCGCTGCACCGCCTCGACCACAGCAGGATGACCGTGGCCGAGGATCATCGGTCCCCAGGAGCCGATGTAATCGATATAGCGCTGATCGGCCGCATCCCAGAAATAGGCGCCTTGGGCGCGCTTCACGAAGCGTGGCGTGCCGCCGACGGCCCGGAAGGCGCGTACCGGCGAATTCACGCCGCCGGGGATCACGGCGCGGGCGCGCTCGAAGAGAATGTTGTTGGGATCAATGTTTTGCATGGAGCGGCGGCGAGTTCCGAGGAAGGGCGCCCCGCCTCCCAGCCCGGCTAGTGTCGGGTGTCGGGTGGCGGCAGGGCGAGATCGATGGGTGAGAGAAGGTCGTCATTCTCCTCGTCCTCCTCGGACTGGGCCCAGAAGAGGCGGTCCGGCAGCACGTGGCCCATGCCGGGACGGAAACCCGCGTCCAGGCAGCGGTCCATGTAGCTCAGTGCCTCGGTAGCAGCGGCGGCCAGGTCGGTGCCGCTGGCGAGCAGTGCGGCCAGCGCTGCGGAGAGGGTGTCACCGGCGCCGGCGAAAACGGCGTCGAGCCGCTCGTACTTCTCGCTGGCGAGCACCGATTGCGGCGAGGCCAGGACGTTGTCGAAGTATTGGTCGGGCAGCACCATTCCTGTCACCAGCGTGTAGGGCACGCCCATTTCACCTGCGGCGCGTGCGATGTCCCGGGCGCTGGGCGGGCGCTCGCCGGCCCAGTCGGGCAGCAGCCAGCGCCAGAGCGTGCTGTGGTTGCCGACCAGCACGGTCGTCTGCGGCAGCACCAGTTCGCGAAAGGCGTCGAGGTATGCCTCGATCTGCGTGTCCTCCCACCAGGACAGGTTGGGCATGTAGGCGACCACGGGGACCTCGGGATAGTCGGTCGCAGTTTCAGCCACGGTGCTCAGGTTTTCGGGGGACCCGACGAAGCCCACCTTGATCAGCTGCACCTCAACGTCCTCGAGGATCGTGCGCGCCTGCTCGGCGACGGCCTCCTCGTCGAATGGAAAGTGATCGAAGATCTCGGAGGTATCGCGCGCATAGGCGCCCGTCACGACCGGCAACATGTGGGCGCCGACCGAGGCAATTGCGACGGCGTCGCACGCGAGGCCGCCGGCACCGCTCGGGTCGCTGGCGTTGAAGACCAGCACGCAAGGCAGAGTCGCTTCGTCCTCGGCGCTGATTTCGCCGCTGGCGGGGTCGGTAAGATCGCTCACTTTGTGGCCTTGCTCCATTGGTAATAAGTAAGTTGTCATGTGCAGCCGGGCCTACCAAATGGTGGCGTATCCGAGACGCTTATCACGTCATTTTTTGATACGTCTGGATACGATCGTTGCATTCTATGAACAGGGACTTTAAGCTGCGATGAACACGAAAACCTGGATGTGCCTGATTTGCGGGTGGATCTATGACGAATCTGTAGGGGTGCCCGAAGATGGTATTGCGCCCGGCACACCATGGGCAGATGTTCCGATGAATTGGACCTGTCCGGAATGCGGGGCTCGCAAGGAAGACTTCGAGATGGTTGAAATCTGAAGCATGGCATAGGGCCGTGCTTCTTGCGCCCCACGAGGGGCGTTTCGGTCTTAGAGTGTCACAAAGGAGCGGCGAGAATGAGCTCGAATGGATCCGGTTACAAGGTTCTCGTCATCGACGACAGCAACACCATCCGTCGCAGTGCCGAAATTTTTCTCAAGCAAGGTGGCCATGAAGTGCTGCTGGCGGAGGATGGTTTCGATGCGCTGTCGAAGGTGAACGACCACAAGCCGCACCTGATTTTCTGCGACATTCTCATGCCGCGCCTGGACGGCTACCAGACCTGCGCCATCATCAAGCGCAACGCCCACTTTTCCAGTGTGCCGGTCGTGATGCTGTCTTCCAAGGACGGAGTATTCGACAAGGCCCGCGGCCGCATGGTCGGCTCCCAGGACTACCTTACCAAACCCTTCACCAAAGACCAGCTGCTGCAGGCCGTGCAGCAGTTCGGCGTCGTTTCGCAGGAAGTGCAGTAATGGCAATTCGCAAAGTGCTCGTGGTCGACGACTCCAAGACGGAGTTGATCTTCCTGACCGATCTTCTCCAGAAGAATGGTTTCTCGGTAAAGACCGCCGAGAACGCAGAGGACGCCATGCGCCGCCTCGAGGAAGAGCAACCCGATCTGATCCTCATGGACATCGTGATGCCGGGCCAGAACGGTTTCCAGCTCACCCGTGCAATTGCTCGCAACCCGCAGTACGCGTCGGTGCCTATCATCATGTGCACCAGCAAGAACCAGGAAACCGACCGGCTCTGGGGCATGCGGCAGGGCGCTCGTGACTACATCGTCAAGCCGGTGAACGCGGCCGAACTGATTGCCAAGATCAGCGCGCTGGCCTGATCGCCAGGCTTTTTCCTCCTCTCTCGTACATGGCCAACCGCGACGCTCTCCGCGCTTTCCAGTCCCGGCTCGCCAGTCGCCTGCAGGCGGCGCGCACGTCCGGCGTATCCGCCTCCTGGCTCGCTGTCGAGGCGGGCGAGGCGAAGTACCTGTTTCCCCTCGGACATGCCGGCGAGATCTTTCCCTGGACCCCGCCGCAGGCGGTGCCGTACACACAGCCGTGGTTCCTGGGGGTTGCCAACCTGCGCGGCGGCTTGTACGGCATCGTCCAACTGTCCACCTTCGCTTCCGGCGATGCCGGCGTCCAGGGCGACGGGGCACGTGCCCAGTCTCGCTTGGTGGCGCTCAACGAAATGCTGGAAGTCAACTGCGCACTCCTGATCGACCGGCTGGTGGGCCTGCGCGGCGTTGAAGCCTTCACAACCTCGCAGCCGCCGGACGGCGACGCCCCTGCTTGGCTCGGCCATGCCTACACCGACGCTGCCGGTGAGCGCTGGCAGGAAATCAACCTGCAGGCGCTGTCGCAGCAACCGCAGTTTTTGAGTATCGGCGCCTGAGCGCAGCGCCTTGCACCGACCACTTACCTGAAGGACCGACCGTGAGCTCGATCGCCGACAAGTTCAAGAAATTTCTGCCTGTGGGAGGCGACAACGTCGCCGGGCGTGTCGACAGCGGGTCGACGTTGTCGATGGACGGCAGCGACACCTTGCAGCCGGCCGAGGAAAAGACGGTGTTGATCCGGCGCGATTCGACGCCGGAGGCGAAACCGGATACCGTGGTTCTCGCCATGGATGCCGCCAACGACCAGTCCCCGGTTGCTGCAATCGACAACGACCCTGTGCTGGCGGAAAGCCCGGGCGCTGCGCCCTCTGCGCCGGCTGCCGGCGGGGGCTCGTTGCGCTCCAATCCCGCCCGGCAGCAGCGGGTTCTCGCGATTGTGCTTGCCGCGGTGGTGCTCCTGCTGCTCCTGGTTGCCGGCTCCGCCATCCTGCGCGCCGAACGACTCGCGCAGCAGGTGGCCGCCACCGGACAAGCGCTGATGCAGTCGCAACGCCTGGCCAAGTCGGTATCGCAGGCGCTGGTGGGCAACGTACCGGCCTTCACGGAGGTGAAGGAGAGCTCCGACGACCTGACGCGCCGCGTGCAGGGTTTGGCCAACGGCGACGATGCGCTGAAGCTGGAGCGCGTAGGCTCCCAGTATGAAGCCGAGCTCGCCAAGATCACGCCGCTTGTCGAGCGTGCCGATAAGAGCGCCAAGGCCGTGCTGGCCCAGCAGAAGATCCTGACCCAGGTCGGCACCGCGCTGCGCGACATCAACCGCCAGTCCTCTGACCTGCTCGAGATGACCGAGACCGTGGCCTCGCTGAAGATGCAGCAGAACGCGACGCTCCCCGAAATTTCGGCTGCAGGCCAGCTCGTGATGCTGACTCAGCGCATCGGCAAGTCGGCCAACGAATTTCTGACGGTCGAGGGGGTGAGCCCCGATGCCGTGTTCCTGCTGGGCAAGGACCTGAACACTTTCCAGGAGGTCACTCGCGGCCTGCTCGAAGGCAATGCCCAGCAGCGCCTGCCGGGCACGCGCGACGCGCAAACGCGCCAGCAGCTCGAGACGATCCTGAAGACCTATGAGCAGACGCGGACGCAAGCTGGTGCCATCCTCGGGAACCTGCAGGGCCTGGTAGCCGCACGTGAGGCGCAGGCCGCGATCCTGGCCGACAGCGAGCCTCTGCGCACGTCACTGGGCGACCTGCAAGACAAGCTTTCAGCCCGCACCGGCCTTGGCGCCGGCACAGTGGTGATGCTCTTCGTCCTGTCGCTGGCTGCCCTGGCACTCGCTGGTGCAATCGGTTTCGTGCAGGTGCGCGAGGGCCGCGAGCGGGCATTGGCCGCCGAACGCGAGCGCATCGCCGCCGAGCGCGCGAGCGAGGATGCCGGTCGCGTCAACGCCGCCAACCAAGCCGCCATTCTGCGGCTCATGAATGAACTGCAGACGGTCGCGGAGGGTGATCTGACCCAGGAGGCGACCGTGACCGAGGACATCACTGGCGCCATCGCCGACTCGGTGAACTACACGGTCGAGGAACTGCGATTGCTCGTGGGCAACGTGCAGAACACGGCCACTCGCGTCGCGCAGACCACCTCACAGGTGGAAAGCACCTCGACCGAGCTGCTCGCGGCCTCCACAGAGCAGCTGCGCGAGATCCGCGAGACCGGCCAGTCGGTGCTGACCATGGCGGAGCGCATCAATGGCGTTTCTTCCCAGGCGCAAGAATCGGCCACGGTCGCGCGCCAGTCCCTGGAGGCCGCATCGTCCGGCCTGCAGGCCGTGCAGAATGCAATCGGCGGCATGAATTCGATCCGCGACCAGATCCAGGAAACCTCCAAGCGGATCAAGCGCCTTGGCGAATCGTCCCAGGAGATCGGCGAAATCACGGAGCTCATCTCGGACATTACCGAGCAGACCAACGTGCTGGCCCTGAACGCCGCGATCCAGGCGGCATCCGCCGGCGAAGCGGGCCGCGGCTTCTCGGTCGTGGCGGAAGAAGTGCAGCGGCTGGCGGAGCGCTCTGCCGACGCCACGCGCCAGATCTCGGCGCTGGTGAAGGCCATTCAGACGGACACGCAGGATGCGGTCGGCGCCATGGAGCGCTCCACGCAAGGCGTGGTCGAAGGGGCCAAGCTTTCGGATAACGCGGGTACTGCGCTGTCCGAGATCGACCGCGTGTCGCGGCGGCTGGCGGAGCTGATCGAGCAGATCTCACAATCCGCATCGCGCGAAGCCGATTCGGCCAACGTGGTTGCTGCGAACATCCAGCACATCTTCGCTGTGACCGAACAGACCGGCGAAGGCACGCGCACCACTGCCCAGCAGGTGCGCGAGCTTTCGCACATGGCCGAGGAACTGCGCCAATCCGTGGCCCGCTTCAAGATTGCCTGAACCCCGAGCATCCAACGTGTCGATCCAAAGCCCCGCCACCGCCCCGAAAGCCGGTCCCGCGCCGGCCCATGAAGATCTCGGGCCGCTGGCCTGGGTGCTCGGAGAGATCCAGAAGTCGCTGGACAACGCAAGCAAGACGCTGAAGCGCTTTGCGCGGGAGGGCGGCGGCAGCGCAGAAGCCGACCTCGCACCGTTGCGCTTGGCCAGGCAGCAGTTGCATCAGGCGGTCGGCGCCCTGCAGATGGTGGGGCACCCCGCTCCTGCGCTGGTGCTGGGAGCGATGGAATTCGCCGTACAAAGCTTCATTTCCGAGCCGGCTCGCTGCACCGAGACCGCGGCCCAGAAGATCGACCGCGCCGGGTTCGCTGTCTCCGACTTCCTCAACGCGCAGCTTGGGGGCAAGACCGTGTCCTCGGTCGCGCTATTCCCGCAGTACCGGGATGTGCTCGAGCTGGTGGGCAACGAGCGCGTCCATCCAGCCGACCTCTGGGACATGAATTGGCGCTGGGCCGAGATCAAGCCGTCGCCCACCCAGACTGCGATGGTGTACGACCCTGCGGTGCGCACAAAGCTCGACCGTGAAGTGCTCAAGATCGTCAAGAACGGCGACGACCAGGCAGCGCGGCGGCTGCAAGCCCTGTGCCTGAGCCTCGGCCGCGGCGCTTCGTTGCCCCGGGTGGCCAGCTTCTGGACGCTGGCGGCAGGCTTCTTCGAGGCGCTGGCGCTGGCGTTGATTCCCGCCGACGTTCACGTCAAGCGCGCCGCCTCCCGAGTTCTGCTCCAGTACGCCACCTTGGCGCGCGGCGACAACACGGTTTCCGACCGCCTTGGCCAGGATCTGCTGTTCTTCTGCTCCCAGGCCGTTCCGGGTGCAGACGACGAGGCAGCCACGCTGCGCGCGGTGCGCGTTGCCTGGGGCGTGGCCAACGAGCAGAAGGTCGACTACACGATCGAGCAATTTGGCCGTTTTGAACCACAGGTGCTGATGCAGGCGCGCAAGCGCATCGAGACCGCGAAGGAAATGTGGTCGGCGCTCTCTGGCGGCGATGTCTCGCGCACGCGCCAGGTCGCCGAGACCTTCGCGCAGCTCGGTGAGTCGCTGCAAAAATTGCATCCGCCCAGCCTGCCGATGGTGCAGGCGTTGAACAATGCGGTGGAAGCCTCGACGCGCTCGGGCCGGCCGCCGGCCACCGAACTGGCGATGGAGGTCGCGACCTCGGTGCTGTACCTCGAAGCCGCTTTCGAGGACCTGGATCCCCATGATCGCCAGCTCACCGCGCGTACCGTCCAGTTGGCCGGGCGCATCGAGCGCGCGCGTGAAGGCGGCCGCTCGGAGCCGCTCGAGCCGTGGATGGAAGAGCTGTACCGCCGCGTGAGCGATCGCCAGACCATGGGAACCGTGGTCGGCGAGCTGCGCAGCCATTTGAGCGAGCTCGAGAAGTCGCTCGACCAGTTCTTCCGCCGCCCGACCGAGAAGGGCCTTCTGCGCACGGTGCCGACGCAGCTGCTGCAGATGAAGGGCGTGTTCTCGGTGCTCGGACTCGACCAGGCGGCCCAGACCGTGCAGCGCATGCGCGAGAACGTCGATCGCCTGTTGGCCGTGGAGGCATCCGCCCGCGACGCCGCCGACTTCGACCCGCTCGGCAACAACCTGGGCGCGCTCGGCTTCCTGATCGACATGCTGAGCTACCAGCCAGCCTTGGCAAAGCGTCTGTTCGTGTTCGACGCCGAAGCCGGTGAGCTCAAGCCCCTGATGGGCCGCCAGGCTGCCGAGGCAGGCGCGCCCGCGGCGGGGGCGCCGGTCTCCTTCGCCTCGGCCTCCGGGCCGGTTTCGGTCACCGACACCGTGCTCAGTGTCGAAGAGGTCGATGCCCAGATCGCGGCCAAGCTCGCCGCGTTGGCAACGCCGGCGCGAAAGCCCCCGCCCCCGATCGAGGAAGTCAGTCGCCCGAGCGCGAGCTGGACTGCCAAGATCACGGGTCCGGCGCCCCTGGAAGGCCTGCCCGATACCGAGGTGCGGGAGCTGGAGGAGGACGATCTCCAGAACATCTTCCTCGATGAGGCCCGCGAAGTGCTGCACAACGGCCTCGCCGCCGTCTCGGCGCTCGGTTCGCGGCCGGACGACAACGGCGAGCTGACGGTACTGCGCCGTGCCTTCCACACGCTCAAAGGCAGCTCGCGCATGGTCGGGCTGATGGACTTTGGCGAGGCCGCCTGGTCGTTCGAGCAGGTGCTCAATACCTGGCTGGCCGACCAACGCCCCGCCACGCCCGAGTTGCTTGCTGGAACACGCCGTGCACTGACCGATTTTGCAAAATGGGTCGAGGCCATCGCCGCTAACGAGCCGCATGGCTGGCAATCCGCACCATTTCGCAGTATCGCGGAGTCTTTGCGCAACGGCGAGCCGATCGCGCCGCATGCGCCCGTGGCCGACGCCGACACACTGGTCGCCGCGGCGCGTCACATCGCAGCCGAGGAGATCTTGGCCGACGTCAAGGCGGTGCCCGAGGCGGAGCCCGATTCGGCAGCGCAGCCCGAGCCCCTGCCTTTCCCCGAGCTGCCCGATCTGGAGTTGGGCCCGCTGACTTTCGATGCACCCGCAGAAGCGCCACGTGCGGCCGAATCCGAGTCTGCGAGGGCCGAAGTGCAGGCCCATTCCGCCGCTGCCGACGACGATTTCGCCTCGACCGATTTCCTCGACTTCGACGATCGCTCGACCTCGCCGCCCGACGAGCCGCAGTTGCCGGCCGAGCTGGAGGAGATTGACTTCCTCGAGACCGCGCAAGCGAGCTTCGAGCCTTCGCTTTCCGCGCCAGCGGCCGACCCCGCCGTCGCGCTTGAGGCCGACCCGCTTCCGATGCCGCTGTTGAAGGAAGCCTCGGTCGAGGAGGAGTCCCGGCACGAATCCTTGCCCGACCTCTCGCTGGAATTGCGCCTGGACTCGGCCTCCGAAGAGGCATTCGCCGAGCCGCATATCGAGGCGGAGCCCGAACCCCTGGCAGAGCCACCCGTCTCCGCCCCCGCACTGCCTGAAGCCGCGCCCGCCGAGGTGTTGCCGGCAGCCGGCGGCGACGATCAGGTCAAGGTGATCGGCCCGCTGCGCATCGGCATTGCGCTCTACAACGTCTATCTGGTCGAGGCCGACGAGTGGTCGCGGCAGCTGGCCCATGAAGTCGGCGAGTGGGCACTCGAATCGCACCGGCAGGTGCCGGAATCCGCGATCAACCTGGCGCATTCGCTGGCGGGCAGTTCCTCGACCGTCGGTTTCCAGGGCCTCTCGGACATGGCGCGTTCCTTCGAGGCCGCGCTGCAGCACCTGTACATGCAGGGGCGCGGCGGCACGACGGCGCAAGGCGCGGTGCTGGTGGCGGCGGCGGAGGAACTTCGGCGCCTGCTGCACCAGTTCGCCGCAGGTTTCCTCAAGGAGCCTGCCGTGGCAACGCTGCGCGCACTGCGCGAGGTTGCGGAGTCGCCGATGCCTCTCGAGACCGGCGAGACGGCGGCGGTTGCCGCCGCGGTGTTGCGTCCTGGCGGCGCCGATGTCGCACTCGACGAGGGCGAGGATGCGATCGACGTGGCCGATGCGGTCGACGTCGACCTGTTTCCGATCTTCGAGGAGGAGGCGGCCGAGCTGCTGCCGCAGTTGGGTAGCGCATTGCGCGAATGGTCACTGCATCTGGGCGACCCGGCGCCGCGCGCCGCGACGTTGCGCACGCTGCACACGCTCAAGGGCAGTGCCAGGCTGGCCGGCGCGATGCGCCTTGGCGAGCGCGCGCACCGCATGGAGTCCGAGATCGAGGCCATCGGTTCCGAGGGGGCCGACCGCGGCGCCGTCGAGCAACTGCTGGCGCGCTTCGACACGCTGCAAGCCACCTTCGATGCCTTGCGCGCCGCCGACGATGCGATGCAGAGCGAGCTCTCGAAGCGGGCCGTCGCCGTGGCGCCCTCCGCCGAGGCAAGTCCGGAAGCGGCGGAGACGGACGCTGCTGCCGAGGTCATCTCCGCTTCGGACGGCCAGACCGACGAACAAGCGCCGCGTTCCGCAGTGGCGCTGCCTTCTCCCTCGGCCCTGACGCCGCTGCGCCCGCTGTCAAGCCAGGCGGTACGCATTCGCACCCACCTGCTCGACCGCCTGGTGGCGCAAGCCGGCGAGGTCATCATTACCCGGTCACGCCTGGAGGCGGAGCTTGGCCAACTGCGCAGTTCTCTCGGCGACCTGACCGGCAACCTCGACCGTCTGCGCCAGCAGTTGCGCGACATCGAGGTCCAGGCCGAGAGCCAGATGCAGTCGCGCCTGGCGCAGGCCAAGGATTCGCAGCAGGGCTTCGATCCGCTCGAGTTCGATCGCTTCACGCGCGTGCAGGAGCTCACGCGCATGATGGCCGAGTCGGTCAATGACGTGGCGACCGTTCAGCGCACATTGCAAAAGACGGTGCAGGCCACGGAAGACGACCTCAGCGCCCAGGCACGCCAGACTCGCGAGCTGCAGCGCGGGCTGCTGCGCACGCGCATGGTGGAATTCGAAGGCATTTCCGAACGCCTCTATCGCGTGGTGCGGCAAGCCTCCAAGGACACCGGCAAGCAGGTGCGACTGGATATCGTCGGCGGCAGCATCGAGATGGACCGTGGCGTGCTGGACCGCATGACGCCCGCCTTCGAGCATCTGCTGCGCAACTGTGTCGCGCACGGCATCGAGGACGCGGCGGCGCGCGAGCAGGCCGGCAAGGAGCCCAGTGGGCTGATCGCCATCGAACTGCACCACGAGGGCAACGACGTTTCGGTGAGCTTCCGAGACGACGGTGCGGGGCTCAACCACCGTCGCATCGTCGAGCGCGCTCGCGCGCTGGGCCTGATCGCCGCGGACCACCAGCCGAGCGAGGCAGAGGCCGCAGAGCTGATCTTCACCCCCGGCTTCTCGACCGCCGAGCAGGTGTCCGAGCTGGCTGGGCGCGGGATCGGCATGGATGTCGTGCGCGCGCAGGTCGCAGCGCTCGGCGGCCGCGTCGAGATCCAGAGCAAACCGGGCGAAGGTACGCAGTTCAAGTTGGTGCTGCCCTTGACGACCGCTGTGACGCACGTGGTCATGCTTCGTGCCGGCTCCACGTCGATCGGCGTGCCATCGAACCTGGTGGAACTGGTGCAGCGCGCCGGTGCCTCCGAGCTCGAGACCGCCTACCTGGAGCAGCGCTATTCCTTCGGCGGCGAACAAGTGCCCTTTTTCTGGGCCGGCGCTCTGTTGCAGTCCTCCGCGCGCAGCGAGCGCGGGACAGGCAAGGCCAACACCATCGTCATCGTGCGAAGCGCGGCCCAGCGGGTCGCCCTGCATGTGGACGAAGTGCTGGGCAACCAGGAAGTGGTGGTCAAGAACCTCGGTCCGCAGCTCTCCCGGTTGCCAGGCATGGCCGGCATCTCGGTGCTGGCGTCGGGAGCGGTCGCGCTGATCTACAACCCTGTTGCGTTGGCTGCGGTGCATGGCGAGCAGGCGCGGCATTTCCAGGCAAGCGGCGCGTCGGCCGCTGCGTCGGCGCGCGGCGCGGACACCTTACCGGCCCCGACGGCGCCGCTGCAGATTCCGCTGGTGCTGGTGGTCGACGACTCGATCACCGTGCGGCGCGTCACGCAGCGCCTGTTGCAACGCGAGGGCTATCGCGTGTCGCTGGCGGCGGACGGCCTGCAGGCGCTCGAGCGTTTGCAGCAGGAGCGACCTGCCGTGGTGCTGTCGGACATCGAGATGCCGCGCATGGATGGCTTCGACCTCGCGCGCAACATACGCGCCGACGCCTCGCTGGCCGGCCTGCCGATCATCATGATCACCTCTCGCATCGCGGAAAAGCACCACGACCATGCGCGCGCGCTGGGCGTCAATCACTACCTCGGCAAGCCCTACGCGGAAGACGAGTTGCTGCGGCTGGTGCGGCACTACACCAGCGCCGAGGTGCCGGAGGCCATGGCGGCCTGACAGGCCCTGGCGGCGCGCATCGGAATCCCTTTGCGCTTCGCACTGCGGTGCGAGCGCCTTCGAACTGCCGGGCGGCGCTTCAGGCGTCGCCCTTTCCTCCACCCTTCGCCTCACGAACGACCGCATAGCGCTGAAGCGTGCGTGCGCGCGCCTCCGCGTGCTCGATGATCGGCAGGGGATAGTTGTCCCCCAGTCGCACCCCGGCGGCTTCCAGCTCCAGCGGCGCGGTGGTCCACGGTGCGTGAATGCTCGTGCCTGAGAGGTTCTCGAGCTGCGGCAAATAGCGGCGGATGAACTTTCCTTCCGGATCAAAGCGCTCGCTCTGTGTGACGGGATTGAAAATCCTGAAATAGGGCTGGGCGTCGCAGCCGCTGGAACTGGCCCATTGCCAGTTGCCGTTGTTGGACGCCAACTCGAAGTCGTTGAGCTGCAACGCGAAGTAACGCTCGCCGCGGCGCCAATCGAGGCCCAGGTTCTTGCAGAGGAAGCTGGCGACAACCATGCGCAGGCGGTTGTGCATGTAGCCGCTTTGATTGATCTGCGCCATTGCGGCGTCGATCAACGGGTAGCCCGTACGTCCCCGGCACCATGCCTTGAAGAGCATGTCCGCGTGCTTGCCGTGGTGCCACTGGATGCGGTCGTATTCCGGCCTGAAGCTCTTGCCTTCGCCGACTCGGGGGTGATGCGTGAGCACCTGAAAGAAGAAATCGCGCCAGATCAGCTCTCCGAGCCAGGTCGACGCCCCGGCATCGCCTTGCAGCGAAAGCTGGTGCGCCACGCCTGCGAGCTGGCGAACTGAAACGGTACCGAAGCGCAGGTGCACGCCCAGGTAGCTGGGGCCGCGCACGGCCGGATAGTCGCGCGTCTGGTGGTATCGGTCGATGCGCTCGAAGAAGTCCTCGAAGAGCGCCGCGCCGCCTTGGCTGCCGGTCGGGATCTCCAGCTGGGAGAGGTTGCTTTTCTCGAAACCGATGTCGGCCAGCGTCGGGACCGGGGAGTCGAAGTCCGACGCCGGCCGCACCAGCGCATCGGCGTGGCTGCGCACTGGGTAGGCCTTGAGGTAGAAGGCGTCCACCTTGGCCAGCCAGGCGCGCTTGTAGGGGGTGAAGACGGTGTAGGGGCGGCCGGTCTTCGTCAGGAGCTCGTCCCTGTCGAAGACGGCTTGGTCCTTGTAGCTGTGGAAGCTGATCCCGGCATTGGCCAGCGCGCCCAGAACCTTGGCGTCCCGTGCCAGCGCTGCGGGCTCGTCGTCGCGGTTCGCGAACACCGCCTGCACCTCCAGGGTGTGCGCGAGCGCTGCGATCTCTTCTTCCGCGGTCGCATGGCGCACGATGAGCCCGCCGCCGAGCACGTGCAGCTCGGCCTGCAGTTCGACCAGCGACTCTCGAATGAATTCCACGCGCCGATCCTCGCGTGGCAGCGAATCGAGGATCGCCCGATCGAAGACGAAGACGCAGAGCAGCTGCCGGCAGGCGCGCAGCGCGTGGTACAGGGCCGCGTTGTCGTCGACACGCAGGTCGCGGCGAAACCACATGAGGCCCTTCGCGTAGGTCTTGTCGACGGCCGGTAAAATCGGTGGCATGGCCCTTGATTCTGCCCCGATGAACCTCACGCATCATTTCCTGATTGCGATGCCCGGTCTGACGGACAAGGCCTTCACCCGAAGCGTGGTGTACCTGTGCGAGCACAGTGAACGTGGCGCGCTCGGCCTCGTGATCAACAAGCCCAGCGACATCAATCTCGGCGTGCTGTTCGAGAAGATCGAGCTGCGCCTGGCGCGCCCCGAACTCGGGAGCGCGCCAGTGTTTCAGGGCGGCCCGGTCCAGACGGAACGCGGCTTCGTGCTGCATGAGGCCGTGTTCGCAGAAGGCGAAAAACCCAACGAATCGGTTTACGCCTCGACCATGACCATCCCGGGGGGCCTGGAAATGACCACCTCCAAGGATGTGCTCGAAGCCTTGGCCACCGGTGCCGGCCCCCGCAAGGTGCTGGTTTCGCTGGGTTATGCCGCCTGGGGCGAGGGCCAACTGGAATCAGAGCTCGCAGAGAACAGCTGGCTGACCGTGGGCGCCGACCCTGCCGTGATCTTCGATACACCGGTCGAGGAGCGTTACGACAAGGCCTTGTCGCTGCTGGGCCTGCAGGCCTGGACTTTGTCGCCCGAAGCGGGGCATGCATGAGGGTTGAGGCAATGCCCGACAGCGCCGCCCCTCCTGCTTCCGTTCCCAGTCATTTTCAAAGCTTCCTGGCCTTCGACTTCGGGCAAAAACGCACTGGCGTCGCGAGCGGCAACCGGCTGCTGCGCAGCGCCACGCCGCACACCACGATCAAGGCCGAGGGCGATGCCCGCTTCGCGCAAGTCGAGGCCCGTATCCGGGAGTGGCAGCCGGATGCCCTCGTGGTCGGAGTGCCTTACTACCCCGATGGCGCGCCACACGACAACACCCGTGCCGCCCAGCGCTTCGCTCGCCAGCTCAGGGGGCGCTTTGGCCTCCCGGTCTACGAAGTCGACGAGCGATACAGCACGACCGAGGCTCTCGCCGCGGGTGCTCGCGATGCGGATGCGGCCTCGGCCTGCATCATCCTTGAGCAGTTTTTGAGGAACCTCCCGTGAACACGATTCCGAGCAACGAAGGGCCGCGCCGAGGGGCGAGCGCCTCCCCGGCGGGCGGCAAGGACGCGCCAGTGCCGAGCGCGGGAGCCCTGAATGCCGAGGCGCTCTATCTCGAGCTGCTGCGCGGCGTGAAACCCCTGATGCGCGCCGACACGCGCCTGGTCGGCGTTACCTCCGGCGGTGCCTGGCTGGTCGAGCGGCTGCACAAGGACCTGGGCCTGCCCGGCGCGCCCGGCATCATCTCCTCGGCCATGCACCGGGACGACTTCGCGCGCCGCGGCATGGCCGCCAGCGCCCAGACCGCGCTGCCTTTCGACGTGGACGGCGCCGACGTGCTCCTGCTCGACGACGTGCTTTACACCGGCCGCACCATTCGTGCCGTGCTCAACGAGCTGTTCGACTTCGGCCGGCCGGGCTGCGTGCGGTTGGCGGTGCTGGTTGATCGCGGCGGTCGCGAGCTGCCTGTGGCAGCGGACTTCGCGGCGGCGCGTGTCGAACTGCCGGCAGCGCAGTTGCTCGCGCTCGCGCGCGGCGACAACGGCGTCTTCAGCTTCCAGGTGGAGCACGCCTGATGCTTTACAAACGCAACCCCCAACTCAACAAGAATGGCGAGCTGATCCACCTGCTGTCCATCGAGGGCTTGCCCAAGCCCATCCTCACCCAGATTCTCGACACCGCCGCCAATTTCACCAGCGTGAGCGACCGCGAAGTCAAGAAGGTGCCGCTCCTGCGCGGCAAGAGTGTGTTCAATCTCTTCTTCGAGAATTCCACGCGGACCCGCACCACCTTTGAGATCGCGGCCAAGCGGCTGTCGGCCGACGTGATCAACCTCGACATCGCGCGCTCCTCCGCGAGCAAGGGCGAGTCGCTGCTCGACACCATCGCCAACCTGAGCGCGATGGCAGCCGACCTGTTCGTGGTGCGGCACAGCGAATCGGGTGCGCCTTACCTGATCGCACAGCACGTGGCCCCCCACGTTCGCGTGGTGAATGCCGGCGATGGCCGCCACGCGCACCCGACCCAGGGCCTGCTCGACATGTACACGATTCGCCACTACAAGAAGGATTTCGCCAATCTCACCGTGGCCATCGTGGGCGACGTGCTGCACTCGCGTGTGGCGCGCTCCGACATCCACGCGCTCACGACTCTGGGCTGCGCGGAAGTGCGAGTGGTCGGTCCCAAGACCCTGGTGCCGGGCGACATGGCGCAAATGGGTGTGCGCGTGTGCCACACGCTCGAAGAAGGCATCAAGGATTGCGACGTCATCATCATGCTGCGGCTGCAGAACGAGCGCATGAGCGGAGCGCTGTTGCCTTCTTCGCAGGAATTCTTCAAGACCTACGGCCTGACGCCCGAGAAGCTGCAGTTCGCCAAGCCCGACGCGATCGTGATGCATCCGGGGCCCATCAACCGGGGGGTCGAGATCGACTCGGCGGTGGTCGATGGGCAGCAGAGCGTCATCCTGCCGCAGGTCACTTTCGGTATTGCCGTGCGCATGGCCGTGATGAGCATCGTGGCAGGTAACGAAGCATGAAAATCCTGATCACCAACGGACGCGTTATCGATCCGGCCACCGCGCTCGACAAGCAGGCCGATGTGGCCATCGCCGAAGGCAAGCTGCTCGCAATCGGCGATACACCGGCTGACTTCAACCCCGACCGCACCCTCGATGCGCAAGGCTGCCTGGTCGTGCCCGGCCTCGTCGATCTGGCCGCGCGTCTGCGCGAGCCGGGCTACGAGCATGAACGCATGCTGGAAAGCGAAATGGCTGCGGCCGTGGCGGGTGGCGTGACCAGCCTGGTCTGTCCGCCGGACACCGATCCCGTGCTCGACGAGCCGGGCCTGGTCGAGATGCTCAAGTTCCGTGCGGAGAAGATGCGCAGTGCGCGGTTGTTCCCGCTCGGCGCGCTGACACGTGGCCTCAAAGGCGAGGTCCTGACCGAGATGGCCGAGCTCACCGAGGCCGGGTGCATCGGCTTCAGCCAGGCCGATGTCCCGTTGAACAACACGCAGGTCCTGCAGCGCGCGCTGCTGTACGCCAGCACCTTCGGCTACACCGTGTGGCTGCGACCTCAGGACCGCGACCTGGGGCAAGGCGTTGCCGCCAGCGGGCCACTCGCCACGCGGCTGGGCCTGTCGGGCGTGCCGGTGGCAGCGGAGACCATCGCTCTATTCACCATCATCGAACTGATGCGTTCCACCGGCGCGAAAGTGCACGTGTGCCGCTTGTCCAGCGCGGCTGGCGTGGCGCTGGTGCGCGCGGCCAAGACCGAGGGGCTGCCGCTCAGTTGCGACATCAGCATCAATTCACTGCATCTGGCCGACACGGACATCGGCTATTTCGACAGCCGTGCCCGTCTCAATCCGCCGCTGCGTCAGCAGCGCGACCGCGAGGCGCTCTCGGCCGCGCTGGCCGACGGGACCATCGACGCGCTGGTCTCGGACCACACGCCGGTCGAGGCCGACGCCAAGACCTTGCCTTTTGCCGAGAGCGAGCCCGGCGCGACCGGGCTCGAGCTGCTGCTGCCGCTGGCGATGCAGTGGGGCGAGCAGAGCGGCGCGGGGCTGCGGCGCGCGATCGAGGTTGTGAGCGCTGCGCCCGCGCGGCTGATCGGAGCCGGGGAAGCGGGGCGCTTGGCGCCTGGCGGGGTGGCTGATCTCTGCGTCGTCGATCCCGAGCTCGAATGGCAAGTGCTGCCGGGCGCGCTGCGCAGCCAAGGCAAACATACGCCCTTCGGCGGTTACGCCCTGCGCGGCAAGCCGCGCCATACGTTGGTCGACGGGCGGCTCGTGCACGGTTGAGCTCGATCGCCGTCCGATGCGATCCTTGTCCGCCTTCGTCAAGCTCATGCGTGCGCTGGCTCACGCGCATGCCGGGTGGTGGACCATCCGCGCCGAGTTCCCCAGGCTCTCCCACGCCGAGAGGGAGCAGAGGGTGCAGGCCTGGGCGGCGCGGATGCTCGCGATCATGGGCGTCCGTCTGGTGGTGCAAGGCACGCCGCCTCAAAAGGGGCCTCTCCTGGTGGTCAGCAACCATGTGTCGTGGCTTGACATCCTCACCATTCATGCGGCACGCCACGTGCGCTTCGTCTCCAAGGCGAACGTGCAGCACTGGCCCTTGATCGGCACCTTGGCCAATGGTGCCGGCACCCTCTATATCGAGCGTGAGCGCCGGCGCGACGCACTGCGTGTGGTGCACAGCATGACCGAGGCGCTCAGCAGGGGGGATGTGATTGCGGTCTTTCCCGAGGGGACCACCGGCGACGGCAACACTGTGCTGCCGTTCCATGCCAACCTGCTCCAGGCCGCCATCTCCGCGGGCGCGCCGGTGCAGCCGATGGCTCTGCGCTTCGCCGACGCCGCCACTGGGGAGACCAGCATGGCACCGCGCTACATCGGGGACGACAACCTCGCCGCCTCGCTATGGAAGGTGTTGAAGTCGCCGCCGCTCCTCTCCATCGTGCGATTCGGAGAGCCCCAGGCCTCCTGGGGCCGGGACCGCCGGGGATGGGCGCTGTCCCTGCACGCGGACGTACAGGCCTTGCGGCGGGAAACGCACTGAAGGCGGCCCAAAAAAACAGCGCCCCGAAGGGCGCTGTGCAACGGCGCCATGGGCGCCGGGGAGGAGGAAACTGTCGAACCGTCTACGGACGATGCCTGCGGAACACCAAACACCTTTGACCTTCGCTGGCAGTGCATGCAGCTTAGACGCGGCTCCTGCTACTTTCCTGCCAGAGAAGACAATGCGCCCGCGTGGGTCCTGGCCTACACGATGAGCCAGGGGAACGAAGCCGACTGATGGAGCAGGCACCTCGGCACGTGAATCATTCCCGGCTCTTGCGCCGCGTCTGCCTGCGAATCTCACCAATTGTTGCTTTGCACTTCGTGCTCGAGAAGCCCTCGGCATCATTCGCGCCTCATCAACGAATGGACGAGCTCATGAACACGCTTCTTCTGTTGATTGCCATCAACTTTCTCATCGTGCCTTTTTTGCAGGAAGCCGAGGCCCAAGGCCGACGGCTTCAGCGCTTCCCCGGCCTCCCATGGATCCTTCGCCTTGCGCATGTGCGCAGGTCGCATTGGTTCCGGCCCTTCTGCATGCTGGCCTTCTTCTTTCTGGCCGTTGTTGCAGCGGTGCAAGCCCAGTCGGGACACGTAGACGTTCCTACCCTGCTGGTTCACTTCATCATCATGCAGGTGGTGCTGTGGTCGGTGGTGGCCCTGAGCGTGCGCAGGCACGCCAAGGTCCGCTCTGCGCCCCGGAGCGTAGCAGGCGACCAGGGCCAAGCCCCTCTCATTGCGCCGCTTTGAAGCCAGTACACGGACGAGGCTGCCGTTGTACCGCACGCTGCTTCTGCTGTGGTTCGTCCTGCTGAGCGGTTGCCAGTTTCGCGGCGAGTCGCGACCACTTTCAGCGGAAGTCCCGCCACCGCCGACCTTGGTCGACGCGCCCGCGCATTGCATAGCGGCGCGCGCCCGCTTCGGGCTGGGCCGTCTCATCACCGCTGCGCTGCTCGACGAAATGCGCATGCGCACCGGAGCCCACCGAGCGCGCCTGGTGGTGGAGACCGACCCTGACACTCCTTTTGACGCCTCACGACTGCTCGTGGACATCGAGCCGAAAGGCCGGGTGGTGGGCATGCGCTGCGGCTGATGACTGGGCCTTTGCTGTCGACCCGATAGCAACTCAGGCGTGAATGACGGGCCGCGGCAGCAGGCCCAAAAAATGGTCAAGCATCTGGAAGTGATCGTCCAACAGCTGATCCTCCAGGCCCGGCAGTGCGGCAATCGGGATCCACTCCGCCGCGGCTGCGTCGTCGTCCGCGCGCACGTCGGGCAGCGGCTGCCGGTCGCCCAGGTCGAAGAAGTGGCCGTGGGTGATCGTGCGGCCGCGCTGGCTGCGATCAGGACGATCGAATACCTCTATGCGAACGAGACACGCGAGCAATTCAGTGGGCGGCAGCGCCAGGTGCGTCTCCTCTTCGAGCTCGCGAAGCGCAGATTGCAAGGTCGTCTCGCGCAACTCCAGGAAGCCGCCCGGCACGGCGTGGAGCCCCTTGCCCGGTGAATGGCCGCGACGAATCAGCAGCACGTGCCCGCCGCATTTGACGACGCAGTCCACAGTGACCAGCACCACCGGGTAGGGGGCCACCGACCATGCTGCGTCGTGCTGACGCAGCAGTTCCCATTCCTGCGCCAGCGCCGCATGCAGCGGTGTCGTCATCCAGCGGCGCAGGAATGCAAGCGTGCTGGCGGGCACCGCGCGTGCCAGCACCTCGGGTGCCTCCTTCGCACCGCTGAAAATTGCATCCTGCACGGCGGCTGCGCCAGCGTTGTGGATGCGTTCCACGGTCTGCAGCGTCCAGCCCTCAAAGCCGTGCAGATAGTCGCGCGTGGCGTCTTTCCTGTGGCCGATCAGCAGCGTCGAGCCGGCCGCTGCAGGCGCCGTGCCCTCCGGGGGGAGCGCTGCATCGATCGCCAGGCGCGCCTCGGCGAACCAGCGCTCCTCGTCGACATGGTCGCGCATCGGCACGAAGAGCACGCGCGCGCGGTCAGCTTCTGCCAGCGCCATGCGGATCATTTCCGCGCGTTCCTGCCACGTAAAGGGGTTCTTTGGCGAGCGCGCCTGGAAGGCCGACCCAATCACCACCACCACGTGGGGCGCGGCGTCCATGGCTTTTCGCAGCAGGGCATAGTGCGCGTTGTGGAAGGGTTGGAAGCGGCCGATGAGGACGGCGCGCTGGTGTGTGGCGGAAGGTCGTGCGGTCATGGGAGTCAGCGGCGAGGCGGTGCGAAGGATCGCTGAGCAGTGGTCGTTGAGGTTATCCGCCCTTGGGTGCCACGGCGGTGGCGGAGCCGGCGGCAAGAGCAGGATCTTGAGCGAACGCTGGTGCTGGAGCAGGCGGGGGCGGCGGGAAGGACGGAGAGTTCGTGGTGTCCGTACCTGCAGCGGGCCCACGAGTCCAGCCGCGGTCTGGCAGCGCAGAACCCTGGAAAATCAGCAACTTACTGGTGCCCTCGACAGGAATCGAACCTGTATCTGAGTCTTAGGAGGACCCCGTTCTATCCATTGAACTACGAGGACTGAGCGGCGGCGACTTTAACAGCTCGGCGGAGCTTAATCGTATTTCATCGTGTAGATCAGGTCGATGCCGCTTTGCTGTCCGGCCTGGCCGCGCAGCGTGAGCCGGCGCGTGAGGTCGTAGAAGATGAACAGGCTGCCCAACGTGCCCGCGAGGCTGCGCTCGTAGGTCACATAGAAATCCTTGGACAAGCGCTTGCCCACGGTGACAGCCGAATCCTTCACGTCCCCGCCACTGCCTGGGCCCTTGAAGCCGATCTCGTCGAGCCCGAAGCGGCTCGCGAGCCCGCCGCCGGAACTGCCCGAGCCGAGGCGGCCCAGCAGCGCGAGCGCGGCCTGCTGCAGCAGCAGCGATTCCCCGCCGCTGGCGGCCGAGGCGCGGCCCAGCACCACCCATGACAGCGTTTCCGCGTCGGACAGCGCCGGCTCCGAATACAAGCGCACGCGTGGCGATTGCGCGCTCCCGGTGATCTGCACGCCCGCACGATGCGAGATGTTGGGCCGGATGGCGAGGATGTCGAGCGCCGGGTTGTCGTAGGGGCCATTGAAGCGGGCGATGCCGGTCTCCACGTCCAGCCGCTGGCCGTAGGCGCGGTACTGGCCCTTGACGGTGCGCACCTCGCCAGTGATGCGCGGCGGCGCGTTCAGGGCCGTGCTGCGGATCTCGAGCTTGCCCTCGAGCCGCGTCGTCAGGCCGCGTCCCTGCACGGCGAAATCCTCGCCGAGGTCGAACCCTACGGCGATATCCGGCGGCTTCGCCGTTTGCGCCTTGGCGACCTGCGCATCCTCGGTGGCCCTGCGGCGCTGCGCCGCCTCGGCTGTCTCTCGGTCCTTGGCGGCAGAGCGAACCACCACGTCGCTGCCCAAGCCAGGCGCGCTTTCGTCGGGCAGGATGATCACCGCCCGATCGGTCTTGAGATTGCCGCGCACCTTGAACTGCCCGGCGTCCAGCCCAGCCTGCAGATCGCCCGAGAGCGTGACCTGGCGATCGGTGCGCACCAGCACGCGCAGGGCGCGCAGCTGAGCCTGCATGGCCATGCGGATGCCGGTGCCGCTGGCCGGTGCAGCACCCCAGCTCAGTTCCCCGCGCGCCGACAGCGTACCGCCGCCGCTGGCAGCCTCGCTGGCCGCGGTGCTGAGGTTGCCGCTCTGCCCGGGGATGCGCGTGCTGCTGCCGGCGCCGCCTTGAAGACTGAATTCTGTAATCTCGATGCGCTCGCCGGTCAGCGAGGCGCGCAGGCGCCCGTCCCGCAGGTCCAGCCCCTCGACGAGTGCGCGCAGCGCGAGCTGGTCAGCCGACAGGGTGCCGTTCCAGCGCGGCCGCGTGCGGTCGCCCGAGAGTGCCGCGTCAGCCTCGAGCGTGCCGGCCACGCGCCAGCCGGGCGGCGCCAGCATCGACCAGACGCCGAGATTGGGCAGCCGCGCGGTCACTCGTCCTGCGAGCGGGGCATCCGGCGCCCATTGCCAGCCATTGGCGTGCTGCACCACGCTCGTGCTGGCCTCGGCGCGGATCTGGCCGGCGCGTTCGCTGTCCCAGGCCAGGCTCGCGCGCACGCTGTTGCCCTCGGCGTCGATACCCAGTGCGGCTTGGCGCAGGCCGGCCGGCGTGCTGGGGCCTTGCGCGGCCGCATTCATCTTGCGCTCGCTGGCGGCGCCGGTGCCGCGGCTCTCGATGCGGGTGACCAGCGCGGCCTCGCCCGCCTGCACGCGAAGGTCGCCGCTGGCGCGCGCGAGACGGGCGCGCGCACGCAGCGTGTCGCCGGCATCGATGTCCCAGTCGCCGTCGAACAGCAGGTCGCCGCTGATGCCCATCTCGGCCAAGGTCGCGCTGCCGCCGGCCGCCTCGGCCCAGGCCATCGGCAGGCCTCGCACGCGGCCCTGAGAACGCAGTCGAAAGGACCGGTCGGGCGCCGCGCCGCTGTGGCTGTAGCGCAGCGGCTCCCACTCGACGCGCACGGTGCCTGGTGCCGGGCCGCGCAGCGTCGCACCTGCGGCGGAGGCTTCCACCTCGAGGTGACCGGCGTCGCCGCTCTTCAGGGCGATGCCGAGGGCACGTTCCAGCTCCAGCGTCCACGGCCCGGGGCGCTGACTGTCCTGCACCTGCAGCCGCAGGCTGGCGATCGATGCACGCCATTGCTTGGCACGTTCCAGGCCGCCGCTGACGCGTGTGTCGAGGTTGAGCTTCTGCGTACCGCTGAGGGCTTCGCCCTTGAGCGCCAGCGTGGCCTGCGCGAGGCTGCCGGCCAGCTCGGCACGGAGGTCGCGCAGTTGCATCTCCGTCGCCTCGCCGTCGGCATTAGGCGCCAACCTGAGCGCGAGGCGAGGGACCGAAACTGTGGCCTCGACGGTCGGCTCGGCACTGCCGCGCGGCGCTGGCGTACTCGCGTTCTGCAGCCGGCGCTGCACAGCCTGCCAGCCGCCCTTCCACGAAGCGTCGAGTTGGGCGCTGCCTTGTGCGCTGCTGCCCGCGAACACGGCCGAGAGCTCGGGCAGGTTCTCCACCCAGCGTTGGAGGGTGGCGGCCTCGTCGATCCGGGCCCGGAGCTCGCCGCCGCCACTGGCCGGAGCGATGCGGCCCTGCAGTTGTGCGCTGCCGCCGGGCACCACGAGCTTCAGCTCGCCGTTGCCCGCCTGCGCGGCAGCGCGCACCTGCAGCTTGCCTTCGAGGCTCGCGTTCGCCACATCGATGCGCAGCGTGCGCAAATCCAGTACTTCGGATTGCCATTGGCCGCGTGCCACCGCGCGGTCGAGCCGCAGGCCTTTCAGCGCCTTGCTGCCGGCACCTCCTTCGGCTTGCAGTGAAAGGTCGAAGAGCAGTGCGTCGCCGCGCTGCTCGGTCGTGAGGCTGCCACTCACCGGCGCGCCGGCCAGCTCGGTGTGCAGCGCCGCGGGGCGCACGCCGCGCACGCGGGCCCGCGCCTGCCAGGGAGCGGGGGCAGGGCTCCAGCGACCTTCGGCCTCGATGCGGCCGGCGCCGGCGCGCACCGTGGCCTCGGGCAAGGTCCAGCTGGTGCCGTCGAAGCTCGCGCGGGCCTGGACCTGCTCGACGGGCAGCTGGCCCCTGTCCCACGGCCCAGGCTTCGCATTGCGGATATCGACCCGGGCCTGCCATACCGTCGTGCCGGTGGGCGCGCTGCTGTCGGGGCCGGCTTCAATCGCGCCGCTCAGCAGCGTGCTCGGCGCCTTGGGCCACAGCAGGGACGCGTCGAGGTTCTGCAGCTGTGCCCGGGCGTCGATCACCGGCTGCGGCTGCCAGGGCGCGATGTTGGCCTGCAACTGCGCCTCCATGGGCGCTGCGGCGCCGGGATCTGCAGGCTTGAGCTGCGCCGCCACTGCGAGCCGGGCATCGGCCGTCGCGAGCGTGCCCTTGGCGCTGGCCTCGGCCAGCACCTCGATGCTGCGGCCTTCGGCGAGCGGCGCACGCACGCGGCCCTTGAGCGCAACGTCGACCGCCATGGGCGTCGGGCCTTGCAGTGTGACCCTCGCGCCGTAGTGGCCCTGGGCAATGTCCACGCCCTCGACCACGAGCCGATGTTCGCCGTCGGTGTACCGGTAGCTGCCTGCCAGCTTGTCCGCCTGGAGCGCGGGAGGGCCGGCCCAGCGCAGCGTATCGATGCGGAACGGAAGCTCGACTTCCACTGGCAGCACGATGGGCGCCAAGGGCTCGCGCGGCTTGTCTTCCGCTGGCCCCCGGCGTTCGATCAGCAGCTGCGCCGCGTGCACCTCGCCGAGCTGAACCTTGCGCTTCAGCAGGGGCGCCAGCTGCCAGCCGATGGTGGCCTCGTGCACCTCCACAGACAGGCTTTCGCTCTGCCAGCGCAGCCAGCCAATGCGGCCACCGGCCCGCAGCGAGCCGCTGACGTCGCGGCTCTCCAGCGTCTGGCCGATCGGCAGGTAGCGCGCCGCCTGCGCCAGCGCAAAGGCCAGCGACTGGTTGGAGCCCAGCCACCACCAGGCGCCGGCCGTGAGCACGCCCACCAGCAGAACCAGGCTGAGCAGGCTCCATGCCAGCGCTCGCACGACTCGCTGGCCGCGCGGGCGCACAGGTGCAGCGGTGGAGGTTTGCGCGCTCGGCTCCATGTTCAGAACGTGAAGCCCAGACGCAGGTGCAGCCTGAACTTTTTCGTGTCCACGCCATAAGCCAGGTCGGCCTGCACCGGCCCCACCGGGCTGCGCCAGCGCGCCCCGACGCCGATGCCCACCTTGGTCTTGAGATCACCGGGCCGGTCGGCCACCGCGCCGGCATCGACGAAGACCGCGCTCTCCCATTCGGTCAGCTTGCCGCCGTAGACGAAAGGCCGCTGCCACTCGACGCTGGCCACCGTCATGTACCGGCCGGCGACGATCTGGCCATCGCTGCGCTCGGTGCCGATCTGGCGATAGCCGTAGCCGCGCACGGTGGTGTCTCCGCCGGTCAGGAACATCAGTGTCGAAGGGATCTGGGCGCTCTGCCTGGCAGTCACTGCACCGGCCTCGGCACGAAATTGCAGGCGGCTGCTGCGCGCTGCGCTGGCACTGTCATCCGCAGAGGCCCAATCGAGCGGCACGATGCCCAGCCAGCGGCCGTAGATGCGCGTGAAGGGCAGGTGCTCGCCCGTCAGCGTGTAGCCGGCGCCCAGCTCCAGTGCCAGCCCGTGGCCGCGCGTCGGCACGCCGGCATCGTCGAAGTAGCGCCCCGTCCAGCCCCAGTTGACGGACAGTGCCGAGGCGGAGGGCGGCGCATTCACGCCGCGGTTCTGCGCATAGTCGTACTGCAGGAAGTAGTTGTAGTCGATGTGGTCGCTCGACTTGCCCAGGCCGCCGCGCAGCCGTCCGCTGTCGACCTTGTAGCTGCCGGAGGTCTCGTTTTTGAGTTGACCCGCACCGAACCAGCGCCAACCCTTGTCGTCGGGGACGGCGTTCCACTCGGAGCCGAGCGACTTGGTCTCGCGGTCGACCAGGAGCTTGGAAACGGCGCGCCAGCCCAGCAGAGGCATGCGATTGTGGATGTGGTCCACCGACACCCGAGGCCCGCTGTCGGTGGTGAAGCCGACCCCCAGCACCACCTTTTGCAGCGACGCCTCGCGCACCTGGGCGATCACCGGCGCCCACAGGGGGTTGCTGCCGTCGGTGTCGAGCGTGAGGAACACCGAGTCGTAGTAGCCGCTGCTGGCCAGGCGCTGCTGAGCATCGAGCAGCTTCTGCTGGTCGTAGTCGCTGCCGGTCGGCACGCGCGCGATGCGGCGCGCGGCATCGGCGTCGTAGCGCTCGTTTCCGCGTACCTCCAAAGGGCCGAAGCGGTAGGCCGGGCCCGACCGATATTCGACGCGCAGACTGGCCTCGCTCCGGTCGGCATCGATCTCTGCGCGGCTCAGCGCCACGCTGCCGGTTGGAAAGCGCTTGGCCGTGAGGCTGCGCAGCGCGGCCGACTTGGCGTTGTCCCAGCCGAGCTGGGTGAAGGTCTGGCCCGCTCGCAGCGGCCAGTTGTTGCGGATCGCCTCGCGCTGGGCCTCGGCGTCGGCGTCGGCGGCGATCGCTCCGCTGAAGTCGATCTGCACCTGGCGCACCCGCGTGGGCTGGCCGGGATCGACCGTGATTCGCACCTCGCGCGGGGCCTTGGCTTGCGGCGTCTCGTTCAGCTCCAGCGTGAGCGCGGGTGAGAAGTAGCCCAGGGTCGCGAGCAGCTCGCGTGCATTGCCTTCCGCGGCCACCATGAGCCGGGAGAGCTCGCTGGCGCCGAGGTCACCGATCTGCCGATAGTGCTGGATTTCGAGGTGTTGCTCGAGGTACTCGCGCACCGCATCGGGCGCCTGCACCGCGACGCTGAAGGCCTCGCGTGTGCCGGCAGAGGTGTCGCCGCCAACGGGGCGAGCGCCCGAGTCGCCCTCGGCCGGCGCGCTCTTCGGCAGCAGGCTGCAGCCCTGCAGCAGCACAAGGAGGCCTGCACAAAAAAACGCCGGCATCCACGCCGGCGCGAGTGACCGAAACACCCTGAGCATGCGGCCATTCTGACAGCATGCCTGGCCTGGGCTCCGTAGGCGGGAGCCGCGGGCTGCCGCTCAAGCGTAGCCGGCGATCTTTCGTGCCAGGAGCCAGACGACCGGCGGCGTGAGCATGCGCGCGACGGCCTTTGCACGGTCCACACGATGCGTTTTCATGAAGACCGAGGCCGATTCATCGCCGTGCTGCTTGCCGGCCAGCGGGCTGCTGTAGTAGTAGGCCGCGACGGATCGGCGAGGGCGGTCATCCGGCGCCTGCAACGGTTTGGTGTGGCCGTGATAGCTGATGGGGCCGTGCGGCAGCAGGATGGTGCGGCCGAATTCAGGCTGTACCGTGGTGACGCAGCGGTCGTGCTTCTTGTCCCAGAGCTCCAGGCCCGAGCCCCAGTCCGGGTTCCATCCCTTGTTGAGATACGTGATGAAGACCATCTCGTTCTTCAGCCCGAGGTGGCGGTGGCGATTGAAGTCGCGGTGCACGGCAAAGGTCGCACCGGTGCGGCTCTCGTGCAGCCCGCCGCCGAACAGCTTCGGGTCGGCCAGCAGGTAGGGGACACCGGTCAGCGAGGAAAGCCAATCGATGAACCAGCCGGAATGGATAACGTCGAAATACAGCTGCGTTGCCGGGCCCAGCGTCGGGGCGAGCACCGAGCGGCGCGTCGATTCGTAGCGGCTCTTGACCTCGGTCCACGAGGTGCCGGGCTGGGCGTCGAATTCTTCGGCTACCAATTCCAGCAGCGCCGGGTTGAATAGATTCTCCAGTACCAAGTGCGGAAAGGGAGAGGCGGCCATCAGCGCGTTACGCAGGCGCTCCCGCTGTGCAGCGGAGAACAAGGCGCGGTCGACAAGCTCCGTGCGCGGCAGGCGCACGCCGCGGATGCTCACAAAGTCGCTGGGCGGAAACAGTGCGTCCGGGGCTGCCCGGGGCAGCATTTGCTCGAGAACCGGGGCCTCCAACGGCATCGACAGCAGGGCAGACATGGCGCAACACCTCCAGCGGGGGGCACCTTGTCAGAAGGCGCCTTAATTGAATCCTTAGGTGTTAAATGTAACCCCTGGTATTGCAGCTGTGACAACTTTTTTAGCAACTTTTTGGCCAAAGGCCTGGCCTTTTGGCCATATGACCGTCGGAGAAGTACTGTGGGACAGCGCCTACTTGGAGAGCATCCGCATGGCTTCTTCGAGGCCCTTGAGTGTCAGCGGGTACATGCGGTGCGATACCAGTTGTTGCATGACCGCGATACTTTGGCGGTATTGCCAGACTCCCTGCGGCTCGGGATTGATCCAGGCGAATTTCGGGAAGGTGTGGGTCAGCCGCTGGATCCACTCGGCGCCGGCCTCCTCGTTGTTGTATTCGACGCTGCCGCCCGGCTGCAGGATCTCGTAGGGGCTCATGGTCGCATCACCCACGAAGATCAGCTTGTAGTCCTTGTTGTACTTCCGAATGATGTCCCAGGTGGCGAACTTTTCCGAGAAGCGCCGCCGGTTGTTCTTCCACATGAAGTCGTAGACGCAGTTGTGAAAGTAATAGAACTCGAGGTGCTTGAACTCGGTCTTGACTGCGGAGAAGAGCTCCTCCACGCGCTGGATGTGCTCGTCCATCGTGCCTCCCACATCCATCAGCAGTAGCACCTTCACGTTGTTGTGGCGCTCGGGCCGCATCTTGATGTCGAGGTAGCCGGCGTTGGCTGCCGTCTTGTGGATCGTCTCGTCGAGGTCCAGTTCGTCCTCGTGGCCTTCGCGCGCGAACTTGCGCAGCCGCCGCAGCGCGATCTTGATATTGCGCGTGCCCAGCTCCTGGCTGTCGTCGTAATCCTTGTAAGCGCGCTGGTCCCAGACCTTGACCGCGCTCCTGTTCTTGCCCGCGCCGCCGATGCGGATGCCCTGCGGGTTGTAGCCGCCGTGGCCGAAGGGCGAGGTGCCGCCGGTGCCGATCCACTTGCTACCGCCCTCGTGGCGTTCCTTCTGTTCCTCGAAGCGCTTCTTGAGCGTTTCCATGAGCTCGTCCCAGCCCATCTTCTCGATCTTGGCCTTCTCCTCGGCCGTGAACTCGCGCTCGAGCGTCTTGCGCAGCCAGTCGAGCGGCACTTCCTTGGTGAAATCCGTCACCAGTTCGACACCCTTGAAGTAGGCGGCGAAGGCGCGGTCGAACTTGTCGTAATGCTTCTCGTCCTTCACGAGCGCAGTGCGCGAGAGATAGTAGAAGTCGTCGAGCCCGAACGCGTCCTCCGAGTTCGGTCCGACCACGTCGGCCTGCAGCGCCTCCAGCAGGCTCAGGTATTCCTTGACCGACACCGGCAGCTTGGCCGAGCGCAGCGTGTAGAAGAAGTCGATCAGCATGGCGAATCACTCCGGTGTTCGGGACGCGGCTTGTCCAGCAGGTACAGAAGCTGGGCCCGCACCTCGGGCCACTCGCCCGAGCGCAGGCTGTACATCACCGTGTCTCGGATGGTGCCGTCGCGGCGCAGCGCGTGCCCGCGGATCACGCCGTCCTTGCGCGCACCCAGGCGCTCGATGGCGCGCTGCGACGCATGGTTGAAGTTGTCGGTGCGCCAGCCCACCACGTGGCAGCCCAGCGTGTCGAAGGCGTGCGTCAACATCAGCAGCTTGCATGTGGTGTTGACGTGCGTGCGCTGGCAGCGCCGGGCGTACCAGGTGTAGCCGATTTCGACGCGCTTCACCGCGGGCACGATGTCGTGAAAGCTGGTCGACCCGAGCACCGCACCGCTCGCCTGGTCAGTCACGGCGAAGGCGAAGCGGTGGCCGGCCTCGCGGCCTGCGAGCGCCGCCTCGATGTAGCCGCGCGCGTCCTGCGGTTCCGGCACCGAGGTGACCCGAAGCTTCCACAGCTCGCCGTCGGCGGCAGCCGCGCGCAGCCCCTCTTCATGCGCCAGCGCCAGCGGCACCAGTGCGATGCCGCGCGCACTCAGCGTGACCGGCTCGACAAAGGCCATCGGCAGCTCCGCTCAGCGGTTGTGGCGTTGCATGAACACCAGCTTTTCGAACAGGGTCACGTCCTGCTCGTTCTTGAGCAGCGCGCCCACCAGTGGCGGCACGGCGACCTTGTCGTCCTTGCTCTGCAGCGCCTCGAGCGGGATGTCCTCGGCCACGAGCAGCTTGAGCCAGTCCAGCAGTTCGGAGGTGGACGGCTTCTTCTTCAGGCCGGGCAGGTTGCGCACGTCGTAGAAGGTCTTCATCGCCGAGGCGAGCAGTTCCTGCTTGAGGCCGGGGAAGTGCACCGCCACGATGCTCTTCATGGTCTCGGCGTCGGGAAACTTGATGTAGTGGAAGAAGCAACGGCGCAGGAAGGCGTCGGGCAGCTCCTTCTCGTTGTTGGACGTGATGAAGACGACAGGCCGGTGCTTCGCCTGGATCAGCTCGCGCGTCTCATAGCAATAGAACTCCATGCGGTCGAGTTCGCGCAGCAGGTCGTTGGGAAATTCGATGTCGGCCTTGTCGATCTCGTCGATCAGTAGGGCAACCGGCGCATCGGCCGTGAACGCCTGCCACAGCACACCCTTGACGATGTAGTTGTGGATGTCCTTCACTCGCTCGTCACCCAGCTGTGAATCGCGCAGCCGGCTCACCGCGTCGTATTCGTACAGGCCCTGCTGGGCCTTGGTGGTCGACTTGATGTGCCACTGCAGCAGCGGCAGGGCGAGCGAGCCGGCCACCTCTTCCGCGAGCATCGTCTTGCCGGTGCCGGGCTCGCCCTTGACGAGCAGCGGACGCTTGAGCGCGATGGACGCGTTGACCGCGAGCATCAGATCCTGTGTGGCGACGTAGTTGTCGGAGCCCTTGAATTTCATGGATTGCGTAGTGCAGAGAGGGAGGGGATGAGGGACTCAACATTCCATTCATCTGCGTCGCGCAACGCCCGAGTGCCTCACGCACGGGACTGCCAAGAGCCCCCGCATATAATCAAATGTTGACTTGAAAACCAGTTCTCCACGAGATTGTGCGCGCAAAATGAACAAGTTGTTGTCCACGGTATTTGCCCTCGCTGTCGCTTGCGTGACGGTCTCCGTCCAAGCCCAGAAGATCACGGGCAACGCCGAAAACGGATCCAAGAAGGTGGCGATGTGCGTCGGCTGCCACGGCATCATCGGCTACCAGGCCAGCTTTCCTGAAGTCCACAAGGTCCCGATGATCGCGGGCCAGAGCGCCACCTACATCGTCTCGGCCCTCACGGCCTACAAGGGTGGCGATCGCAAGCATCCCACCATGCGCGCCATCGCCGATTCGCTGAGCGAACAGGACATCGCCGACGTCGCGGCCTACTACAGCCAGCTCGGCATGCAGGAAGGCGATGCCCCGCCAGCCGCCGCTGCCAGGCAGCCGAGTGAGCGAATCCAGGCACTCATCTCCCGCGACAAGGACAACGCCTGCACCAAGTGCCACGGCGCCAACTTCAACACGCCGAACGACGGCACCGTCGCCAAGCTGGCTGGCCAGCATGCCGACTATCTCTTCGTCGCCCTCAAGTCGTACAAGACCGAGAAGAACCTGCAGATCGGCCGCTCCAACGGCGTGATGAGCCAGCAGGCCAAGAAGTTCAGCAACGCCGAACTGAAGGAACTGGCCAGCTACATCAGCTCATTGCCGGGCGAGCTCAAGACGGTGCCGGAATCGCGCATCCACCACGCCAAATAAGAAGCGCACGCCACGAAAAAGGCCCGCCGGAAGCGGGCCTTTTTTTGTTCCGTTCGGCCAGTTCGGCCTGTCTGTCTAGACGTCGAAGAACACCGTCTCGTTCGGCCCCTGCATGTGGATGTCCAGGCGGTACGTGACCTGCCCACCGGTCTCGCTGCGCTGCGCCACCAGCGTCTGCCGCCGCTCGGCCGGCACGCTGGCCAGCACCTTGTCCTCGGCGTTGGCCTTCGTCTCGTCGCTGAAGTAGATGCGCGTGAAGGCGTGCAGCAGCATGCCGCGCATCAGCACGATCACGTTGGCGTGGGGCGCCTCGCCAGGCGATTCGGCGCCGGGCTTGACGGTGTGGAACACGAAGCGCTTCTGCGCATCGGTGCCGGTTCCGACGCGGCCGAAGGCACGAAAACCGATCGCCTGTGCGTCTTCCACCGACTGGGGATAGGCGCCGGTTCCATCCGGTTGGCTGATCTCGACCAGCGCATCGTCGATCGGCTTGCCGTCGCCGTCGATCACGCGGCCCTCGATGCGAATGCGCTCGCCGCGCGCGTTGTCCAGCGCGAGCACCGCATCGAAGGGCTGGTCGAAGTCATAGCCATACTGGGTGGCCGTGAGGCCGTACGCGAAGTAGGGGCCGACCGTCTGCGAAGGGGTCTGGCCGAAGTTGGTCTCGAGTGCGCTCATCATGATGCGTTTGTCCTTGTGGTCAGCGGTTCTCGAAAGGGGTCTCGTCGGCGCCACGGAGCACCATGTCGAACACGTAGCCCAGCGCGTACCCCTCTTCGGTGACGTCCAGGCTGAAATCGGCGATGAGCCGGTTGCGCACCTTCTCCGGGGTGCCGGTGATCATCGGGTCGTACTGCAGCAGCGGGTCGCCCGGAAAGTACATCTGCGTCACCAACCGGCTGGCGAAATGCCCGCCGAACAGCGACAGGTGGATGTGCTGCGGCCGCCACGCGTTGGGATGGTTGCCCCACGGATACGCACCGGGCTTGATGGTGAGAAAACGGTAGCGACCCTCGTCGTCGGTCAGGCAGCGCCCCGCGCCGAGGAAATTGGGGTCAAGGGGCGCATCGTGCTGGTCGACCTTGTGGACGTAGCGACCGCACGCGTTGGCCTGCCAGAGTTCCACCAGCGTGTTGCGTACCGGCCGGCGGCGCTCGTCGAGCACCTGGCCGGTGAGGATCATGCGCTCCCCTAGCGGCTCGCCATTCCTGCGCGCGTTGCGGGTCAGGTCGTGGTCCAGCTCGCCGATGCTGTTGTGGCCGTAGACCGGCTGGCGCAGTTCGCCCAGCGACGCCTTCAGCGGGATCAACGGCTGCGTCGGCCCGCGCTTGGCCGTCGACTTGTAGCCGGAGTAGACATAGGACGGATGGCTGGGCCAGTCGCGCGGCGTGAGGGTGGGCAGCACGCCACCTTGAGGGGAATTGCTCATGAACTTGTCTCCGGGTTCGTGGGAATGGCATCCACTCTATTCATGCGCACTGCTGATGTAAATTGACGTTCTTGCGATTTTTTATAAGCATCGGTTATTGAATGGCGACCAAGATCGACGTCTTCCTCCGCAATGTGCAGCTGCGGCACCTGCGCTGCCTGGTCGCGGTGGCGCAGGAACGGCATCTCGCACGCGCGGCCGAGCGGCTGGCGTTGAGCCAGCCCGCGGTGTCCAAGACACTGGCCGAGCTCGAGGCCTTGGCCGGCGCAAGGCTGGTTGAACGCAGCAGCGCAGGGCGGCGTGGTATCCAGGGCTTCACCGCCGCCGGCGAGCAGCTGCTGGCGCACGCGCTGCGCGTGCTGGAAGCACTCGATGCCAGCGCCCAGGCTTTGATGCCGGCTTCGGGCGAGCGCCTGATGCGCCTGCGCATCGGGGCGCTGCCCAGCGTCGCGCCGTCTCTGTTGCCGGCGGCGCTAGCCGCGCTGCGCGAGCGCCTGCCCCTGGTGCAAGTGCAGGTGCAGACCGGCGCTAACGGCGCCTTGCTCGATGCGCTACGCGCCGGCGAGCTGGACCTCGTGGCCGGCCGCATGAGCGACCCGCAGCTGATGGCCGGCCTCAGCTTCGAGCTGCTCTACACCGAGCCGCTGGCCTTGATCGTGCGCGCGGGCCATCCCTTGTCCGAGGCCGCGCCCTCCGTGCAGGACGTGCTGCGCTACCCGCTGGTGATCTACGGCGAAGGCACGATCCCGCGCCACCATACCGAGAGCTTCCTGTCGGGCCTCGGCCTGCGGCTCCCCGCGCATGGTACGCAGACGCTGGACCTTTCGGTCGCTCGTGCGCTGCTGCTGCGATCGGATGCCGTCTGGTTCACACCCATCGGCGCCGCCCGTGACGACCTTGCGAGCGGCCAGCTGGCGCGCCTGGCGGTGGACACGGCGGGCACCGAGGAGCCGGTGGGGCTGCTGCTGCGCACCGATGCCGAACCCTCGACCGCGCGCCAAGCGCTGATCGCGCTGCTGCGCGACAGCGGCGCCACTCAGACGCGTGTGGCGCGGCGCTGAACGCAGGCCACGTAGGCGTCGCCGTCGGGAGGGCGGCCGGCGCGCTGGCTCTCCCACATCATCTGTCCAAGGCATTCCATGGCTTCGTGATGCGCCTCCAGCAGCGAATCGCGGCGCGCTGCCAGCAACTCGACCGCCTGGCGGATGCCGCGCGGCTGGTCGATGGAGCACTGTTCGCTGATCGACAGGTGCATCGAAAGATGCAGGAAGGGGTTCTCGCGCCCGTCCGTGCCGTCATAGACGCGCGCCACCGCCGCTTCGGCGTCGGCCAATTCGGCGTGGTACTCGGGGTGCTCGTCGATCCAGCGGCTGGCGATGATCTCCAACGCTTCCATCGGCGCGCCCTGCCGGCTTTTGGCGTAGACATCGCAGAAGAACCGGCGCACTTCCTCTTGGGTAGGATTGAACATGGGCGGAGGTTAGCACCGCCTCGAGCGGCGCACGCCGCGTGCGGCCGCTACACATGGTGTGGATCAATAGCTACAAGCGCGTGGACCCGGGCTCGCCCTTCGGCGGCGCGGGCCAGAGCTGCTATGGCCCCGAGATGGGCTTCGACGCGATGCGCGATTACACCCAGCTCAAGAGCGTGTGGATCAATGTCGACGCGCGAGCGCAACCTGGGCCTCTAATAGCAAGCAAGCAAACAAAGGCGACGACGATGCGAGACTTCATCTACACCAGCCAGCCGCAACGCGTGGTCTTCGGCGCGGGCAGCCTGGCACAGCTGGGGCGGGAGATCGAGGCGCTGGGTGCCCGCCGGGCGCTGGTGCTGTCCACCCCCGGGCAGCGCGGGCAGGCCGAGGGCGTGGCGGAACTGCTCGGCCCGCAGGCTGCAGGCATCTTCGACCGGGCCGTCATGCATGTGCCGATCGAGACCGCGCGCGAGGCCCGAGAGGTCGCGCGCAAGCTTGGAGCCGACTGCGCGGTGGCGATCGGCGGCGGGTCCACCACCGGCCTGGGCAAGGCCATTGCGCTCGACTCGGGCCTGCCGATCCTCGCCATTCCCACGACCTACGCCGGCAGCGAGATGACGCCCATCTACGGCTTGACCGAAGCTGGCCTCAAGAAGACCGGCAAGGACCCGCGGGTACTGCCACGCACCGTGATCTACGACGCCGAGCTGTCGCGCACCTTGCCCGTCGGCCTCTCGGTCACCAGCGGCATCAACGCCATCGCGCACGCCGCCGAGGGCCTGTATGCGCAGGACAGCAACCCCGTGATGGACCTGATGGCCGAGGAGGGCATTGCGGCGATCGCGCGTGCGCTGCCCGCGCTCCGGCGCAGCCCCGAGGACATCGAGGCAAGGTCCGACGCGCTGTACGGTGCCTGGCTGTGCGGCACCGTGCTGGGCAACGTGGGCATGGCGCTGCACCACAAGCTGTGCCACACGCTGGGCGGCAGCTTCAACCTGCCGCATGCGGAGGTGCACACGGTGGTGCTGCCGCATGCGATCGCCTTCAATGCCGAAGCCGCGCCGCGTGCGATGCAGCGGATCGCCGCAGCGCTTGGCACGGCGGACGCGGCGCAAGGCCTGCAGGCGCTGGCACGCGACAACGGCGCACCCACTGCGCTGAAGGACATCGGAATGAAGGAAGCCGACCTGGACCGCGCCGCGGAGCTCGCGGTGAGCAACCCCTACTGGAACCCGCGCCCCTTCGGCCCGGCCGAGCGCGATGCGATCCGTGCGCTGCTGCAGCGCGCCTTTCTGGGCGCACCGCCCAACTGAACACTGTTTTGTGCAGGTGGGTCATCGACCCGATGAAGATGGCGCACTGGGCGCGTTCGTCGCACTCCCGCTGCTCGCCGCCACGCTGACCTTCTGGGGGCGAATCGAGCGGGGCGCGCTGGCCGCCGCGGTGATCGCGGTGCCGGTGTCCTTCGTTGCCTTCCGACTCTCGGGCGGGCTACTTCGCCAGTTAGGCGCAATCTGTTGCACGCGTGCCACTGGCATCCGTGTTGTTTTGCACGCTTTGCCTGCTTCCCCGCGTCCCGCGAACGTGGCGTGACTTTCGCCACTTCCGCCCGCTGCATCGCGGGCGTTCAATGTCCTGGTCGCCCTCACCGAGGCCCCTCATGATCACCACCCTGTTGAGCTCCTGCCTCCGCATCTGGCGCCGGCCCGTGAGACGGCGACAGCGCCTCGACGTCTTCGCACGCGCGCATGGCCAGACCATGCTGCTGGATTGCGAGCGTCACCAGCGGGGCTGGTCGGGCGTGGTGAAGATCCGTGAGGCTTCGCAGGAGCGCGTGGTCCACGTTTGCGCCGAACTGCGCAGCACAGTCGACGACGCCCTGGGCGATGCGGAGCACGCCGCGCAGCGGCTTGCGTTGATGTTCGTGCAATGAGGCCGCGCCTCGAGTCCTGATTCCGGCGCTTGGTGCGTCAGCCCAGCAAGCCCAGCATCGCTGCCCGCACTGCGGCCGCCGTCTTGTTGGCCGACCTCAGCTTGGAGATGGCGTTCTTCACGTGATAGTTCACGGTGTCGATCGAGATCCGAAGGATGCGCGAGGTCTCCTGGGTCGTCTTTCCGTCGGCCGTCCACCTGAGAATCTCGATCTCGCGCTCCGTCAGCGGTGTCTCGGGTGACTGGTTCATTCGCGGCACGAGCACACGGGAGAACGCCAGATGGGAAACATGGGCGAGCCATTGCATGCGTAACTCTTTCGCGTGCAGTTCATTCGAAGTCAGCGGTGGTGTCGATCGCGACAGCGTGAGCATTCCCGGGACGCCATGGCTGTCCAGGCTCGACTGGGCCCACCCATGGCACAGACCGAATGAGCGCGCTTCTGCCCACATGTCGGGGACTTCGGCGAACAGCGCGTCGCTCCAGAGGATCGGGGTGCGGCTGTGTCGCGCGTGCCGCACCACCGGGTCGATGGCCAGGTAGCCCGCTTCCTCGTAGCGGCGGCGCCATGCTGGCGGATGGTTGTCGAGCATGACGACCTTGGGATTGGTGAGCGGCAGCGGCGCGCGCAGGCCATAGGCGCAATGCTCGAATCCCAGTTGGTTTGCCTCGGCGAGCAGCAGTTCGAATATCTGTTCCTCGTCGCGAGAGCGATCGAGGGCCGCGATGAGTTCTTCAGCCCATGCCTGCACGGCGTGCCTCATCCACTCGCAGATCGATGGAAGGAAGCGGGGCAACCTGGCCGGCTGATGGTGTGCCCGCCGAAGGCGATGTGCCACGTCTCGTGGCCTGTGCGTGCAAGCGGTTTCGCATGACAAGGAACGACCGCGGGCCTGAGCCAGCTGTCGTTCGGGTTCTCCCTGTTTTGGTGGCGCGAAGATACCGAGTGAGGCGCGTCCATGCAATTCAGCCGGAAGTTTTATCGGGATCGATTGTCGATCTGGTGGTTCGTCTGCGGGTGATTGCGCAGGAAGATTGCGCGACAAAAAACGAGTTTGTGTGCTCCCAGCGCGACTACAGTCCGCCGCATCCAAAAAAAGGGAGCTTCCCCAGTGAATAAAAAGACCGCTGCATTGCCAGCGCACGCATCGACATCGCGCGCATCGATGTCCTTCGATCGCCAATCCGATCGCCATGTTTCGGCTCGGTTCTTGAGCCGCACAGTCTTCGCCGCTTGCCTGTGCGCCGCCGCGCTCGCAGGCGTTCCCGCGCAGGCGGGTTCCGTGAGCTACACCTACGACGCCCTGGGCCGCCTGGCCAGTACCGTCTACAGCGACGGTACCTCCACCACCACCATCACCTACAGCTACGACGCCGCAGGTAATCGAACTTCGGTCGCGGCCACCTCGTCGTAGCCCGCCGGTTCCCGCTGCACGCCCAGCGTGTGCAGCCAGTTCTCCAATAAAAAACTCAGGGAGTTCCCATGTCCAAGCTAGCGCGCGCGTGCGCCGTTGCCGTGGCCGTTGCCACGTCGCTTGCAGGCGGCATTGCTGCCGCACAGATCCAGAGCGGCGTTGCACGCAAGGTTGCACCTCCATCCATCGCCCTCGGCGTTTCCGCCGCCAAGGCCAACAGCAGCCAGCGTTCGTCCCTCAGCGCCACGTCGGGCTCTGGCGGTGCGTTGAGCTTCACCAGTGGCCAGCCCGCGCTGCGCTACCAGGCAATCGACCTGCCCAGCACCAAGGACCCGGTGCGGCGTGAGGCCGTCAAGGACGGTGCCAAGGAGGCCAACGTCTCGGCCCGCGGGGCAGGCGCTACCGGCACCCGCAGCACCCCCGGCACCCCCGGTCAATTCGCTCCCGCCCCTGGCGTCCTTCGCGCCAACATGCCTCCGGTCCGCTTCGCCGACGCGCAAAGCATCCTGAAGACCCGAGTCCTTCCGGCCAACGTCAATCAGGGCGTCACCGCGGCGCCCGCGATCAAGAGCGCCAAGACGTCGACGTCGACCTCCGCCTCCACCTCCACCTCCACCTCCTTCACCAAGATCGCCGGCGACGCCGCCGCCTCCGGCCCCGCCTCCATCGCCGAGCTCGCGCGGTCCCTGCGCAACCACCCCGACCTCATCTACCAGTACATCCGCAACAACATCGAGTACTACCCCACCTTCGGCCTCCAGAAGGGCGCCCTCGGCGCAGTCCTCGACAACCAGGCCACCGCCCACGACCAGGCCACCTTGATGGTCGAGCTCCTGCGCGCCTCCGGCCTGGAGGCCAACTACGTGCGCGGCATCGCCAAGCTCAGCGCCGCCCAGCTCGCCGAGTGGTGGGGCGTCAACACCGCCAACGCCTGCGGTGTCCTCTCGCTGCTCGGCCAGGCCCAGATCCCCGTCTACGAGATCAACGCCACCACCGCCGGCACCTGCCCCGGCACCGTGGCCGCATTGACCGACGTCTCCATCGAGCACGTCTGGGTCAAGACCAGGATCAACGGCAGCTGGTACGTCTTCGACCCCAGCTACAAGCCCCACACCTTCAAGAGCGGCATCGACCTCGCCAGCGCCGCCACCACCGGCTACGACGCCGCCAACTACCTGTCATCTGCCCAGAGCGGCGCCACCGTCGCGGCCGACTACGTCCAGAACCTCAACCGCACCAACATCCGCAACAACCTCGCCACCTACGCCACCCAGCTGGCCGGCTACCTGCGCGCCAACAAACCCGCCGCCACCCTGGACGACGTCCTCGGCGGCAAGGCCATCACCCCCTTCTACGGCGCCTTGCGCCAGACCGCGCTGCCCTACCAGAACACCGCCTGGGGCAGCGAGGAGCTCGCCGAGCTCCCCGGCTACATGAAGCCCACCCTGCGCGTGCAGTACCAGGGCATCGACCAGACCTACACCTCCGACGCCATCTACGGCAAACGCCTGAGCATCACCTACAACGGCGCCAACCAGCCCGTCCTCAAGCTCGACGGCGTCGCCGTCGGTGCACCGGGCACGGCAGTCACCCCCGGCACCTCCGCCCCCATCACCTTCACCGTCACCCACAACGCCTACGTCTCCACCTGGGCCAACCACAGCTTCACCCAGGGGATCAGAGGCGGCGGCACCAACACCTTCCTCATCGCCAACGGCTGGGGCCCCGCCGGCCGAGGCCCCGCCGAGAACTACCGCAGGACGCTCAGCGACCTCAAGGCCTCCGGCGCCGCCGACGCCTCCGAACCCTTGCTGGGCAGCACCCTGGGCGTCATCGGCGCCCAGTGGATCGCCCAGAACACCCATGCCGGCACCCTCACCGAGCGCATCGCCGACACCATCCTCTTGCACCAGCACCAGGTCGGCATCGTCGGCTACACCGGCAGCGCCTACGTCGACCTCCCCAGCAACGTCCTGGCCGTGGCCAACCTCGCGGGCAACCTCGACAAGGAGAGTGCCGCCTTCGCCAACTGGGCCATGCACCTGAGCATCCTGGAGTCCACCGCCGTGCAGCAGACCACCGGCGTGCCGGCCGTCTCCACCGTCAAGCTCATCGACCTCGCTTCTGCCAGTGGCCAGCGCATCTACAACGCCACCTCCGCCAACTACGCCAGCGCCGTTCAACCCAACCTGGTCAACTGCGGCGCGCACCTCGGCAACTTCAGCAGCTACCTCGCCTCCGGCCTGCGCCTGATCCTGCCCGCGCGCTGCGACATCGCCGAGAACAGCTGGGCGGGGGCCGGCTACTTCACCGTTGGCTCCGGGTTGTACCTGGGCGCCGTCATCAGCGATGGGCTGTCCGGTGGTTACGGCACCCAGCCGCAGGCCGCCGTCTTCGCCAACACCATCGTCGGTGCTGCCATGCCTTCGCCGCCCACCGTCGAGAACTACTCCGGCTCCGCCTACGGCGACCCCATCGACATGGTGCAGGGCCACTTCCTCTACAACCACGAGGACCTCAACGTCGGCATCGGCAGCTTCCCCCAGAGCCTGGGCTTCCAGCGCCTGTACAGCTCCGGCCTGCGCAACCAGAACGGCCCGTTGGGCAAGGGCTGGACCCACAACTTCAACGCCACCGCGGCCGTCAACTCCGATGGCTTCCAGGCCATGGGCGAGGACTCTGCCCTGGATGCCGTGGGCACCCTCGTCGAGCACAAGGCCTCCTTCGACCTCCTGATGGACCCGGCGCGCCCGCTCGCCAAGCTCGTCACCGCCACGCTCGGCCAGCGCTGGTTCGGCGACCAGCTCATCGACAACACCGTCGTCGTCACCCAGGGCCTCAACGGCGAAGTCTTCGTCAAGCTGCCCGACGGCAGCTACAACCCGCCGCCGGGCAAGCCCATCAAGCTCAGCAGGAACGCCGCGGACAACACCTACAGCTATGAGGCCCTCAACCGCGCCGTCCTCAAGTTCAACACCGCCGGCAAGGCCGAAACCTACACCGAGCCCAGCGGCATCCAGGCCAGGTTCACCTACTCGGGCAGCGACCTCACCCAGGTGCAGAACAGCCTGGGCCGCACCCTCAGCTTCACCAACGCCAGCGGGCGCATCACCCAGGTGAGCGACGGAACGCGCTCCGTCAGCTACGGCTACGACACCAACGCGAACCTCAAGACCTTCACCAACACCCTGAGCCAGGCCACCACCTTCGCCTACGGCCTGCCCGGCCAGATGACGAGCCTGTACTACCCGAGCTTCCCCACGGTGGCGGCCGCCACCAACGTCTACGACAGCCTGGGCCGCGTCAAGACCCAGACCAACGCGCGCGGCAAGACCTACGAATACTTCTTCGCCGGCTCGCGCACCGAGGAGGTCGGCCCGGGCGGCACTGCGCGCACCAACTACATCGACGCCCAGGGCAACACCGTCCAGTCCAGCACGCCCGCGGGCAACTGGACCACCAACACCTACGACGGCCAGTCGCGCCTCATCCGCAAGCAATTCCCCGAGGGCAACGCCACCGAGTACGCCTACGACGACGCCCCCTGCGCCGTGGCCCCCGCCAAGCGCTGCACGCACAACGTCAAGACCCTCACCAGCATCGCCAAGCCCGGCAGCGGCTTGGCCAACCGCGTGCAGAGCTTCACTTACGAGAGCGCCTTCAACCAGGTGGCCAGCGCCACCGATGCCCGAGGCAAGACCACCAGCTACAGCTACATGCTGGGTCTACCGCTGACCATCACCGCGCCGGCCGATGCTGCCGGTGCGCCGCCGCAGACCACCTACGCCTACAGCGCCTTCACGCCCAGCGGCTTCACGACCTTCTACCTGCCGAGCTCGAAGACCGTCAAGACCAATTCCAGCAGCACGGTGCTGACCGCCACCGCGTACAACGCCGCCAACAAGTACGTGCCGCAGACCAGCACGGTCGACAGTGGCGCCGGCAAGCTCAACCTGACGAGCACCTTCACCTACGACGCCGTCGGCAACCTCACCGGCGTCGATGGCCCGCGCACCGATGTCGCTGACACCATCGCCACCACCTACGACACTGAGCGCCGGCCCACGCAGGTCACCGATGCGATGGGCAAGCAGACGCGCACGGCCTATGACGCGGATGGCCGTGCGGTCCAGAGCGCAGCGCAGCAGGGCGCCCAATGGCTCGTGAGCTGCAGCCGCTACAGCGAGACCGGCAAGCTCACCCGGGCCTGGGGCCCGGGCGTCACCGCCGCGGCCACCAGCTGTCCCGCCGAGGCGGCTCCAACGCCCATCACCGACACCGCCTACGACGACCTGGATCGGCCCTTCCGGGCCACGCAATACCTCCCCGCAGTCGACGGCGGCAACCGCGTCACCGAGACCGTCTACAACCTCGACGACAGCGTGCGGGCCGTCAACAAGGCCGTCGGCACCAGCCTGGCCCAGGCCTACGTCAGCTACACCTACACGCCCAACGGCAATGTCGATTCGGTCAAGGACGCCAAGAACAACCTCACCGTCCACACCTACGACGGCTTCGATCGCCTGGCGCGCACCTACTACCCGCTGCCTAACCAGCCGCTCTATGCCAATGCGAACGACTACGAGGAGAACGCGTACGACGCCAACGGCAACGTCACGAGCCTGCGCAGGCGCAATGGCCAGACCATCACCCAGGGCTGGGACAACCTCAACCGCCTGACCGCCCGGTCCTATCCGAACACGGCGGACAACGTCCAGTTTGGCTACGACCTTCGTGGCTTGAGAACTGCCGCCCAGTTCGCCAATGGCAGCCATGCCATCAGCTACGCCTGGGACAACGCGGGGCGGCTCACGAGCACCACCGCAGGCGGCAAAACTCTTAGCCACCAGTACGACGCCGCAGGCAACCGAATCCGCAGCACCTGGCCCGACGCGTTCTACACGAGCACCAGCTACGACGCCCTCAACCGGCCGAGCGTCATCCAGGAGAACGGCAGCGTCAACCTCGCCAGCTACGCCTACGACGACCTGGGCCGGCGAACCACCGTGACGCTGGGCAACGGCACCACCGTGCAGCGTGCCCATGACAACCAGGGCGCCTTGGCCACGCTGAAGAACTTCCTGGCCTCACCGTCCCAGGAGGTGCAGTACGCGTATACGCGCAACCAGCTCAGAGAACTCAAGAGCGTTGCCTGGACCAACAACCTGTACCAGTGGAGCGGGGCCACACCGGGCACGAAGAGCTACACCAGCAACGGGCTGAACCAGTACACCGCCGCTGCAGGCGCAGCGCAAAGCTACGACGCCAACGGTAACCTCACCGGAGACGGCACCTGGAGCTACGGCTACGACCTGGACAACCGGTTGAAGACGGCGAGCAAGACCGGGACTGCAGCGAGCTTGAGCTATGACGCCGAGGGGAGGCTCAGGCAGACGGTGATTGGGGCCAACACGACGAACCTGCTGTACGACGCCACGAACCTGGTTGCCGAGTACGACGCGGCGGGGACCACGCTGCAAAGACGCTATGTGCATGGACCGGGCACCGATGAGCCGATCGTCTGGTACGAAGGCTCGGGCACCACGGCGAAGAACTGGTTCTATGCGGACCACCTGGGCAGCATCGTGGCCACGGCCAATGCAACCGGGGCCTCCACGGGCATCTACAGCTATGGACCCTATGGCGAGCCGAACACGACGACAGGGCCGAGGTTCCGTTACACCGGCCAGCAGCTCATCGGCGATCTGGGGCTGTACTACTACAAGGCCCGGTTCTACTCGCCGAGCCTGGGGAGGTTCCTGCAGACGGACCCGATTGGCTACAAGGACGATGTGAACCTGTATGCGTATGTGGGGAGTAACGCGCCAAATAGAATTGATCCAAGTGGTAGATACGTAGAAGTAGCAACTTCTGGGAACAATGTCTCGTTCACATATCCCGCTGTTTTCATCGGGGCAGCCGCAACTCCGGCAACTATTGCTGCCTATACGCGAGCCATTGCTTCAGCATGGACTGGAAACTTCGGTCATTACGTCACGACACTGAATGTCACCACTCCAACCCCAGATACAGCTCGAGACAAATACAACGTCATTGAAATTGCAGATGTTGGGGCTGCGGGCCGGCCGTTCGCAAACGCTGTCGGAGGAAGCTATATAAGGCTTGCACCCCTTAATGGTGACCCGGTCACAAATGCCTATCGCACATGGACCGCTGGTCACGAGGCGGGGCATACCATGGGGTTGCCAGATACTTACGCAGAATCAAGTGGCGGAACAAGACCGCTTCCGCAATATGGGGGCAACATAATGGCCGAGCCTAATGGACGTCCCGAAGCGATTGATGTGAGTAACGTTATCTTTTTGAATTCAATAGGCTTCAATGCTGGAAATGGTAGCTATCCTGCACCTGCCGGATCCTTGAGTTCGTCCGAATCCACCGGATCGGGACTCAAATAATTTGCAATCTTCAATTCATGAAAAACCTATACTTGACTGCAATTTGCATTCTTCTTTTTGGGTGCGGTGAGTTTGAGCATGCTTCTTCAGAGATGAAGGAGGAAATGTGGTGTACTTTGAACTCAGATCGAATTGCGATTGGAAGCAAAGGGCCGTACGTTGAAATTCGGTCCGACAATGTCCATCTTGTACCGCAGGAATCTCAGCCTGCGATGCAGGAACTTTTAAATAAGGTTAATTTTTTACAAATTTCACGTGAAATGGCGAAAGACCTGGCGCCTTCGATCGATGAAAAAGAAGCGAATCAGTACTATTTGGTGCGGGCTGCGGCGCTCTACAGTGAAGAATCGAAATCTTTCGAGAATTTAAAATTCAATGTTTTTTATTTTTCGGAAACTCAAACATTAAATGTCTATTTTTTTGGACTTGCAACTCAATCGATTCCTAAAAAAGTTGCAATTCTGATTGCTGTTAAGCATCGCATTTCCAGAGTTAATTCTCTTTGTGAAATCGCCTCCTGAAGATGTAATTGTGGATCTTTTGGTGCAAATGCAGTCAATAAAATACAAGGCCATGAGTAATTTTTCTTATACATTTAATGCGTTGAATCTTTTGACTCTATTGCTAATCGCGCCTTTTTCGGCTAATGCAATCGAAATTCAATGCCTCAATCATCAGCCAACCCTCGACTCAACTACATCAACCAACGACGCTGAAGCTCAATATCGATTGGGAGTAGCCCACGACTTCGGATTTTGTGGAAAGACGGACAATTCGCAAGCAGCGAAGTGGTACCGGCAAGCCGCGGAGCAAGGCCATGCCAGTGCACAGTATCGAGTGGGGTTGTTGTATTTGAAGGCGTCCGGCGTCGACTTGGATCGTCAAGAAGCTCTCAAATGGATTTCTCTTGCGGCGAACCAAGGGATCTCCGGTGCGCAATACGTGTTGGCGGGAATGCTGATGGCTGGAAATGGAGTCGAACGGGACGCCGGAAAAGCAGCAATTTGGTACGAGCGCGCCGTACAAGCAGGAAACCCGTGGGCCGAGCTTGCGCTAGGACGCATGCTCCAAGACGGCCAAGGGGTGCAACAAGATGCCAGGCACGCCATCAAGCTCTACGAAGTCGCGGCGACCCAGGGCCTTTCAGATGCAATGCTGGCGCTTGGGATGCTCTACGAATTTGGTGCCCCAGAAGTTCCCAAAAGCCCCGGTTCCGCCATGCAATGGCATCGCCGCGCGGCGGATCTTGGCTCTGCCGAGGCTCAATATCGCATTGGGCTAATGCATGTAATGCCTCATAAGGGTTGGGCTGCGATGCCTAACTACGCGATTGCGGCCGAGTGGTATGCCAGGGCTGCCGAGCAAGGGCATGTCAGAGCGCAAGTGAATCTTGCTCAGCTTCTCAAGGATGGAATGGGCGTTCCACGCAACGAATCCAAGGCTTTCCAATGGCAGCTTCTTGCAGCGCAACAGGGAGACAGCGTCGCCCAGGTCAATGTCGCAGCTGCATACGCCCAAGGAAGAGGCATCGACAAGAATCTGGAGCAAGCGGCCAAGTGGTTGCGATCAGCCGCGCTGCAAGGGAATGCGGCAGCGCAATGGTATTTGGCGGGGATGTATAGCAACGGGCAAGGCATACCCCGCGACCCGAAGCAGGCTGAACAATGGACTCGCCGCGCCGAACTCGAGTCCTGGTGATTTCGCCTTTCTAAATGCGCTCCCGTTGGTATACAAGATGAAATCTCTTCATCCTGGTTCTAGCAGCAAGGGCTTCACCCTCCTCGAACTCCTCGTCGTCCTCGTCATCGTCGGCCTCCTCGCCGGCATCGTCGGCCCGCGCCTCTTCGGCAACGTCAGCAAGTCCGAAATCACAACAGCCAAGGCGCAGATCGATGTCCTCGGCAAGGCGCTCGATCAATACCGGCTCGACGTCGGCCGCTATCCCTCCAGCCAGGAAGGCCTGGCCGTGCTGATGCGCGCAGCGCCCGGAGACTCACGCTGGCAAGGCCCCTACCTGCGCAAGGAGGTGCCGCTGGACCCCTGGGGCATGCCGTACCAGTACAAGTTCCCCAGCAGCCGGCAGGCCGACGATTTCGAGCTGTATTCGTTCGGGCCGGACAAGTCGCCCGGCGGCAGCGGCGACAACGCGGACATCGCGCACTGACAGCACCCGACCCCGATGACGATTTACAAGGTTCGCGGCCTGAGCGCCGAGGGTGAGCTGCAGCTGCGTCGTGTGAGCGCGAGCACGTCCGCGGAGGCCGAACGGATCGCGCGCCAGACCGGGCTGCAGCACGTGATCGACGTGGCGAGCGGCGGCTTCGCCAAGCGGCCTCGATCGATGTCACGCAGCAGCGGCTTCGATCTCTCGCTCTTTGCGCATGAGCTGGTGGCGCTGCTCGGCGCGGGCCTGTCGCTGATCGAGACGCTGGAAACCCTGGCCGAGCGGCAGCCGCACGACGGACGGGGTGGCAGCGTGCTCGGCGACTTGGTGCGCAGCATGCAGGAGGGGCAGGCCTTCTCCGCCGCACTGCGGCGCTTCCCCGCGCATTTCCCGGAGCTGTTCATCGCCTCGATCGCGGCCAGCGAGCACACCGGCGAGATGGTGCCGGCCCTGGAGCGCTATCTGCGCTACCACGCGCAGCTGGGCGCGGCTCGCCAGAAGATCATCAGTGCCTCGCTGTACCCGGCCATGCTCTGCATCGTGGGGGGCGCGGTCGCCACCTTCCTGCTGTGCTTCCTCGTGCCGCGCTTCAGCCGTGTCTACGAAGGCATGGAAGACAAGCTGCCGCTGGCGTCGCGATGGCTCATGCATTGGGGCGCGTTCGCGAGCGCGAACGGGCTGGCTCTACTCGTCGCGGCCGGGGCGGGGCTCGCCGCGATCGCCTTGCTGGCAAGCCGCCCCGCCGTGCGCGCCCGGCTCGGGGCGGCTCTGCAGGACAACCCCTGGATCGGCGCCAAGGTGCGTTTGATGCAGCTCTCGCGCTTCTATCGCTCGCTGGGCCTGCTGCTCGGCGGCGGCATTCCCTTGACCAAGGCCTTGCCCATGGCGCAGGGGCTGCTGCCGCTGCCTTTGCAGGCCGCCGCGGGCTCGGCCGCGCTCGAAGTGTCGCAAGGGCGCAGCCTCAGCGACAGCCTTCAGGCCTGCGCGCTGACCACGCCGGTGGCCTTGCGCCTGCTGCGCGCCGGGGAGCGCAACGGCCAGACGGCCGAGATGCTGGAGAAAGCCGCAGCCTTCCACGACACGGAGATGAACCACTGGATCGACCGCTTCACGCGCCTCTTCGAGCCCGCGTTGATGCTGGCCATCGGCCTGGCGATCGGCGGCATCGTGATCCTGCTGTACCTGCCGATCTTCGAGCTCGCGGGAGCGCTGCAATGAGCGAGGACGCACGCTTCGATGTCGATGATGCGGCGCCCCGGATGATGAGCTTCGCGGAGCTGGCGCCGCTGGCCCCCGATTTTGCGTCGCTGAGCTTTGGCGAATGCCTGGAGCGCGAATGCGTGCTGCTCGCGGACGAGGATGGCACCCGCTACTTCGTCAGCAGCGAGCCGCTCGACGAGCTTCTCTGCACGTGGGCGAGCCACCGGATTCCCGGCTGCTTCGTGATCGTGCGCACCCATCCGGCCGACCTGAAGGCGCTGCTGTCGCGGCTGGAGGCGCATCAGCAGGCGCTCCACCACCTGGTTCGGCTGGAGCAGGCCGGCACCGCGCTGCAGGCCGACAGCGAAGAGATCTCCCCGCGCTCGATCGCCCGGGACGAAAGCCAGGTCGTGCGCCTGGTCAACTCCACGCTCTACGACGCACACAAGAGCGCCGCCAGCGACATCCACTTCGAGAACACGCCGCAGGGCCTGGTCATCAAGTACCGCATCGACGGCGTGCTGTCGCTCGCACGCCAACTGCCCGACCTGGCGTTGACGGAGCAGGCGATCTCGCGCCTGAAGGTGATGGCGGAGCTGGACATCGGCGAGAAGCGGATCCCGCAGGACGGGCGCTTCGCGGTCCATATCGGCGGCCGCGAGATCGACTTCCGCGTGTCGGTGATGCCGGGGCTCTTCGGCGAGGACGCGGTGCTCCGCATTCTCGACAGGCAATCACTGACGGCCGAACTGTCGCAGCTCAGCCTCGATCTGCTGGGCATCGAGGGCGCGACGCAGCAGACGATCCGGCAACTGGCGAGCCAGCCGTACGGGATGCTGCTCGTCACCGGTCCGACCGGCTCCGGCAAGACGACCACTCTGTATGCGACGCTGAGCGAGATCAACCGGGGTGAGGACAAGATCATCACGATCGAGGACCCGGTGGAGTACCAGCTCCCCGGCGTTCTGCAGATCCCCGTCAACGAGCGCAAGGGCCTCACCTTCGCCAGGGGGCTGCGTTCGATCCTTCGCCACGACCCCGACCGCATCCTGGTCGGCGAGATCCGTGACCGCGAGACCGCGGAGATCGCCGTGCAGGCGGCACTGACGGGCCATCTGGTGTTCACGACGGTCCATGCCAACAACGTCTTCGACGTCATCAGCCGGTTCAGGCACATGGGCGTCGACGCCTACAGCTTCGTCACGGCGCTCAATGGGGTGGTGGCGCAGCGGCTGGTGCGCATGAATTGTCCCCGGTGCGCCGAGGACGTCGAGCCTGGCGAGGCCTTGTTGCGCGCCTCGGGCATCCAGCGCTCGGAGCTTGCGGAAGGAGGGCGGCAGCGGCAAGGGCAGGGCTGTGCGCATTGCCGCGGCACCGGCTATCGCGGCCGCCGCGCGTTGACCGAAGTGCTGGTGCTGGACGACGACTTGCGGGAACTCGTCGTCCAGCAGGCGCCGATCGCTCAACTGAAGGCCTCGGCACGCAGCCGGGGCATGGTGTCGATGCGCCGCGCGGCGCTTGATGCAGTCCGGCGTGGGCAGACCACGCTGCAGGAAATCAATCGTGTCACCTTTGTCGAATAGGGTCCAGTTCCGCGTGCATCTGGGCGCCCGGCTGCTGGCCGCGTGCGAAGTGCGGGGGCACGCGCGCCGGTGCGTGGTGGCGCGCAAGGCGCTCCTTCCGTTCTCGCCGGGAGAGCGCGCGCCGGCCCTGCAGGCGCTGCGCGAATGGGTGGCGCCGGGCGGCGCGGCGTCCATCGAATGGGTGCTGGGCCCTGCGGACGTGCGCTACCTGCTGGTCCCCTGGTCGCACGAGCTCGCCGACGAGTCGCTGCGCGACGGCGTGGCGTCCGCGCTGTTCGAGCAGCGTTTTCGGGAGGACGCGGCGGCCCATGCGGTGCGCTTTGCCAAGGCCCGGTTCGGCGCTCCGCAGCTCGCGGCCTTCGTCGCTCACGCGCTTGTCGCGGACCTCGCCGCGCATGCCGGTGAGGCGCGGCTTCGGCTGGGCAGCATCGCGCCGGCGCTGGCGACGGTCTGGGGCCGCTTCGGCACCGTGCTGGGCCGGGAGCGCGGCGTCGTGCACCTGGTGGACGGCGACCGCCAGATCGCGGTGCGGCACGAGCGCGGGCGTCCCTTGGACATCGCGCTGCGCCCCTTCGACGATCAGCGCGACCCTCCCATGCTGGCTGCGCCATGCGAGCCCGGGGTGCGCCGGTGTTTCTCGTCGTGGGTGCCCGCGGGCGGTGCCGCGTCCCCGGCGCACGGGTTGATGTTGAACGATGGCGAGGGATTCGACGCCACCGCCGATGCGGCCTACGCCTTCGCCCTGTGCGGGGTGTTCTGATGCCGATGCGCCTCGAGTTCGCGCCTCGTTCGCCGTGGTCGCCGCTGACGGCGCTGCTGCTTGTGCTGGGCTTGCTCGGCGGCGCCCACGGCCTGTGGCAACGCCACACCTTGCTGGCGAAGCGCATGGCGGCGGTGACGCAAGTCGAGGCGCTGCGGCCGCCCTTGTCCCAGGAGCGATCGGGTGCGGGCGAAGCCCTTCGGCCGGAGGCCTCGGGCGAGGCGGATCGGCTGATCGCCAGCCTGCATCGCCCTTGGGAGCTCATGCTCGATGCCCTGCAATCGACGGTCACCGATGACGTGCGGGTGATGCGGGTCCAGCCCGAATCGGAGGGACTCCGGCTGCACATCACCGGCGAGGCCGACAACAGCCAGGCCTTCGTCGCATGGATGCAGCGCCTGCAGTCCGACGCGTCCTGGCGTTCCGTGGAGCCGCTGTCCGAAGCGCGGCAGGCGGAAGGTTCCGCGCCCGCCGGCAAGCCCGTGCAGTTCCAGCTTTCCCTGGAATGGCGGCAACCGTGAGGGCGCTCGTGCCTCGCATCACCGCCGCGGCGAGACGCGCGGCCTGGGCCACCCGCCTCGCGTGGGCGTCGCTGGGCTGGCCGATGCTGCTGGCGCTGGCCGCACTGTGCTTCTGGCTCGGGCTCGCCGGGTTCGTCAATCGGCCGCTGCGGCAGGAACTTCGCGCGCTGCAGTCCGCATCCGCATCCGCATCCGCGTCGGCGTCGGCGTCGGCTGCGCATCCGGGGTCCGGCGCCGGGGCCGAGCCCGCGCCGCGCGGCGACGCGGATGTCGTGCGCGGCTTTGTCGCTTTCCTGCCGCCGATGGAACTGTGGCCGCAGCAGCTCCAGAGCTTGCATGCGCTGGTCGGACAGGCCGGCGTCGAGCTGTCACGCGTCGACTACGGCAGTCATCGGTTCGAGCATCTGCCGGGAAGCCACCGGTCGGTCCGGCTGACGATGCAGGCCGGTGCCAAACCGTTTCGGAGGCTCCTGCACGACCTGCTCGCCGCCATGCCCAATCTCGCCATAGAACGGATCTCGATGGAGAGATTGCCCGATCAGCCGGACCGGCTGAACATCCGGCTCGACGCCAGCCTGTACTACCGCGACTCCCCTCCAGGAGACGGCCGATGAGACACGCCTCCCTCGGCAGGGGACTGCAGGCGGGATTGCTTGCCACGGCTGTGCTGACCGTGCTGGCATTGCTCAAGCCCGAGGCGGTGGAGCCCTGGTCCTCGGCCGCCGACGACATGGCGCGCTCGCAGCCTGGCGCCGGACCCCGCGCACGTGCACGCGAAGCGGAGCCCTGGCTTCGCACGGCCGCCGCCTTGCCGGAGCCCCCGGAGCCGCCGCCGCCCCCGTCACCGCCGCCCGCGCCGCCCCCGCTTGCACCGCCGCCGCCCGTCGAGCCGCCGCCGAAGCCGGTGGCCCCGGACCCGCCCTTCACCTACCTCGGCCGCATCGAGCAGGGCGGCCGCAGCCAGGTCTTCCTCGGCCTCGGCGCAGACCCGCGCGTGGTGGAGGTCGGCGAGGCCGTCGATGCGCAATGGACGGTCGAGAAAGCCGACCCGACCCAGCTCGTGCTGCGCTATCTGCCCTTGAACGAACTTCGCACCATCGCCTTGCAATGAACCTGATCAGGAAGACCCCGTGGGCAACGGGGCCGCGCGCCGCTGCATGCCTCTTGTCGATGGCGCTGCTTTCCGGCTGCGCCACCTATTGGGACGTACAGCGCGCAGACAGGCTGCTGGCGCAGGGGCAGACCGATGCCGCGTTGGCCATGCTCGCGGGCCTGGCCAAGCAGGACCCGGCGCAGCACCGGCTGCGCTATCTGCAGGTCCGCGACGGCGCCTTGCGGGAACTGCTGTCGAACGCCCGGCAGCTCGCGTCCCGCGGCAAATCGGCGGAGGCCGAAGAGGTCTACCGCGCCATGCTCCGGATCGATCCGCAGAACGAACTCGCGCTCTCCGGCATCGACGCACTGGTGCGTGGAGCGCGTGAAGCCGAGCAGCTCGCGAAGGCGATTGCTGCCTTGAAGGACGGCGACACCGACGGCGCACTCGATGCGCTCCACGCCGTGCTCTCCGCCAACCCGGGCCATCCGGAAGCGCAGCGGCTCCAGCAGGGCATCGAGCTGCAAAGGAACCGGGGCCTGGCGGCCGACCCCGTCCTCTCCGACGCACTGAGAAAGCCGGTGACCCTGGAGCTTCGCGATGTGGCTCTTCCGACCGTGCTGGAAATTCTCTCCCGCACGTCGAACGTCAACTTCATCCTCGACAAGGACGTCAAGAATGACATCAGGACCACCATCTTCGCGAAGAACACCTCGGTGGCCGATGCGCTCAACCTGGTGCTGCGAACCAACCAGCTCGCGCGCAAGGTGCTGAACGACTCGACGCTGCTGATCTACACGGACAACGAGGAGAAGCGAAGGCACTATGAGGAGCTGGTGATCCGGACCTTCCACCTGAAGAACGCCGACCCGCGCAAGATGCAGGAGTTGGTCAAGACGATGATCGCTCCGAAGTCGATGTATGTGGACGACCGGTTCAAGATGATGATCGTGCGCGACAACCTCGACGTCATCGCCGCGACCGAGCGGCTCGTGGCCGCCTACGACGTGGCCGACCCCGAGGTGCTGCTGGAAGTCGAGATCCTCGAGATCAACGCCAACGGCCTGCTCAACGCGGGCATCCAGTATCCGGATCGGCTGGCGGTCGGGGTCAAGGCCAGTGCCGGCGTGCCGGGCCAGTTGACCGTCGATGAACTCCGGGGCCTGAACCGCAACAGCTTCCAGCTCTTTCTTCCCGACCCGCTGCTGGTGCTCAACCTGAAGCAGACCGGCGAGGACAGCAAGACGCTGGCCAACCCGCGCATCCGCGTCAGCAACCGGCAGAAAGCCAAGGTGCTGATCGGCGACAAGGTGCCCGTCATCACCACCACCATCAACCAGAACTCGAGTGCCTCGACGGAATCGATCAGCTACCTCGACGTGGGGCTCAAGCTCGAAGTCACGCCCGAGATCCACGTCAACAGCGAAGTCACCATCGCCATCGACCTCGAGGTGAGCAGCGTGGTCAAGGAGATCCGGTCGACCACCGGCCTGCTCGCCTACCAGATCGGGACCCGCAACGCGAACACGGTGCTGCGCCTGCGCGACGGCGAGACGCAGGTGCTGGCAGGCCTGATCAAGGACGAGCAGGGCCACAGCTCCGCCGGCATTCCGGGCCTCGGGGAGGTACCGGGCGTCGGCCGCGTGTTTTCCAACCAGACCGACACGAAGGGCCGGTCGGAGATCGTGCTGCTGATCACGCCCCGCATCGTCCGTGCCATGCCGATGCCCTCGGCCCATGTGCTCGAATTCCCTTCTGGCACCTTCGACAACGCCTTGGTCCGGCCGATGCGCCTCACGCCCGGCGGCCAGTACGGCGGCACGCCCGCGGCGCCTCTTCCGCCGGAGGCGGGTCCATGAAGGCCGGCCGGGGATTCACGCTTATCGAGATGATGGTGACGGTGACGCTGGTAGGCATCCTGGCGTCGGTGGTCGTCCCGCTGACCGAGATGGCCGTGCGGCGCGCAAAGGAACAGGAACTGCGCATCGCCTTGCGCGAGATCCGCACGGCGATCGATGCGTACAAGCGCGCGGGCGACGAGGGCCGCATCCACCGCTCCCCGGCCACCACTGGCTATCCGCCCACGCTCTCGGCGCTGGTCGACGGTGCGAACGATCTCAAGGACCCCGGCCGCCGCAGGATCTTCTTCCTGCGCCGCGTGCCGCGCGATCCCATGAATGCCGACCCGGCACTGGCGCCGGAGGCCACCTGGGGCAAGCGCGCGTATGCGAGCGACGCGGAGCACCCGAAGGAAGGCGAGGATGTCTACGACGTCTACTCGTCCAGCACCCGGGCAGGCCTGAACGGCCGTTCATACAAGGAATGGTGAGATGCGAAGCAAGGGGTTCACACTGATCGAACTGCTGGTCGTCATGGTCATCGTGTCGGCCCTGCTCACGATCGTGGCACCGCGCTACATGCGCCAGGCCGATCGCGCCAAGGAGGCTGCGTTGCGAGAGAACCTGGAGGCGATGCGTATTGCGCTCGACCAGTTCTACGGCGACCGGGGCAGCTACCCCGAGCGGCTCGCCGACCTCGTCACGCTGCGCTACCTGCGCGCCCTGCCACTCGACCCGGTCACCGAGCGGCGCGACTCGTGGATCCTGCAATTGCGCGACGAAGAAGGGGGACGCAAGGTGATTCACGACATCCACAGCGGAGCCACCGGAAACGCCACGGACGGCACGCCGTTCAAGTCCTGGTGACCGGGCGATGGCCGGCCCCCGCGATCAGCGCGGTATCGGATACCTGTCATTGCTGTTCGCGGTGTTCCTCCTGTCCTTGGGCATCGGCAAGGCGCTGGACGTGCATGCAACGCGTGTGCAGAGAGAGCAGGAGGCCGAGCTCGCCTATGTGGGATCGCTGTACCGCGAGGCGATCAAGAGCTACTACATGAGCGCGCCCGACGGCCAGCGCAAGTACCCGAGCCGGCTGGACGATCTCCTGAAGGATCCGCGCCACCAGGTGGTGCGCCGATACCTGCGGCGGCTCGACCCCGATCCGCTGACTTCGCAGCCCTTTGCGCTGTTGATGGCGCCGCAAGGCGGCATCTGGGGCGTGGCCAGCCGATCAGCGAAGGCGCCCCTGCGGCTGCGCAGTCCCGATGGTGTGAACGTGAACGGCGCCGCAGTGCGAAGCTATCGCGACTGGCACTTCGTCTACGACGGAAGCGACTGATTTGCTCCCTCTCGCTTCCACCTCCGAAAGAGGTGAGGGCACCGGCGCCTCGCGAGCTGATGCCCCTCAGCGCAGCATCGCCGACATCGCCGAACAGCAGTTGAGCATGCGCACCGCCGCCTCCACCGACGGCGCCGCGAAGCGAAGCTCTGTCGGCGCGCTGCGCTCGAAGGTCGGCCACTGGCAGAACAGGTCGGCCAGGGCCGGCGTCTGGGCGCGCAGGGTGACGGCCAGTGGCTTGGCCAGCAGCAGTGGGCGTGCCAGCGCGCGCGCGGCCAGGGCCGCCGCCACGCCTTCGCGGATCGCGGCACAGGAGCGCGCCGGCGAGAGCGAGACACCACTGGTCTGCCCCGTGGCGCGCTTGGTCTGCACGAAGGTCGCATGCGGGAACAACGCGCGGTTCTCCGCAATGAAGACGTCGTCGCCGCTGGCCATCAACACCGGCACGCCGTGCTCGCCCGCCAGCGCGCCGTAGAGGCCGGCCTCGCCCAGGGCCTGCCCGCCGATCTCGATGCCGGCAAAGGCGAAGCTGTTGATCGTGTGCGCCAGAATGCCCGCGCCGCCGGCGCGCGAGTGGTAGGCGATCATGCAGACGCCATCCACGCCGAGCTCGACGCCCGCCACCATGCTGAGGTAGCGCGGCTTGCCCTGGATCACCTGCGCGCGCGAGTCCAGCAGGTCCGGCGGCATGTTGCGGAAGTCGCCGTGCGAGTCGTTCACCCACACCTCGCCGGCGCCGCCGTCGAAGGCTCCCGCAATGGCGGCGTTCGCCTCATCGGTCATGAGGCGGCGCGCACGCTCGTACTCGGGGTTGCCTGCCCGCGTCTGCTGCGAATGGAAGACGCCGGCCACGCCTTCGATGTCGACGGAAATCAGGATCTTCATGAGTGCGAGTCGTGCGGGTGGTCGTCTGGTGGGGCGAAGGCGTCGGAAGGCCAGCCGCGCAGCAGTTCGGTAAGGGCCGGGCGCACATGGCCGTCGCGCCCGTCGATGGATTCGGCGTGCCACAGCGCATGCAGGATGGCCTGCTCCACGCTGTCGGCCGTGGCCTGGAACAGGCCGTCCAGCAGGGCGTCGTGCAGCAGCGCGACGGCGGGCATCGGCTGCTCGCGCCGCTGCGGCAGCGTGTAGGCGGTAGAGAAGGCCAGCGCGATGTCGCCGCTGCCGTGGCCGAAGACCGAGCCGGTGCGCGCCAGGCCCGCACCCGCGCGCAGCGCCAGGCGGCGCAGCTGGCGGGCGTCGAGCGGCGCGTCGGTGGCGACCAGCATGATGATCGAGCCCTTCTCAGGCTCGGCCACCGGAATCGTGCCGGCCCTCTGCGCCGCCAGCCGCGCGCCGACCGCACGGCCGGCGATCACCAGGTTCGGCAGCAGGCCGTAGTTGGCCAGCACCAGCGCGCCAATGGTGTGCAGCCCGGCGCCGGGCATCGACACGCGGCGCGAGGCCGTCCCGATGCCGCCCTTGAGCGCGAAGCTGGACATGCCGCGCCCCGCGCCGACCGAGCCCTGCGCCACCTCCTCGCTCGCCGCGGCCAGCGCCTGCAGGTAGTGATGCCCGCGCACGGCCATGCGCTGCATGTCGTTGAGGAACCCGTCGTTGCACTCGAAGACCAGCGGATTGACGCTGGGCAGGCTGCGCCCGCATTCCGGATTCGCAGCGATGCAGTCGCGGATCTGCGCCTCGGCCACGGCCGGGACCGAGAAGGTGTTGGTCAGCGCAATCGGCGTCTCCAGCACGCCCAGCTCCTCCACCTGCATCAGCCCCACGCTCTTGCCGAAGCCGTTGAGCACCGCGACGCCGGCCGGCACGCGCCGCAGGTACGGGTCGTCCGCATGCGGGCACACCACCGTCACCCCGGTCTGCACATCGCCCTCGTCGAGCGTGCAATGGCCCACCGTGACGCCGGCCACATCGGTGATGGCGTCGCGCTTGCCCGATGGCAGGGCGCCGATGCGCGGAACGGCAGGCACCATGGCTACAGGCGGTCGATCTTGGGATCGAGTGCGTCGCGCAGGCCGTCGCCCAGCAAGTTGAAGGCCAGCACCGTGAAGAAGATCGCCAGCGACGGAAACAGCGCCACGTGCGGCGCATTCACCATGTCCGCTCGCGCCTCGTTCAGCATCGCGCCCCATTCCGGCATCGGCGGCTGCGCGCCCATGCCGAGAAAGCTCAGGCTGGCTGCCGTGATGATCGACGTGCCCAGCCGCATCGTGAAGTACACGACGATGGACGAAATGGTGCCCGGCAGGATGTGGCGCAGCAGGATGGTGCGGTCGCTCGCGCCGATGCTGCGCGTGGCCTCGATGTAGGTGAGGTTCTTCAGCGCCAGCGTGTTGCCGCGCACCAGCCGCGCGAAGGCCGGCACGCTGAACACCGACACCGCCACCACCACGTTCGTCATGCTGCTGCCGAGGATGGCGACCACGCCCAGCGCCAGCAGGATGCCTGGGAAGGCGAAGAGCACGTCGGAGATGCGCATCACGATGCGGTCCCACCAGCCGCCGTAGTAGCCGGCCAGCAGCCCCAGCACGGTGCCGACGATGGCACCCAGCACCACCGACAGGAAGCCCGTGGCCAGCGAGATGCGCGCGCCCATCAGGATGCGGCTGAAGATGTCGCGGCCCAGCGGGTCGACGCCGAACCAGTGGGCCGCCGAGGGGCCGGTGTTGAGCTTGTCGTAGTCGAAGAAGTTCTCGGCGTCGTAGGGCACGATCCAGGGCGCGAGGATGGCGATGGCCACCAGCAGCAGCACGAAGATGCCCGCGCCCATCGCGACATGCTGCATGCGGAACTTGCGCCAGAACTCGGTCCAGGGCGTGCGCACGCGCGAAGAAGCAGCGATGGCGGCGATCGGCTGCTCGGCCACGGCGGGAACGGGTTCGGCGGGAGGGGTGCTCATGTCACTTGAAGCGGATGGTGGGGTTGATGAAGCCGTACATCACATCCACCACCAGGTTGATCAGGATGAACTCCAGCGAGAACAGCAGCACCAGCGCCTGGATCACCGGGTAGTCGCGCATGTCGACCGCGTCCACCAGCAGGCGCCCGAGGCCCGGCCAGTTGAACACTGCCTCGACCACGATCGAGCCGCCCAGCAGGAAGCCGAACTGCAGTCCCATCATCGTGACGACCGGGATCAGCGCGTTGCGCAGGCAGTGCTTGAGCACCACCCACTTCTCCGACACTCCCTTGGCGCGCGCGGTGCGCACGAAATCCTCCTGGATCACCTCGACGAAGGAGGCGCGGGTGAAGCGCGCCATCACCGCCGCCACCGCGGCGCCCAGCGTGATCGAGGGCAGGATGTAGTGACGCCACGAATCGGCGCCCACTGTGGGCAGCCAGCCGAGCTGCACCGAGAAGATCTGCATCAGCAGCATGCCCAGCGCGAAGGCCGGGAATGAAATGCCCGAGACCGCCAGCGTCATGCCGACCCGGTCGGGCCACTGGTTGCGGTAGACGGCGGAAGTGATGCCGATCGCCATCCCGAAGACCACCGCCCAGGCCATGCTGGTGACGGTGAGCAGCAGCGTCGGCATGAAGCGCTCGGCGATCTCGGTGGACACCGGCCGCTTCGAACGCAGCGAGCGGCCGAAGTCGCCCTGCAGCAGGTTGGTGAAGAAGTTGAGGAACTGCTGCGGCATCGGCTTGTCGAGCCCGAGGTCCGCGCGCACCAGCGCCACCGTCTCGGGGCTGGCGTCCGGCCCGGCCGCCAGCCGCGCGGGGTCGCCGGGCAGCATGTGGACGAACAGGAACACCAGCACCGCCACGATCAGCAGTGTTGGCAGCAAGCCCAGCAGGCGCTTGAGGACGTACTGGGTCATGAGCGTGCCGTGCGCAGGATCACTTCAGCTCGACTTCGTCGAAGTTGAAGCTGCCGTCCGGGATCACGTAGAAGCCGTTCAGGTTGCGCGCACGCACCGACAGCAGTTGCTCCGTGACGAGGAAGGCCCAGGGCGCGTCGTCCCAGATGCGCTTTTGCGCGTCGGCGTAGATCTTGGCCTTGGCAGCGGGGTCGGTGGTGACCAGCGCCTTCTTGATGTCGGCGTCGACTTCGTCGTTCTTGTAGTACGCCGTGTTGAACAGGCGCGGCGGGAACGATTCCGACGCCAGCAGCGGGCGCAGTCCCCAGTCGGCCTCGCCGGTCGAAGAAGACCAGCCCACGTAGTACATGCGCACCGGCGCGGTGGCCGGGTCCTGCGCGCTTTCGACGCGCTCGACGCGCTGGCCGGCTTCGAGCGCCTGCACCTGCACCTTCACGCCGACCTGCGCCAGCTGCTGCTGCACGAACTGGATCACCTTCTGTGCCGTCGTGTAGTTGTAGGCCGACCAGAGCGTGCTCTCGAAACCGTTGGGGTAACCGGCTTCCTTCAGCAGCTCGCGCGCCTTGGCCGGGTTGTACGGCCACGGGCCGAGCTTCGCTGCACCATCCAGCCCCTTGGGCAGCACGCCCTCGGCCGGAACGGCGTAGCCGGAGAAGGCCACCTTCGCGAGCGCCTCCTTGTTGATCGCGTAGTTGATGGCCTGGCGCACCTTCGGGTTGTCGAAGGGCTTCTGCTGCACGTTCATCGAGATGTAGCGCTGGATGATCGAAGGCGCGCTGTTCACTTCGAGGCTTGGTTTGCCCTTCAAGGTCTCGGCCGCTTCGTACGGCATCGGGAAGGCAAAGTGCGCCTCGTTGGTCTGCATCATTGCGGCGCGCGTGTTGTTGTCGACCACCGGCCGGAAGGTGATGGTGTCGACCTTCGGGTAGCCCTTCTTCCAGTAGCCGTCGAACTTTGCGACCTTCAGGTAGTCGGTGGCCTTCCATTCGACGAACTTGAAGGGGCCGGTGCCCACCGGGTTCTGCGCGATGCCCTTGCTGCCGTACTTGGCGAGCGCCGCCGGCGAGATCATCACGGCCGACGGATGCGCCAGGTTGTTGATGAAGGGCGAGAAGGGCTCCGACAGCGTGAAGCGCACCGTGCTTGCATCGACCACCTCGGTCTTCGCGATGTTCTTGTACAGGTTGTAGCGCTTGAGCTTGTTGTCCGGGTTGGTCACGCGGTCGAAGTTGGCCTTCACGGCTTCGGCGTTGAAGGGCGTGCCGTCGTGGAACTGGATGCCGGTGCGCAGCTTGACGGTGTAGACCAGCCCGTCCTTGCTCACGGTATGGCCGGTGGCCAGGACCGGCACCATCTTCATGTCCTTGTCGAAGCCGTAGAGGCCCTGGTAGAAGGACTTGGCCACCGCCTGCGACAGCGTGTCGTTGGCATCGTAGGGGTCGGTGGTGGTGAAGTTGGACTGCACGGCCACGACCACGTCCTTGGCCGCCTGTGCCGACAGGGCGAGACCGGCCAGCGCGAGCGCGGCTGCGATTCGGGTAAGACGCTTGTTCATGCGAAGACTCCTTTGATAAAACTAAAAACCGCCGGCAATCGGATGCCGCGCCACGAAATGCCCCGGGCCGACCTCGACCAGCGGCGCCACCGAGGGCTGGTAGCCCACCGGGTGCACCGGGCTCGGCACCTCGCCCTGCAGCAGCGGGCGCTGCTGCGTGCGCCGCGCCGGGTCGGCCACCGGCACCGCGGCCATCAGCCGCTTCGTGTAAGCGTGCTGCGGGTTCTCGAAGATGGCGCGGCGCGGGCCGATCTCGACAATCTGGCCCAGGTACATCACCGCCACGCGGTGGCTGATGCGCTCCACCACCGCCATGTCGTGCGAAATGAAAAGAAAGGCCACCCCCAGCTCGCGCTGCAGGTCGAGCATGAGGTTGACGATCTGCGCCTGGATCGAGACGTCCAGCGCCGAGACCGACTCGTCCGCCACCACCACCTTCGGGTCGAGCGCGAGCGCGCGGGCGATCGCGATGCGCTGGCGCTGGCCGCCGGAGAACTCGTGCGGGTAGCGCTGCGCATAGTCGGCCGGCAGGCCCACCTTCTCGAGCAGCCAGCGCACTCGCGCTTGTGCCTCGGCGCCGCTGGCCACGCGGTGCACCAGCAGCGGCTCCATGATCGAGAAGCCCACGGTGAGGCGAGGGTCCAGCGACGCGAAGGGGTCCTGGAAGATGAACTGGATGTCGCGCCGCAGCGCCTGCAGCTCGCCCTGCGGCAGCGCCAGCACGTTGCGGCCCTTGAACTCGATCTCGCCGCCCTGGCTGTCAACCAGGCGCAGCAGCGACCGGCCGGTGGTCGACTTGCCGCAGCCCGACTCGCCCACCAGCCCCAGCGTCTCGCCGGCATGCAGGTCGAAGCTGATGCCTTCTACCGCATGCACCCGGCGCGTGACGCGGCCGAACAGGCCGCTCTTGAGGTCGAAGCGCGTCACGAGCTTCTTCACGCGCAGGATCGGCGGCAGGTCGCGGCGCACCGTGTCCTGCGGGCTGCGGTCGCTCACCCTGGCGCCGGCTGCATCGACCTGCAGCAGCTCGAAGCGTGCCGGCAGCTCCGTGCCGCGCATTGCGCCCAGCTGCGGCACAGCGGACAGCAGGGCGCGCGTGTACGGGTGCTGCGGCGCCGCGAAGATCTGCTCCGACGGCCCGGCCTCGGCCTTGTCGCCGCGGTACATCACCAACACCCGGTCGGCGACTTCGGCCACCACGCCCATGTCGTGGGTGATGAAGACCACGCCCATGTGCATCTCGGCCTGCAGCTCGCGGATGAGCTGGAGGATCTGCGCCTGGATGGTGACGTCGAGGGCGGTGGTGGGCTCGTCCGCGATCAGCAGCGAGGGCCGGCACGACAGCGCCATCGCGATCATCACGCGCTGGCGCATGCCGCCGGAGAGCTGGTGCGGGTAGCGCTGCAGCACGCTGCGTGCCTCGGGGATGCGCACCAGCTCCAGCATGCGCAGCGCCTCGGCGCGCGATGCCGTCCGGTCCTTGCCCTGGTGGATGGCGATGGCCTCCGCGATCTGGTCGCCGGCCGTGAACACCGGGTTCAGCGATGTCATCGGCTCCTGGAAGATCATCGCGATGTCGGCGCCGCGAATGCCGCGCATGGTGGCGTCGCCGGCCTTGGCCAGGTCGAGCACGTGGCCGTCGCGGCGCCTGAAGGCCATGCGGCCGTCGAGGATGCGGCCGCCGCCGTATTCGACCAGCCGCATCAGAGCGAGCGAGGTGACCGACTTGCCCGAGCCCGACTCGCCGACGATGGCCAGCGTCTCGCTGCGGTCCACGTGGAAGCTCAGCTTGCGCACTGCGTCGACGGTGCGCTCGGAGGTGGCGAAGCGGACGGTGAGTTGGTCGACTTCGAGCACGCGCTGCTCGGGGAGCTGCGAGGCGGCGGTGGGAGAGGGCAGGGTGGCGGCGCTCATGGTCTTGCTCCCGAAGCCCAGGTGAAGGACACCAGACACCTCATCGATGAATCGCCGTCTGCGGCGCCTCGCTGCCGCGCGCAGACCCGCGGTACATCCCCTCGGTATTGAACGGCATGCACACGTTGCCGTTGCGATCGACCGCGATCAGCCCGCCGCTGCCGCCGATCTCCGGCAGCGACTGCATCACCACGGCCTGTGCCGCCTGCGCCAGGGACTGACCCGCGTAGCGCATGCGCGCGCAGACGTCGTAAGCTGCCGCCGCGCGAATGAACATCTCGCCGCTGCCGGTGCAGGACACGGCGGCGCGCTTGTCGTCGGCATAGGTGCCGGCGCCGATCAGCGGCGAATCGCCGACGCGGCCCAGGCGCTTGTTGGTCATGCCGCCGGTGGAAGTGGCGGCTGCGAGGTGGCCCTGCAGGTCGAGCGCGACGGCGCCGACGGTGCCGAACTTGCGGCCCTCGTCCAGCGGCGCGGCGGAGTTCGCCGTGCCGTCGTGGTCGAGCGCGACGCGGCCGGCAGCCTGCGCGCGCTCCAACTGTGCGCGCCGCATGTCGGTGGAGAAGTACGACGGATCGACCATTTCAAGCCCCCGCTCGCGTGCAAAGTCCTCGGCCCCGGCGCCGGCCAGCAGCACATGGGCGCCGTCTTCCATCACTGCGCGGGCGGCGCGCACCGGACGGCGGATGCGGCTCACGCAGGCCACTGCGCCGGCACGCAGATCGGCGCCGTTCATCACCGCCGCGTCGAGCTCGTGCGTGCCCGCGTGCGTGAAGACCGCGCCGTGCCCCGCATTGAAAAGGGGGCAGTCCTCCAGCATCTCGACCGCAAGGCAGACCGCGTCGAGCGCGGAGCCGCTACCCAGCAGCAGGGCCTGGCCGGCTTGCACGATGGCGCGCAGCGCCTCGTGGTAGGCCTGCGCCGCGCCGGCGTCCAGCGCCGCGGCGCTGATCGTGCCGGCGCCGCCGTGAATGGCAATGACGGGTGTCGTTCTCATCGGGTCTTCTTCTTTCCGGCTGGCGCACGCGGCGCCGGCCTCTGCTTCATTCTCGGCGTGTTCGCGGCCCGCAGGCCCTGCGCGCCGTGCAGCCAGGGCATCACGGCATGGACCACCTGGCTCGCAGCCTGGTACGCCTGCGGCGCACGCAGGGCCACCGCACTCGTCAGGGCCTCGATCAGCGCCAGCACGCTGGTCTCGCAATTGGGACGATAGCGGGTTTCGGTCTGCGCGTAGAGGGCCACGTCGGCCAGCGGCGCGATCGGCGAACTGGGCCGGTCGGTCAGCGCCAGCACGGCCACGCCCTGGCTGCGTGCGATGCCGGTCAGGGCCACGGTATCGGTCAGGTAGCGCGGGAAGGTCAGCGCCACCAGCAGGTCCTGCGGCCCGCCGCGCGACAGGGCACGCGCGCCGTGCGTGACGCCGCTGACCGAGGACAGCAGGCGCACGTCGGCGCAGTAGGCGTCCAGGCCGTGGTGCAGCAACCCGGCGAGCCAGGCACTGGCGCCGAAGCCGGCGATGAAGACGGTGCGGGCGCCGAGCACGCGCGCCACTGCCGCCTCGCAGGAAGCCGGGTCCAGGGCCTGGCGCGTCGCGCCGATGTTGCCCTGGCTTTCTTCCAGCGCCATCGCGAATACCTCGGTGACCGTCGAAGGCCGGGCGAGGTTGCCGCGCAGGCGCTCGACCGGTGCCACCAGCGGCTCGAAGCCGCGAACCAGTTCGGCGCGGAAGCTCGCGTAGCCGTCGAAACCCAGCGCGCGGGCGAAGCGGTTGGCGGTGGCCACCGAGACGCCGACCGTGGCTGCGAGCTCGTCGATCGGCAAGGTGGCGACCTGCAGCGGGCGCTCGAGCACGTAGTCGGCCACCTGCCGGTGCGAGGGCGTCAGCTGTGGCAGGGCGTGGGCGATGCGCTGGGCGACAGTGGTGGCTGCGGAGCGATCCGGCTTGCGGTGGGGGAGTCGCCCGTTCACGGTGCGGAGGATGTAAAGAAAATTACATTGTGGTGCAGAGAAAGAAAATTTTCGATCATCGGCTTGCGTTTAGCAAGCGGCGGGCCAACAGGTCGGCTGTTATGCAGGAACGATGCGCATCGGCAGCTTGTCGAGCGTGCGCATCTGGTTGATCGGCCGGTAGGTGGCGGGCGCGGTCAGCTCCATGCCGGCGACGCGGCGGGCGAGGGCGCCGATCAGCGCTTCCGACTCCTGGCGAGCCAGCATCTGGCCGATGCAGGCGTGGATGCCGTGGCCCAGGGCCACGTGATTGCCGGCGAGCGCGGGGCGGTCCACGTCGAAGCGGTCCGCATCGGGGAACTGGCGCGGGTCCCGGTTGGCGGCGCCCATGAACACGCCGATCTTGGTCTCCGCGTCCAGCCGCACGCCCGACAGCTCGGTGGCGCCGCGCGTGGTGCGGTAGGTCACCTGGAACGGGGTTTCGTGGCGGATGCCTTCCTCGAAGGCGGCCTTCACCTTGGCCGGCTCGCTGCGCACGCGCTGCCACTGCGCCGGATTTTTCGCCAGCTGGTGCAGCGTGAAGCCGATGCCGGCGATGGTCGAGTCGGTGCCGCCGCCCACGAAGCTGCGCACCACGTTGGAGGCAATGCCCTCGTCGAGGTCGCCGGCTTCCTCGGCGCGGAACAGCAGTTCGGCAATCGATTCGGGGATCACGCCCTGGCGCGACACGCTTTCCTCGAACCAGGCGAGATACGGTTGCGCGGCCTCCATCGAGCGCTCGTACAGCGCGTTGCGCGGGCCGCTCTGGTTGAAGCGCATCTCGCCGATCGCCAGCGTCTCGGTGCGCGGAAGCCGCACGCCGACGGCCGCCGGAAAGGCTTCCAGGATGAAGCGCTCGGCGCAGTCTTCCACCCCGTCGAACTCGCGCCGCTCCAGCAGCTGGTCCACCAGCGCCTCGGCCTTGCGGTCGAAGCCTTCCTTCCACTTGCGGATCACCAGCGGCGACAGCAGCCGCGTCACCACCGTGCGGATCTTGGTGTGGTCCGGCGGGTCGGCTTCCAGCAGCCGGCTGGGGATGCGGAAGTCGCCCGGCTTGCGGATGTCCTGAATGCCGATGCCGCCGGCATTGGTGAAGCGCGCGTGGTCGGACAGCACCGTCCTGGCCTCGGCATGGCGACCCACCGCATAGACGCCGTGCGGCTTGATGAAGACCACCGGCCCGGCTTCGCGCAGCGCCTCGTGGAACGGATAGGGATCGCGCAGCACCTCGATCGAATAGGGATCGATGTCCAGCACGGGCGCTTCACCAAGGGTCTCGGCTTCGGCGGCGGTCGTCATGCACAGGCTCCTTGCTTGGGTATGCGGGGAATCTAGGCCCTGGCCGCGCGGGCGTCAGTCCCCTTTCCCGGGGACGAGCCTTGCGGCAGTCCCCTGTCACTCGCCACGGGGACAGACGGCGCCGCTGCCGCTTGATTTACTTGCGCACCGAATCCAATCCCGCGACTCCAGGAGACAACATGCGCGCTTCCCTCCTTGCCCTGCTGGCCGGCATCGCCCTGGCGGCCACCGTGCCGGCGCTGGCCCAGAAGAACTATGGTCCGGGCGCCAGCGACACCGAGATCAAGCTCGGCCAGACGGTCGCCTACAGCGGCCCCGGCTCCGCCTATTCGATGGTGGGCCGCATGTCGGTGGCTTACTTCAAGATGCTCAACGAAACGAAGGGCGGCATCAACGGGCGCAAGATCAACCTGCTGTCGGTGGACGATGCCTACAGTCCGCCGAAGACGGTGGAAGGCACGCGCAAGCTGGTCGAGTCCGATCAGGTGATGGCGCTGGTCAACTCGATGGGCACTCCGTCGCAGACCGCCGTGCAGAAGTACCTGAACTCGAAGCGGGTGCCGCAGCTCTTCTTCTACGCGTCCAGTCCCGGCCTGCACGACGCCAAGACGACGCCGTGGACGGTGCCGTTCTCCTTTGCCTACGACATCGAGGGATCGATCTACGGCAAGTACATGGTCCAGTCCAGGCCCGACGCGAAGATCGGCGTGCTGTACCAGAACGACGACGTCGGCAAGTCGTACATCCGCGGCTTCCGCCAGGCGCTGGGCGCCAAACAGAGCAACATCGTCAAGGAAGTCAGCCAGGAGATGAGCGACCCCACCGTGGACTCGCAGATCCTGCAGCTGCAGGCCTCGGGCGCCGACACGCTGGTGGTGTTCACCTCCAACAAGGCGCAGGCGCAGGCGATCAAGAAGGTGGCTGCCATCGGCTGGAAGCCGTTCTATGTCGTGCCCTATGTCTCCAGTTCGATCACCGGCGTGCTGACGCCGGCCGGCCTGGACAACTCGGTGGGCTTGGTCTCCAGCTACTGGTTCAAGACGCCGTCGGACCCGACCTGGTCCGACGACAAGGCCATGCAGGACTACCTGGCCTTCTTCAAGAAGTACCTGCCCAACGACGATCCGGGCGACACCACCTCGGTCTACACCTACATGGGCGCGCAACTCACGGCGCTGGCGCTGGAGCGCTGCGGCGACAACCTGACGCGCGAGAACCTGCTGAAGCAGGTGCAGGGCCTGAAGGACATCGAGCTGGGCATGCTGCTGCCGGGCATGAAGATCAACTTCCGCCAGGACGACTACTACCCGATCCGCCAGGCGCGCCTCGCGAAGTTCGACGGCAAGTCGTGGAAGCCGATGACGGAACTGATCACGATCGAACGCTGATCCGATCCCCGCCCAAGCAAAGAAAGAGGCCGCGAAACCGGCCTCTTTGCTTTCGCGATTCAGGCTGCGTCAACGGGAGCGTTGGCCAGGCTGACTTGGGGGAAAGTGCTTGCGGCCCCGTCAGGCCTCATACCCATCTGCGTACCCGCCCTTTGTAAGCCTCGTACTCTGCCCCAAATAGAGACGCCAAGACGCGTTCTTCCGGAATGATCTGGAACCGAGTGATGTACAGCACGTACACGACTACCCACAGGACAGCAAGCGGGTTCGCCAGAAACACTGCCCACGCCAACAGGGTGAGCAAGAGCCCGACGTACATGGGGTTGCGCGTATGGCGGTACACGCCCCGGATGACCAACGAGGACGCCGAGCTTGCCTTGACTGGGTTCACGGTGGTCTTGGCGCGCCGAAACGCAATTATTCCGGCGATGCTGATGCCTTGGCCGACGCACGCCAGAACGACGGCGCAGAGCACACGGGCCGGATAGGGAATCTGCACAAGACTCGCGACGGCTGGCGTCAGCCACATAAGAAGCGCCAGGACAAGCGCCACGATGGGAGGAGGAACCTTCAGTTCGAGCGTGCTCATATCACTCCATCATGAGGCCTGGCGCCCGGCTGGAGAACGGAACCTGCACCCTCAAGCCAGCATCGATTGCTGCGCGAAGATTCCCGCCATCGCGCCCTGCGACGATGCCTGGGTGACCGAAGGCAGGAGGGGCGTGGCAAGGTCGCCGGCGGCATAGATGCCGGGCATGCTGGTTTGGCGCCGCTCGTCGACCTTGAGGGCGATGCCGACGGGCGTATCCACCGTGGCGAGGCCCAGTGATTCATGCAGGCTCGCGGACGGCTTGTTGCGCGGATGGGCGAACAGGATGTCGACCGCGATATTGCAGCGGGTATCGAGATTGACCGTGTTGATATGGCCCGCGTGATGGGCGATCTCGATGATCCGGCCATCGACGACAGGTATGTTGCGGCGCGCCAGATCGGCCTGGATATCGGGCGGAATGTCGTGGCCATCGGCAAAGACAGTCAACTTGTCGGTCCAATCGCGGAACAGCCTGCCCGATGCGTGCGACTGCGGGCCGGACCAGACGAGGCCCCAATGCTGGCCGGCGACTTCAAAGCCGTCGCAATAGGGGCAGGGCACGATGGACGTGCCCCAGCTTTCGGCAAAGCCCGGAACATCAGGCATCTGGTCGGCGACGCCATAGCTCAGGATCAGGCGGCGAGCCCCAAGGCTTTCGCCATCGCCAGTGAGGACGGAGAAATCGTCGATGGCGCCGGAGACGCTGTCGGCCCGGGCACTGACCAGCCTGATCGTGGGATAACGCGCCAGCTGCTGCCGCGCCTCGGCCAGGATGTCCAGCGGCGGCTTGTGATCGTGGCCGAGCAGGCCATGCGAGTGGCCGGCGAAGCGATTGCGCGGCAGGCCCGTATCGAGAACGGTGACCTTGCGGCGGGCACGGCCGAGCTGCAGGGCGGCGGCAAGGCCGGCAAAGCTGCCGCCGATGATGATGACGTCATTCATGGTGATGGGCTCCTGTTGTGGATGGAGGGGGGTGGTTGGCTTGTCAAGCTTGGCGTCTTGCTCGCGCCGCACGCGGAACCACGTCGCATACAGGGCCGGCACGAAGACGAGCGTGAAGGCCGTGGCGACCACCAGCCCGCCCATGATCGCCTGCGGCCGCCACCGGGGTGTCGGCCTGCGCTGCGCCTTCCGCCTGTGCCGCATGGCTGTGGGCAAAGGCGGCCGCGAGGGGCGCCGAAGGCGCGGCAGCGTGCATGGGGGGTGTCGAGCACGCCGACAGCACGCTCCATGCGGCGAGCGTCAGGAGGCGGGTTGCTCGTGGGGTCGGCCCGCGGCTGCGCCAGGAGGAGGAGGTCATGGCTTGATCGGTTACCGTACTACCAAGTACAGTAATGTGAGGCTGATATAGTAAACTGTCAAGTCCAATAAATATCCACGAGTCCGCCGCGCTTGATGGCCGGCGAGGTCCGGTCGATCGACTGTTGCGTCATGGCTCCTCGGGTCGTCGTGAGTTCCTGGACTACAGGTCCAATAATGTGGGTGATCTATAGTGAACTGCCAAGTCCACTAAATCAATCTGCCGATGGCCCGCCCCCTGGTTCCCGCTCCCAAGCCCCAACGCGGCCGGCCACGCGACCCCGAGCGCGTGCGGCGCATCCTGGAAGCGGCGCAAAGGCACTTCAACGAGCATGGCTTGGAGCGCGCCAGCGTGGATGCCATCGCTGCGGACGCGGGTGTTTCCAAGATGACCGTCTACAGCAACTTCGGCTCCAAGGAGGGGCTGTTTCAGGTGGTCGTGCGCGACAGGACGGCGACGGTGGTGGCTGGCGTCCCGGGCGCCGGGGCGCTGGACCCGGACCAGCCGGAGCAGGCGCTGCTGGCGATCGGCGCCCGTTTTCTTGCGCTGGCGCGAGGGGACGACGCCCTGGGCGCATTGCGCTCCGTCTACGGCGTCGCGGGGGCGCAGCCGGAAGTCTGCCGCGCGTTCTACAAAGACGGCCCTGAGCGTGTGAACGGCGAACTGGCTGCATACCTTCGCCGTGCCCACTCGGCGGGCACGCTGACGGTGCGGAACCCGCTCCAGGCAGCGGACCTGTTCCTGTCGATGTTCCTGGGCTCCGGGCACATGCGCGGACTGCTGAAGCTCGAGATGCCGGACTCCCGGGAAAACCGGGCTCTTGTGCGCGAGGCCGTACGGGTCTTCATGGCGGCATACGGCGCGTAGGTGCAACTGTTGAGGCAAAAAAGAGGACACGGATCGATCAGGCGATCTTGCGGGTATCGAACTCTCACTGAACCGCATTGCGCTTTCAAGAGGCGGCCGTCGGCACTGCTTGCGTCCGTGATCCGCCACCCGCCGATTCGTCTGGCAAATATGGGCCTGAACGACCGCATCGACGCGTTGGGGCGTCACCTCTATCACAAAGACCAGGTCGCAACGAAAAGCGGGGCACCGATTGCCAAGAAGGGGAACACCCTGTGAAAACGACTTCCGTTTTGCACGACACCGTCGTTGTCGAGCGCGTTTATCCGGTCTCTCGCGAGCAAGTCTTCGACGCCTGGGCCGATGTAGAGCAGCGGCGCCACTGGCATTTTCCCGGCGACTCGGAATGGGTGGTCGTCGAGATGACCCAGGACTTAGAGTCGGCGGTGTAGAGCGCATGCGCTTCGGGCCGAAGTCCAGGCCCGACCTGATGTCCGAGGGCCGATTCCTGGACATCGTCATGGGTGAACGAATCGTGAGCGCGGGCACGATGCACAGGGACAACATACGCATCTCGGCGACGCTGTGCACCGTGGAGCTTACGGAAGACGTTTCAGGTGGCACACAAGTGAAGCTCACCGATCAATCCGCTTACCTGGATGGCAGCGAGAAGCCGAAGGACCGTCAGTCGGGCTGGGGCAAGATTTTCGAGCACCTGGGCAAGCACCTGAGCGCCGGAGCGACCGGCGATCGAACCAAGATGGAAGGGCTCTGACATGACCGCACTCGCCATCGCCAAGGCCTGCTTGCAAGCTTACGTCGACAAGGACCGCCAAGCGATCGAGGCCCTGATCGCCGAAGACTTCCATTTCACGAGCCCGTTCGACAACGCGCTGGACCGAGCCACCTACTTCGATCGCTGCTGGCCGAACAGCAAATCAATGGAAGCTGCATCCGTCCTGGAGCAGTCCGCGGATTTCGGGGATCGAGCGTTCGTCGTGTATGAAGCCACTGCCAACGGCAAGCGGTTTCGCAACTGCGAGCTGCACTTCACGCGCAACGGAAAGCTGGTGTCGGTGGAGGTCTACTTCGGTTGGAACCTGCCGCATCCTGCTGCGAGGGGTGGTTTCGTTGACGCGGAAGGCAGCGCGACATGACCAAGTAGATGCACCACGGCAAGTGCCACTGCGATTTCGAGTTCGAGTGCAAACCAACACGACGCCCCACAGGCCGTTCCACCGACCTTCACGAACCTGCCCACCCAAGCCTCGAGCTCACGCCATCGCCTGCGCCTCGCGAAAGCCTTCCAGCACTGCGTCGTCCACTTCGCGCGGTGCCACGCAGTCGCCGATGCGGCGCACCGGCAGACCGCGCGCCTTCAGCTGGTGATAGAGCGAATCGTCGCTGGTGCGCAGCATCGACAGCACGACGGTGTCGGCGGCGAGCGTCTCGGCCGGCCCGCCCAGCGTACTGCGCAGGGTGGCCTGGCCGGGCTCGATGCGCTCGACCGATGTGCAGGCGCGCAGCGCGACGCCGGCCTGCACCACCCGCGGCATGAGCCATGGCCAGTCCAGCGTGGCCTCGAGCTTGCGGCCGAGCATGCCGTCGGCCGTGACCACCGTCACCTCGTGGCCCGCAGCTGACAGCAGCCGCGCCAGGCCCAGCGGCAGGTAGTCGCCGTTGTCGTCGACGATCAGGACGCGCCGGCCGCATCCGGACAGGTGCTCGAGCGCGCCGAGCGCGTCGATCACGTGCGGCAGTTCCGCGCCGGGGATGGCGTCGCGGTCGGTGCGGAACATCGAGAAGCCGCTGGTCTGCCATCGCGCGCCCGTGGCCACGATCACTTCGTCGGCAGCCCACGCCGCCACCGCATCGGCGGTCGCTTCGGTGTTCAGCACGATCTCGACGCCGCGCCGCCGCACCGAGGCTTCCAGGTCGTCGACCAGGAAGCGCCACGAGGCATAGTCCGGCAGCAGGCCGGCCTTGCGGATCTGCCCGCCGAGCCCGCCGCTGCGTTCCCACAGCGTGACCCGGTGCCCGCGCTGGGCCGCGGTGTCAGCGAACTTGAGCCCGCCGGGGCCGCCGCCGATCACCAGCACCTTCTTCGCCGAGGCGGCCGGCTTCGCCACCGCCACGCCGAACTGCAGCTCGCGCCCGGCCGCCGGGTTCACCGTGCAGCTCACGTTCTGCCCGAGCCTGCGCCAGCAGCCCTGGTTGGCGCCGACGCAGCGGCGCGTTTGGTCGGCGCGGCCCTCCCGCGCCTTGTTCACGATCTCGGGATCGGCAATGTGCGCGCGCACGAGTCCGACCAGGTCCGACTGGCCGCGCCGCACGATCGCGGCCGCCGTCCCGAGCTCGCGCACCGAACCCTGGATCAGCAGCGGGATGCGGCCCCCCAGCGCCTCGCGCACGCGCGCCGCATGGGCCGCGAGCGGCGCCGTCTCGCCGCTGGACTGCGGCGGCACCAGCCTGTGGTTCTGGTGGTAGTCGGTGTGCGACAGGCACACGTAGTCGAACCACCGCGCCTGCTCCAGCAGCTGGAGCACGCGGAGGGTCTCATCGGGCGTGGTCCCGGCGGTCCCGAGGTACTCGTCCAGGCTCAGCTTGATGCCGATGACGAAGTCGCTGCCGCAGCGCCGGCGCACCGCCTTGCCGATCTCCAGCGCCAGGCGCGCGCGCCGCTCGGTGTCGCCGCCCCAGGCGTCGTTGCGGCGGTTCCAGTAGGGCGACAGGAAGTTGCTCAGCAGGTAGCCGTGCGAGCCGTGGATCTCGACGCCGTCGCCGCCGCCCGCCTTGACGTTGGCGCAGGTGGCCGCGAAGCCTTCGATGACCTCGCGGATGTCTTCTTCCTCCATGGGCTTGGGAGTAGCCCGATGCACCGGCGAAGGGATCTGAGAAGGCGCCATGACCGCGCCCCACAGGCCGATGTCGTCGGTGCGCCGCGTGCCGCTCGCGCCCATGTGCGTGATCTGCACGAACACCGGCACGCCTTGCCGCCTGCTCGGCGCCACGAACGTTCGGACCGCATCGGCCCAGGCCGGCTCCCACGGCGACACACCGGCGCGCGCGCTGGCCGGGTGCACGTGGAAGCCGTGCGTGACGATCAAGCCCACGCCGCCGCGCGCGCGCTCGGCCAGGTAGGCGCCATACGCCGCCGGCGGCAGGCTTACCTGGTGCGCGGGCAGGTAGATCCGGTTGCGGGCCTGCACCTGCCCGATGCCGATGGGATTCCAGAGGGCGTCGAGCTCCTGCATCGTCACGCCTGGGTCAGGAGAAGCACATGCCGCCGTTCACGTCCAGGACGGCGCCGGTGGTGAAGCTTGCGCCGCGCGAGGCCAGGAAGGCGGCCGGCCAGCCGATCTCGTCCGGCTGGCCCAGGCGCTTCATCGGATACTGGTCCACCGTGAAGGGCTGGTTGGCCGAGACCAGCAGCGGCGTGAGGATCGGCCCCGGCGCGACGGCGTTGACCACCACGCCGGAAGCCGCGCCCTGGCGCGCGAAGTAGCGCACCAGCGCCGACAGGCCGCCCTTGGATGCCGCGTAGGCCGGCTCCACCGCCAGGGTCGAGCCCGCATTGCGCGCCGCCATCGAACTGGTCAGCACGATGCGGCCGCTGCCGCGCTTCATCATCGGGGGCAGCACGGTGCGCACCAGGTTGACCGGGCCCTTGATGTTGACGGCCATGGTGCGTTCGAAGAGCTCTTCCCACTCGTCGCCGCCGTCCAGCCAGTCGCCCTTGACGTAGTAGCCGCTGGTGTCGATCAGCGCGTCGATCTGGCCGATGTCCGCGACCAGCGCGTTGACGTCCTCGCGCTTCGTGTTGTCCAGCGCGGCGGCGCGGGCCTTCAGCTCGGTGGCCAGCTCGGTGGGGGCCTTCAGGTCGGCGATGACCAGCTCGGCGCCCAGTGCGGCGCACACGCGCGCGGTGGCGCCGCCGATGGCGCCGCCGGCGCCGGTGATCAGGATGCGCTCGCCGCGCAGGTCGAACAGGTTTTTCATGGGGAGTCTTTCGGGGAGAGAGAGAAAGGAGGAAGAAAAGAGAAAGCGCTATCCGGGCTCACCGTAGGCGCCGGATTCCAGCAGCGCGCGCGATCCCAGGTCGGCGCCGTTCCATCGCGTGAAGAAGCCGGCGGAGCTGCCGCCGTCCACGGTCATGACCGAGCCGGTCACGTAGCTGGCGGCGTCCGACAGCAGGAAGAGGGTGGGACCCGCCTGCTCGTCGGCACGGCAGAGGCGGCCCAGCGGGTTGCGGTCCACCATCGCGTAGCGCAGGTGGTCCGGCGGAATGTTGGCCTGCACCAGCGGCGTGTCGACGACGCCGGGCGCGACTGCGTTGACGCGCACGCCGAAGCGGCCCCATTCGATGGCCAGCGCGCGGGTCAGGCCGATCACGCCGTGCTTGGAGGCGCTGTAGTGCGCGCGTCCCGCGTGGCCGCCCAGACCGTCGATCGAGGCGATGGCCACGATCGCGCCGCGCTTGCGCTCCACCATGCGCTTGCCCACCGGCTGCACCGAGCGGAACATGCCGGTGAGGTTCACGTCCAGGCAGCGGGTCCAGATCTCGTCGGGCATCGCGTCGGCGGCCGAAGGCGGCGAGATGCCGGCGCAGGCCACCATGCCCTCGATGGCACCGAGCGTCCGCTCGACACGGGCGACAGCCGCCTCGCACGCCGCGGCATCGCGCACGTCCAGCGTCTCTGCCGCCGCCTCGGCGCCCAGTTCGCGCAATTCGCTGGCGACCTGTTCGGCCCGTTCGGCCACCGCATCGGCCACCGCTACCTTCGCGCCGCCGCGCGCGGCCTCGATGCCGATCGCGCGGCCGATGCCGCTGCCGCCGCCGGTGATGAAGATCACTCGGCCCCGCAGTCCGTAGTCCATCACGCCGCCTCCGCGAATTGCTTCCGGCCAATCGGGCCGGCCGGGACGCGACCCTGGGCCATCTGGCGGGCCGCGATGTAGCCGAAGGTCATGGCCGGGCCGATGCTGCTGCCGCCGCCGGGGTAGCGGCCGCGCATCATCGAGTTCATGTCCAGCCCCGCGGCGTAGAGGCCGGCAATGGGCTGCCGCTGCGCGCTGAGCACCTGGGCGCGGCCATCGGTGTCGAGCCCGCCCACCGTGCTCAGGTCGCCGGGGTAGAGCGCGACGGCGTAGTACGGGCCGCTGCCCACCGGGCCCACGCCGGGATTCGGTTGATGCGTCTGGTCGCCGCGGAACCGCGAGTGCGCATCCGCGCCCTTGCCGAACTCCGGGTCTTCGCCGCGCCGCGCCGCTTCGTCGAAGCGCTGCACCGTCGCCTCCAGCTGGGCCGCGTCGACGCCGATCTTCTTCGCCAGTTCCGCCAGCGTCGCGGCCTCCACAAGATGGCCGGCGTCGACGAAGGGCTGCGGGTTGAAAGGTTGCGGCCGCGCCAGGCCCATGCCGTAGGTGCGCACGAAATCGCGGTTGGCGATCAGGTGCGCCTGGGTGATGCCGCGCCGGTGCATGGTGCCCACGAAGGTCTGGTACGACGTGCCCTCGTTGACGAAGCGGCGGCCGTCCGGGCCCACCGCAATGCATCCCGGCATGGCGCGGTCGATGAAGATGTGCGGGTACTTGACGACGCTGCCGTCCGGCTTGCGCAGCAGCGACACCGGCGTCCAGATGCAGTCGCCCGCGTGCGCCGGGTCGTGCACCGCGCCGGCCGCCAGGCCCAGCCGGATGCCGTCGCCCACATTGCCTTCGGGCTGCAGCGAGTGGTGATGCTCGGCGAACGGGATGTATGCGGCGCGCATCTTCTCGTTGGCGCCGTAGCCGCCGGTCGCCAGCAGGACGCCGCGGCGCGCCTTGACGGTGATGCGCTCGCCGTCGCGCTGCACCACGACGCCGCGCACGGCGCCGTCCTCGACCAGCAGCTCCAGTGCGGGGGTGTTCTTCCACAGCGTCACGCCGGCCCGGATCGCCGAGTAGAAGAGCCGCGCCGCCAGCGCGTTGCCGTTCACGAGCCGGGTGCCGCGGCCGTGCCGCAGCTTGTCGGCGACGAAGCGGCGCATCACCTTGGCGGTGTGCCTGAAGCCGGCCCAGGTCTTCAGCGCATGGCGCATCGGATGGATGTCGGCACCCTCGACCTGCATGCTGCCGAACAGCATCAGCTGCGGCAGCGGCGTGCGCAGGTCGGCCAGCCGGTCGCCGAGCAGGCGGCCGTCGAACTCCGGCGTCAGCAGCGAGCGGCAGCGCGCGGCGCCGGGCAGATCGCTCTCGTAGTCGGGCAGCGGGAAGGGCTTGAAGCGCACCTCCGAATGGCGCTCCATGAATTCCAGCATGGCCGCGGCGTTGTCGAGGTAGCTCGCGACCAGGTCCTCGTCGAAGGCCTCGCCCAGCACGGCGTGCAGGTAGGTCTCGGCCGCTGCGCGGCTGTCGTCCAGGCCGATCTGCTTCATCACGTGGTTGCAGGGAATCCAGGGCGCGCCGCCGGAATAGGCGGTGGTGCCGCCGAACAGGCCGGTCTTTTCCGCCACCAGCGCCTCGAGGCCGAGTTGGCGTGCGGTGATGGCGGCCGTGAGGCCAGCGGCGCCGCTGCCGATGACCACGACGTCGGTTTCGATCATGGGAATGCCTTTTTGCGTAAGGCGCCCAATGTGACAGCGCCTCCCCCGGGCGTCTGTCCCCATGGCAAGGGACACGGCGCGCGGTACCACCGGCAGGGGACAGACGGTCCCGTCCCGGGGACGAATACTCTTCCCATGCCTTCCATCTCCAATGCCCTGCTGTGCGTGAGCGACCTCTCGGTCCGCTTCGGCGGCATCGTCGCGCTCGACGGCATTTCGTTCGGCGTGCGGCGCGGCGACATCTGCGGCGTGATCGGTCCCAACGGCGCCGGCAAGACGACGCTCTTCAATTGCCTGAGCCGCCTGTACACGCCCGCGACCGGCACGATCACC